>JAJZDL010000024.1 GCA_021851465.1 Acidobacteriota bacterium
CGCGTGCGCGCCGATCTGCGCGGTGGACGCGATGACGGCGGTGGGATGGATACCGGGAGCGTAGGCCGGGGCTTCATAGAGAAATTCGAGGGCGCGGGCGAAGGCGAGATAGGGATTGGCGATGCGCAGCGTTGCAGCGGCGATGGGGCCGAACGATGGCTCAACCAGAACAGCGGTGGCGCGGGTGGTGCGGGCGAGCGGCGTGTACTTGGGGTTGGCGACGAAGGCGAGCTGGCCGGGGCGGGCGTCTTCCAGGCCGGCGGCGGAGGTGACCTCGGCGTTGGGATCGCCATCGAGGGCAGCGCCGAGATAGGCGGCAAGGTCGCAGAGCTTCATGGAGGAATTGTAGTGGAGAGCCGGCGATTGCGAGTTGAAGGATGTCGGTTGACGACCGGCAGCCCTCGATCAATGCGAAAGAAAAGGCTGCGCGGAAACCCGCACAGCCCGTGCTGCACAATGCCAAAAAATTACATGAAGCTGAGGAAAATCAGTGGATTGCCATTCCGGTTGAGACGGCATAGGTCGCTGAAGTTGTGATTGTCGCGGTTGGCGAAACGTTGCCGGTCGCGGTCGAGGCAAATTCGTATACGACGTCTGTCCCACCGACGCTGCCTGTGGTCGAGTCGCCGACGAAGACATTGCCAGCGCCATCCACCTGGACCTGCCACGGATTGATCAGGTGGGTATTGGAACCGGCAATGACACGCGTGGCCGAGGCGGTTCCGGTTGAGGCGGCCGAGAAGACCGCTACCTCAGCATTGCCGTTGCTGTCCTTGCCAGCGGCATAGAGGTTTCCGCTGGCATCGGCTGAAAGCGACGCAATGTTCATCTCAGTGGCGGGAATGATCGTGCGCAGAGCCAGCGTTCCCGTCGCATATCCCGCACCGTACACGGCAATCATGTTGTGGCTGTCCGTCAACGAAACGGGGACCGTGACATAGAGGTTTCCGCTCTGGTCCGTCGCCATTGCGGTCGTCAGGCCCGACAGCGTCACCGCCGGCGTGGCCGCGCCGGAGGCCCCTGCGGTAAAGCGCAGCAGCGTCCCTCCGGTCAACATCACATATACGTTGCCGCTACTGTCCACCATAATTCCCGTCGGCTGCGCGTTGATCGCCGTGGAAGTAAAGGTGCGCATGGTCGCCGTGACCGCGCCTCCGGTAGAGTTCGACGACGCTGCATACTCGTTGACTGTATAACTTGTACTGCCGCTTGCGGTCGATTGATCGACCGTATACAGGTTGCCGCTGGCATCCGTAGCCAGCCCGATAAACACATTGCCGCTCGGCCCATTCACCGTCGAAGTAAGAGTGCCCGATGAGTTGGACATCGAGTAGCTCGATGAATTGGCGGTCGCGTAGCCATAAATGCTGGGATCGGGGTTGGAAACATAGGCCGTACTAGCGCCGCCCGAGCTGTTGTATGAGTTGGGAGGGCTGGAGTAGCCTCCGCAGCCAGCCGCAGCCAGCATGGCCACGGTTAAGATCGAAACGGGAATTTTGCTGAAATTTTTCATAGGTCTCCTCCGTAGACACTTGTTCGTCCTCCGCCGGGAGGGGTACAAGACTCTTGTCGTCTGTGCGGGGCCCAATTGCTGGATTGCAGGAACTTCACTGCATCGTACTCGCTGGGGTGTTGATGGCGCATGCAGAGAAACGGTTGCCTCCCTGGCTTCTCCCTCTGGGGAAAGATCGGGTGGGTTTGCTTCCACGCGGCCACGCCGCTGGAGAAGCCGCATTCAGTTGGGGCGGGAGGCGGGGTCGATGGGGAGGCGGAAGAGCTCGTCCTGCAGGTCTTCTTTGGAGGGACGTTCGGGACGGGGCGGACGGCGGGAGGGCGCGGTGATAACGGCGAGGATCTGGAGTTCGGCGATGGCTGTTCGGGGGACGTAGACGCGCTGCGTGTTGGAGCGAGTGTCCGGCGGGGCGAGGAAGAGGCCGTCGTCTTCGGCGAGGGCATCGAGGAGAGACCGGTCGGTGGGTGCGAGGCCTTCGAGGAGATCGCCGGAGCGGAAGGTAAGGCGGAGCCAGAGGCCCTCGGAGCGGGGACGGGCGAGGAAGGCCCGGCGGGTGAGGCGCTCGGGGTTGACGGGGTCGGCGAGGTTGAAGTCGCGGACGTAGCAGATGGTCTTGATGTCGTTGATTGGCAGGGAGATAATGCGACCCGAGAGATCGAGGAGGCCGATCGTACTATTGCCCGCGAAGGCGGCTTGGGGCAGGTAGCCGGGGAGTACGTCTGCTGTAAAGCGGCGTACGAGGACTTTTTTAGGCGAATTGGACATGGGCTCGGTGCCGTGAGACGGCGGTCTGACGACCATCTGGCTATGGTCTGGCTATGGCCTGGGGCGATTGTCGCATGGGATGGGTGGCGGCGCTACGAAAAAGGTGCAAATAGGCTGGTCAAAGCCGCGACCCCATGCTAGAATGGAGCCTTGTGCGGCGCATTCAATGTGGATGCAAATTATTTATTTTCTGTGGTTTATGTTCAATCTTCGAGTGGCAATGAGGTTGATTCACACCTTCTGTCCGATACTGGCTCAGGATGGCGGGAGAGACCCGGCGGCGACCGGATGGAGAGACGCGTAGCGTATGGCCGACTATATCTACCTGCTTGAGAACCGTCTGTCCGAGGCCCAGAAGAGAGCGCTGTTATCGGTACGCGAGGTCGCCCGCACCAAGGGGCTGACGGTGTTTCTTGTGGGTGGGGCGGTGCGCGACCTGACCAGCGGGTCTCCGGTGCGCGACCTGGATATAGCCGTTCAAGGGAACGCCCTGAAGCTGAAGAAGGATCTACAGAAGGCCGGAGCTGTCGTCACTGGCGAGATGGAGGCGTTGCAGTCCCTGTTTGTGTGTTTTCCGGGCAATGTGCGGATGGAGGTGGGCAGCACACTCTCTGCGACGTATCCCAAGCCGGGGAAGCCTGTGCTGAAGGCGACGACGATCCTGGACGACCTGCGGCGACGGGATTTTACGGCCAACGCGATGGCGCTGTCGCTGAACTCGGGGTCGTATGGGTTGTTGATGGATCCGTTGAACGGAGTGGCGGACATCGAGAACCGGGAGCTGCGTCTGGTGAGCAACTACGGGTTTATCGAGGAGCCGGTGCGGCTGGTGCGGGCGGCGCGGTTTTCGGCGCGTTTGGGTTGGCAGATGGAAGAGAAGACGCAGGCGCGCTACCAGACTGCCAAGGCCGAGGGGTATATCTCCGCGCTCCAGGGCTTCCATCGTGGGTATGAGGCCGAAGAGATCGTGCATGAAGAAGATCCGCTGCGCGTGATGCGACGGCTGGAGCAGGAGGGCTGGCTGAAGCGCCTTGTGCCGACGTGGGGGGCGGCGAAGGTGAATGTGGCGGAGTTGGAGAAGCTGCGCGAGGCGCAGGCGCGGTTGCAGATGCAGGGCATCCATGCGGATCCGTCGGCGGCGCAGTTCCCGCTGCTGACGGCGAAGATGCCGGCCAAGGAC
This sequence comes from Acidobacteriota bacterium, assembly GCA_021851465.1. GTDB lineage: Bacteria > Acidobacteriota > Terriglobia > Terriglobales > Acidobacteriaceae > Edaphobacter. The sequence continues at coordinate 3,459 of JAJZDL010000024.1, forward strand.
GTCAAGGCGCTGAAGAAGAGCTTTCCGCGGCAGGGGTTTGTCGCTGAGATCGAGGCCCTGGAGGGCGAGGCGAAGCGGTTTGCCGCGGAGCTTGGTTCGAAGCAGGCGACGAAGCCGTCGGCGACGTGGAAGCTGCTGATGGCGGCGCGGCCGGAGGCGGTGTTGTGGGCCGCGTATTCGACCAAGAACGCGGCGCTGCAGGCGAAGTTCCAGAACTTCTACACGGAGTGGCCGCAGGCACGGCAGAGGATTCCCTATACGCTGATGCAGGAGATGCGGATCGTTGCCGGAATGGAAGGGTTCGATGAGTTGCTGGAGAAGCTGTTCTTTGAGTTGATGGACGGGCGGCTGGGCACGGAGGAGGAGATGAAGGCGTTTCTGGAGCCGCACTCCCCGCCTGCGCCACCGCCTACGGTTCATGCTCGGCGTGCGCGCGCGCCGAAGAAGGAAGCGAAGGCGAAGGTGCGCAAGAAGACCGAAGCGGACGAGGGGCTGGCCGAGGAGTTGGCGGCTGCGGATGGCAGCGCCACGGCCCCTGGCGATGCGGCGGCAAAACAAGAGTTGGCGGATGCGGCGGTGAAGGCTGTCGGGCGCAATGCGGAGGCATCGAAGGCGGTTGCCCCGAAGGTTGCAGCGAAACCGGATGCCGCGGCCAAGCGCACGCAGTCGGCGAAGGGAGCCCCCAGCAAGGCGAATGCGGCAAAGGCCACTTCGACTAAGGCTTCCGTGGCGAAGCCTGTTGCCAAGAAGGCCGCCAAGAAAGTCGTTGCCAAGAAGGTTGCGCCAAAACGGGTTGCCGTTGTGAGAGCGAAGGCCGGCCCTGCGGTGCGGCGCTCCGGCAAGGCTGCGGGCAAGAGAAGCTCCACGGAGGGTGCGGCAAAGGCGCCGTCCAAGCCTGCGGCCAAGACAGCCGCGAAGGCCGCGCGGAAGCCCTCCGCGAAGGTGCGCGCAAAGAGCGCGGCCAAACCATCCACAAAGAGAACATCGGCGAAAAAACGATAGGCCGGATAGTTTGCCCCAGGCCAATTGCGCAGGACCGTTTGCGCAGAAGCCAGCCATCGGCGGCCTTGCCCGCGTTGCAGCGTGCGCTTGAGAGCATTTTTACCGATGATGCATTGCTGCGCGTTAGGAACAGAATGCGGGGGCTCTTCGCTGCGCTCAGAATGACAGCTTTTATTTCTCTATAACAACTGTAAAGATGCTCTATTGGCGGAAGGCGAGCAGGGCGAAGAGGCAGAGCCACAGCGCGGCCATGGCGTGCCAGTACCAGGCGGTGCAATCGACCAGGATCTGGCGGTCTTCGATGCTCTTGAAGGCGAAGAGGCCCAACAGCGCGGCGACCAGGGCGACGACGCCGGCGACGAGATGGACTGCGTGGGCGCAGGTGAGGATGTAGAAGGAGTGGCCGCTGTTGCCGCTGGCCTGAAAGCCGACTCCCTGGAGCGCAAGCTGGCGCCATGCAAGAACCTGGCCGGCGAGAAAGAGCGCGCCGAGGAGGAGGGTTGCAAGCAGCCAGGGAAGGGCGCGGCGCGAGGTGGGCTTGCCCAAGCCGAACCACTCCTCCATGGCGTCGATGGGGTGGAACATGTGCCGGCGGGCGATCTCCACGGTGAGCGAACTGAGCAGCAGGACGGCGGTGTTGAGCCAGAGCACCGGAGGGACGGCGACGGGCAACCAGGCATCGATGGAGTAGCGGTTGTAGGCGTCGATGTGGCCTGCGTTGCGGGAGACGGAGAAGACGCTGACGATCCCGATGAAGAAGAGGAAGACGGCACCAAGGGCGAAGAAGAGGCCGAGGCGGTAGGCGACAAGGCGCTGGCCGGGGCGGTGCGCGCGGCCGGGACGCTCGTCCCAGTTGTCGTTGTCGCCCCCTCCGCCGGTGCGTTTGAGGCCTCCGCCGTTGGGCGGTCTGCGACCATGGCCTCCATCGTCCTCCAGGGAGTGGCGGGGGCGGCGTTCAATCTCGGGGGGTGGGATGGTTGTCGGCATCCGTTCACCTCGCGCACGCGCGCTGTGTCGAGCTTACTCGGATTGGCCTGGCGGTGCCACTGTGGATGCAAGGAGCCTTGGGTGGCGGTGGAGTTCGGCGGCGGAGAGGCCGACGATGCGCAGGGTCTTGCTGCGGCTGGCGGCCCCACTGAGCAGTGCGACGCGGGCGCGCGGGATGCGGAGCTCATCGGCGAGGAAGGCGATGAGGGCCTGGTTGGCGCGGCCATCGGTGGGCGGCGTCGTGAGCGAGACTTTGAGCGCGCCGTTGTGGATGCCGACGATGGCGTTGCGCCGCGCTCCGGGATGGACTCGCACGGGGAGGGTGCAGCCATCGGAGTGATCGCGGATTGCAAGGGTGGCGGCCATTGGGGGTGGTGGATCGTCGAGCACTACGCTCAGTTGAAGAGTATGCCGGCGTGGGATGCCTTGCCAGGGCAGCAGCAGAGCGCATCCGGGTGAAGGGTCAGGGTTGTTGCCTTTGCTGCAGTTGCTGCTGCAAGCGAAGCAACTTCTCGCGGTGCTTGCGGATGTAGTGTGCAGCGACGTCGGGGTAGAACTCGCGCACCGCGCTGAGGCCGACATCGCGCATGACCGAATAGCCGAACTTGGTGGCGAGCGCCTCGAAGGTGGTGGCGGAGGGCGGGTAGTATGCCTGGGAGAAGACCTGAGTGAGCACCTTGCCGCCGAGGCCGGCGATGTTGGGTGTGTTTCGCCCGCCGTAGGTGCGCGCGACGGCCTGTTGGCTGATGACGTAAAACACGCGGGTCACGATGCGGTGGGGGCTGCCCAGCGCGTAGTAACGGGTGTCTTCGTGGAGGGCGCTGGAGAGCAGCCAAGCGGAGAGGTAGGTGTTGTCGGTCTTGTCGAGGAAGCCGCGCCAGGCATAGTCGGTAAAGCCTTCCGGCCCCTTGCCGAAGACGGGGTGCGTGTTGATGCCTTCGGCGCTCAGAGAGGTGAGGCCGAGAAAGATGAAGCTGGAGTAGTCGAGCGCCTGTTGGTTGGCGACGGTCAAGTTGTACTTCCAGCCCGGCGGTGGGGCGGACGCGCCGCCGGAGACGGTGCGGAAGTTCGGCATCAGCCCCAGAATTCGCTGGGGTTCCCGGCGTTCGAGCGGAACGGGATTGGCGTTGGCGTCTGCTGGGCCCTTGACGGCAGGGTTCGTCATGCCATCGCTCTGGACGGGAGTTGGGCTTTCGGTCTGCGGGTCGAGTGCAAGCGACGAACTTTCCGTCCCGGCATCCGCGGCGCGCATCTGCACAACGGACAGAGGCGCATCCGGCAAGGTAGACGGAAACTGCTCGGCGAGCAGAAGCGGCGGGCATGCGAGGAGCATGGCGACGCAGGCAAGTGCGTACAGATAGACCCCGATCGGAAGGGGCATGCGCCGCGCTCCGGCACGACAACCAAGGCGCCTAAATCGACGGTGCGGAGTGAAGATCTCCGCCATTACCGACCATGGTCTTCGAGGAACTTTTCGGCTTCGAGGGCGGCCATGCAGCCGGTTCCGGCGGCGGTGATGGCCTGGCGGTAGCGGCGGTCCTGAATGTCTCCGCAGGCGAAGACGCCGGGAACGTCTTTTCCGTTGTGGGTGGGGAAGACGTTGCCGTGAGTGAGGATGTAGCCGTCGGGATCGAGATCGAGCTGGCCGTGGAACATCTTTGCGTTGGGGATGTGGCCGATGCCGAGGAAGAGGAAGGCGACGGGGAGCGTGGACAGCTCGCCTGTTTTGACGTTGCGCAGCTTGAGGCCGCGCACGTCCTTCTCTTCGACGCCGAGCACCTCTTCGACGACGGTACTGGAGAGGAACTGGATGCTGGGGTGGGCAATGGCGCGCTCCAACATGATGCTGCTGGCGCGGAAGCGCTCGCTGCGGTTGATGAGCGTGACCTTTGTGGCGAAGCGGGTGAGGAAGAGCGCCTCCTCCATGGCGGAATCGCCACCGCCGACGACGGCGATCTCCTTGCCGGAGGCGAAGAAGCCGTCGCATGTGGCGCAGGAGCTGACGCCGTGGCCGATGAGCGCCTGTTCAGAGGGGAGGTTGAGCCAGCGCGCGCTGGCGCCTGAGGCGATGATGAGCGTGCGGGTGCGGATGGGCTCCTTGTCCGCGCCGAGGTTCAACTCGTAGGGGTGCTTCGAGAGGTCGGCGGAGACGAGGTGGGCCATTTTGAGATCAGCGCCAAAGCGGGTGGCCTGCTGCTTCATGTTCTCGATCAGCTCCGGGCCTTGAATGCCCTCGGGCCAGCCGGGAAAGTTCTCGACCAGCGTGGTGATGGAGAGCTGTCCACCGGGCTCGTGGCCCTCGAGGACGAGCGGTTTGAGATTGGCGCGGGCCGCGTAGATGGCGGCGGTGAGGCCGGAGCAGCCGGAGCCGAGGATGACGGTATCGCGGATTGTTGTGTCGGACATAGGAATGATTCGATTGTATCTGGAGAGGTAGGATTCGCGTGGGGCCAGCGGGAGACTGAAAGCTCGATGAAGTGAAGCAAACTGGCGTTGCTCCTTCGGCCCGACGCTGGGCCGAAGGAGAAGCTAAAATTCGCCCTATCGAAACGGGGAGTTCCGTGGGGATTTCCTGAGGCCCTATTCAGGGCCATGCGGCTGGCATGGCTACCCCGGCCACTTCCATCCGGTGATCTCCGGCCGGTCGATGCCGTTCTCATTGGCGTAGTTGATGCTCTCGACGATCTGGTTCTTCAGCCATTCGCGTGTGTGCGCCGCCGTGTCGCGCAGCCTGGGCACGCGGTCGATCGTGTCGATCGCCAGGTTGAAGCGGTCGGTCTGGTTGAGGATGGCCAGCTCCAGCGGGGTGTTGATGTTGCCCTTCTCCTTGTACCCGCGCACATGGATGTTGTCGTGGTTGGTGCGCCGGTAGGTGAGCTTGTGGATGAGGAAGGGGTAGGCGTGGAAGTTGAAGATGACCGGCTTGTCCGCGGTGAACAGCGCGTCGAACTCCTTGTCGCTCATGCCATGGGGATGCTCGCTCTCCGGCATCAGGCGGAAGAGATCGACCACGTTGACGAAGCGAACCTTCAGGTCGGGGCAGCGCTCGCACAGGATCGCCACCGCGGCCAGCGACTCCGAGGTAGGGATGTCGCCCGCGCAGGCCATCACAACATCCGGCTCGGCTCCGCCGTCGTTCGAAGCGAAATCCCAGATGCCGATCCCCTTGGTGCAGTGGTCGATGGCCTGCTCCATCGTGAGGTATTGCAGGTGCAGGGCCTTGTCCGCGACGATTACGTTGACGTAGTTGGTCGAGCGCAGGCAGTGGTCTGCCACCGAGAGCAGGCAGTTCGCGTCCGGAGGCAGATAGATGCGCGTGATCTCGGGGCTCTTGTTGGTCACCACGTCGAGGAAGCCCGGGTCCTGGTGGGTAAACCCGTTGTGGTCTTGCCGCCAGACCAGCGAAGTGATCAGCAGGTTCAGCGAAGAGATCGGCGCGCGCCAGCGCAGCTCCAGCTTGCTCTTCTCCAGCCACTTCGCATGTTGGTTGAACATCGAGTCGATGATGTGGACGAAGGCCTCGTAGCTGGAGAAGAACCCATGCCGCCCGGTGAGCAGATAGCCCTCCAGCCAACCCTCCAGCGTGTGTTCGGAGAGCATCTCCATCACTCGCCCGGAGGCCGCAAGAAATCCTCCGTCGTCGTCCTCCGGCAGCCGCTCCTCCAGCCACGTCTTGGGGCTGGCCTGGTAGATTGCGTCCAGCTTGTTCGAGGCCGTCTCATCCGGCCCGAAGACGCGAAAGTTCGTCATGTTGCGCCGCATCACATCGCGCAGAAAGCCCGCGAGCGTCGCCGTGGACGAGACCTCGATCTGTCCCGGCCTCTCCACCTTCACTGCGTAGCCGCGGAAGTCGGGCATCTCCAGCGGCCTGCGCAGAAGCCCGCCATTGGCGTGTGGGTTCGCCGAGATGCGGCTCGTCCCCGTGGGCGCCATCGCCGCAATCTCAGGGATCAACCTGCCCGTCGCGTCGAAGAGTTCTTCGGGTCGATAGCTGCGCATCCACTGTTCGAGCAGCTTGAGGTGCGCTGGGTTCGTTACCGGATCGGCGATCGGAATCTGGTGCGCGCGCCACGATCCCTCCAGCTTGTGTCCGTCCAGATCCTTCGGGCAGGTCCATCCCTTCGGCGTACGCAGCACAATCATCGGCCAGCTCGGACGTGTCGGCGTCGAGTCGGGGTTGGCCCGCGCCGCCGCCTGGATCGCGCGAATCTCCAGAATGCAGCGCTCCATCACCGAGGCCATCTTCCGGTGCATCGCCGCTGGGTCGTCGCCCTCGACGACGTACGGTGTGTAGCCCAACCCACGGAAGAGCATCTCCAGCTCCTGTGGCGGGATGCGCGCCAGCACCGTGGGGTTCGCGATCTTGTAGCCGTTCAGGTGCAGGATCGGCAGCACCGCGCCATCGCGCACCGGGTTGAGAAATTTGTTGGAGTGCCAGCTCGTTGCCAGCGGCCCCGTCTCCGCCTCACCATCGCCGACGACCACGGCGACGATCAGCTCGGGATTGTCGAAGGCCGCGCCAAACCCATGCGAGAGGCTGTAGCCCAGCTCGCCGCCCTCGTGGATGGAACCCGGAGTCTCCGGCGTGCAGTGGCTGCCAATGCCGCCGGGAAAGGAGAACTGCTTGAAGAACTTCTGCATCCCGGCGACGTCCTGGCTCTTGTCGGGATAGATCTCCGAGTAGACGCCCTCCAGATAACTGTTCGAGAGCGTCGCGGGCGCTCCGTGGCCTGGGCCGGAGAGATAGATCAGGTCGAGCGAGTATTTTTTGATGAGCCGGTTCAGATGCACCCATGCAAAGTTCTGCCCAGGATCCGAACCCCAGTGGCCGAGCAGGCGGTTCTTGATGTGCTCCGGCTTCAGCGGCTCGCGCAGCAACGGGTTCGCGCGCAGATACAGCATTCCAGCACACAAGTAGTTGCACGCGCGCCAGTATGCATCGATCTTGCGCAACTCGTCGGCTGCGAGCGGCTGCTCGTTTGTAGTAGAGGTTGCATCGGAACCCTTGTCCAGCACTGCGGAGATCTCGCCCATTGTTCTGCCCCTGCGCGCTTCGCAGCGCGTCGCTGCTTTAGAGAATGTCGTGTGCCGTATTCCTTGCTGCACACCATGCTGCGGAGAAGCCCTTGAGGGCGCTTCTTCAATACATCAGATGCAAGGCTGCGACGAGGGGCTGTACGCGCCGCTCCCAGCCACGACTGTGGGCCGCTTCGTCCCGCTTTACTGTGACGCGCGACACATCAGCGCTACATGCTGCGCGATCATTAAATCCTCTTGTGCGGGCGCGACGAAGACGGCAATCGGCGAGCCCTCGTCGCCGATCTTGCGCACCGTCTGGACTGCGACTTCTCCGGCAGGCTGTCCCGTCGCCGTGTGCTGCACCTGGTTCGCCACTGGATCCAGCTCGACGCCCAACCCGCGCAGGCCCTCGGCGATCTCGCCCCTCGTGGCGGCATCGTGCTCGCCGATGCCGCCGGTAAAGACGATTGCATCCGCGCCATAGAGTGCGATGAACCCCGCGAATGCCTTGACCGCGCCGCGGCAAAAGAGGCGCACCGCCAGCCGCGCCTGCGCATCTCCCGCGGCCGCGCGCCTGCGCAGCTCGCGCATATCGTTTACTCCGCCAAGCACCTTGATCCCCGAATGGCGGTTGAGCATCGTCTCGACGGAATCGATCGTTGCGCCCGGCTGCCGCAGAAGGAAGAAGACCAGGCCAGGGTCGATGTCGCCGGGCCGGGTGCCCATCAACACGCCGCCCATCGGCGTCAGTCCCATGGTGGTATCGACCGACCGTCCGTCGATGCACGCCGTGATGCTGCACCCGCTGCCCAGGTGCGCGATCAGCATCCGTCGCGGGAACGCAACCCCCGCGGGCTCCCGCATCTGGGCCACGATCGACTCGCAGGAAAGCCCGTGGAAGCCGTAGCGCCGCACGCCCTGCGCGCGCACCTCCACCGGCAGCGGGTAGACCGTCGCCTCCTCCGGCATGGTCTCGTGGAAGACAGTATCGAAGCAGGCGAAGTGGGGTACGCCGGGGAAGCGGCGCATCATCTCGTCGATGACTTCGAGCGCCTCCGGGTTGTGCAGCGGAGCGTAGGCCACGGTCTTGTGCAGTTCCGCAAGCACTGCGGCCGTCAACCGCCGGTGCCCGCGCAGGTGCGGCCCGGGATGCACAACGCGGTAACCGATGGCCTCCGGCGGCGGCAGCCCGTCCAGTCCCACGGTGCGTTCCACCGTGCCGATCGCCTCCTGCATGGAGGAGCCTTTCACCGCGCCAGCGTCGCCGCTCCGGTCGTTGCCGTCGGAGTCGTGAAAGTCGAGTGCCGCGGTTATCTCGCCGATCCCGCTGAACTCGCCCGCATAGAGCGAGCGCAGGCCGCCCGCGCCCTCTGCATTCGCGCCCCCAGCCGCCGCAAACATCGAGAACTTGATTGACGACGAGCCTGGATTGATCACCAAAATATGCATCCGCACCGGCCTCTCCGCAGCCATCACCACGCTACCATTCCGCGCGCAGCAGCCTGCACTCGGTCGCATCCTCGCTCCCAAAGGAAGAGACTGCCCTCCCGCGCAGGGCGAATGCCCGCATGGTTGTTGGATGCGCAATGCCTGTGCGCGTTGGGTAAAAATCTGTCCAGAAACTACAGATCGGCGCTCGACGAGGAGACAAGCGCGACGAAATACGGGGATTCTTCCCCTGCGACAAGCGCAGGGGAAGAATGACAATTCGTAAATTTCGATGAGAAGAACAGTTTCTGGACAAATTCTAAGGCCCCCGGCGGAGTGCGGGGCCCTACCCGTACACAGCGCACAGGGACGGAATGGCGCGAGTTCGACGGCTTGGTGGTGGTTCTATCCGCGCGTACCCTGCGGGCGGGCGATGCGGAAGATGTGGGCGGTGGCGGTGGGGTGGAGGGCGACGTAGTTGGAGCGGTCGTGCCACTGGTAGTGGATGCCGGTGAGGAGGTCTTCGACATCGAAGATCTCGTCGTGTGCGATGCCGAGTTGCTTGAGATCGAGGTCGATCCATCCGGCCTGCTCGTTGTGGGGGTCGAGGTTGACGACGACCAGGATGACGTTGGGCGGGGCCGATGACGCGGGCGCGGTGGAGCTGGCGCCAGAGAGCGGGGCGACACCGCGGTGCGCGTCGTGCGCGCCGGAGAGTGCCTGAACCTCGGCGAGGGTCATGGGCGTGGGTGGCTGGAGGGTGGATTTGGAGTAGGCAACGATGTGAGGGTTGTCGACCGGGTGGAAGTGGAGCGAGAGGTCGCTCTGCAGCGCGGGGTTGGCGCGGCGAACCTGGTTGAGCAGCGTGATGAGCGGGGCCAGCGAATTGGGGTCGTGGCGGTCCCAGTGGCGAATCTGGTACTTCTCGCTGTGCAGATACTCCTCGCTGCCGGGGCGGAGGGGGAGGTGTTCGCACAGCTCGAAGGCGGGGCCGTAGATGCCATAGCTGGCGGCCAGCGTGGCGGCGAGGATGAGGCGCTGGGGGAAGGCGGCGCGGCCCCCGGTCTGGAGCGACGCGTGCAGAATGTCCGGCGTGTTGGGCCAGAGGTTGGGGGTAAAGAAGTCGCTGATGGGCGGCCTGGCGATCTCCTCGAAGTAGCTCTCGATCTCGGACTTTTCCGTGCGCCAGGTGAAGTAGGTATAGGACTGTGTAAAGCCGCGCTTGGCCAGCGAGTACATGACGTGCGGGCGGGTGAATGCCTCGGCGAGGAAGAGGACGTCGGGCGCGTCGGCGTGCAAGCTGGCGATGCACCACTGCCAGAAGGGGAGTGCCTTGGTGTGCGGGTTGTCGACGCGGAAGACGCGAACGCCGCGGTCGATCCAGAACTGGAAGACGGAGCGCAGTTCGTCCCATAGGCCGCTCCAGTCGGCGGACTCGAAGTTGAGTGGGTAGATGTCCTGATACTTCTTGGGCGGATTTTCCGCGTACTGAATGGAGCCGTCGGGGCGGTGCAGGAACCAGTCGGGGTGCTGCACGACCCAGGGGTGGTCGGGCGAGCACTGGAAGGCTATGTCGAGGGCCAGCTCCATGCCGTTGGCGTGGACGGCAGCGAGCAGGCGGTCGAAGTCGGCGAAGGTGCCGAGCTTTGGGTGGATGGATTTGTGGCCGCCTTCGGATCTACCGCCAGTCGGACCGCTGCGCGCGTCCGCAAGTTGCGCATCGCCGATGGCCCAGGGGCTGCCCTCGTCGTCGGGGCCGGCGGTGGCGCTGTTGTTGGGGCCTTTGCGGAAGGCGCGACCGATGGGATGAATGGGCGGCAGGTAGAGGATGTCGAAGCCCATGGCGGCGATCTCGGGCAGCAGAACTTCGACGTCGGCGAAGGTGCCGTGGCGGGCCGGGTCGGAGGAGGTTGACCTCGGGAAGAGTTCGTACCAACTGGAGAAGCGAGCGCGCTGGCGATCGACCCAGAGGCGCAGCTCGCGGTCGGCGACGGTGGCCAGGCTGAGGTCGGGATAGCGGGCGGCGAGGGCCTCTTCGGCGGCGGTGAGTGGGTACTCGTAAACAGTGGATTTTTTGCCGGCCAGCGCACGCAGGGATGCGGCGATGGACTTCAATTGCCGGGCATCGGGGCCTTTGGCGCGGGAGGCGGTCTGGTCGAGGAGCAGCGCGCCGATGGTGAGCGCGAGGGGGATGTCCTGCGGCGGCAGGTCGCGCCGCGCTGGGTCGGCGGGATCGGGCTGGGCGGCGAGGCGCTTCTTCAGGTCGGCGCACCAGGTGTCGAAGTGATCGACCCAGGCCTGGAGGGTAAAGCTCCAGGGGCCGATGCGATCCACGGTAAAGTCGGCGGACCAGAGGTCGTTGGGCAGCGCGGTCATGGGCGTGGAGTGCCACTCGGGGTCGCTGTCGTGTTTGTACAGCAGGCGAGCCAGGACGTGGTCGTGCCCGTCGGAGAAGATCGCTGCGGAGATGGCCACTCGGTCGCCGAGAAAGCGGCGCGCCGGGACGAGGCCGCAGTCGATCTGAGGCTGGATGTGTTCGATGACGACTCGCGTACGGCCTTCGGCAGGTTTCATTTTGTTCCGATCGCTGAAGAGGATTGCATCTACAGTCTGTTGGAGAGGGGATTTTTGTCGATAGGAGACGCTGGCAGCATATTATCCGAAGCTCTGGCGACGCATCGAGATGGAGCGTGGATATTCGCTTTATTATCGTTCACCGAGGGAGTGCAACAAGCGGGAATCTTGCAAATTCGCGAAACTTTTGCGCTGCGGAGTCGTATCCTTAGATAGACAGACCTGCTCGACGATGGAGTGCAGGCTCAGTGTGCTTGATACCGGTAGCCTGCGCGGGGGAAAGATAGTGCCCCAGGCTGATTGAGACTGTTTGGGACATGGGTGCTATGGCAACTTGGATTAATTCGATTTCACGCAGAATTGCGGTTCGCGGCGCGGCATTTTTGGCCCTGGCGTTGGGGACATGTCTTTGCAGTGGGGCGCAGGCGCCACCGGCGGTTGTGAGCAAGCTCGGCACGGTGAAGACGGTCTCCGGCAATACCTTCACAATGGCCACCGATGCAGGGCTGGCGGTCACGGTCAACGTGGCCACCGATGCGAAGGTTCTGCAACTGGCCGTTGGCAGCACCGATCTGAAGACTGCTACGCCCAGCCAGGTGAGCGATATTGCCGTGGGCGACCGCGCCCTGGTGACCGGCACGGCCGGGGAGGGCACGGCGGGGATCAACGCGCTGCGCGTGGTTTTGATCAAGTCCGCCGCAATCGCGCAGATGCAGGCGGCGCAGGTGGCAGACTGGAAGGCGCGCGGGGTGGGCGGCATTGTCAGTTCGGTGGATGCGGCCAGCGGCGCGATCGCGCTTACTGTGGGGTCGAAGAAACTGGTCGTCAACACAACGGCCAAGACCGTATTCAAGCGCTTTGCGGGCAATTCGGTGAAGTATGAGGACGCCAAGCCGGGAACCCTGGCGCAGATTGGGGTCGGGAACCAGTTGCAGGCGCGCGGCGCCAAATCCGCGGACGGCACTTCGATGGTGGCCGAGGAGATTGTGAGCGGAGCGTTTGAGAACCTCTCCGGCCTGATTGCAAGCATCGATCCGGCGGCGGGGACGCTTACGTTGAAGGACCTTGCGACGAAGAAGACGATGACGGTGGATGTGACCGCGAACTCCGACATCCGCACCCTGCCGTTGACGATGGCGACGCGGCTGGCCGCGCAGAGCAACGGAGGCGCACGCGGCGGGCGCGGTGGGCGCGGCGGCTCGGCAGAACAAGTCGCCGCCGACGGCGACCTGCGCCGCGCGGCGGGAGCAGGCCTCTCGCAGATGATCGCGCGCCTGCCGACGGGCACCCTGGACGACCTGAAGACCGGAGACGCAGTGATGATTGTCGCGTCCGAACCTGCGCCGGGGTCGAGTACCGTGACTGCAATCACGCTCCTCTCCGGGGTGGAGCCGATCCTGACCGCGAACCCGAACGGCGGCATGGACCTCTCGATGAGCCTTGGCGGCGAGCCCGGCGGCGGCGGCGAATAATCGTCTCAACTTTTGTGCGAGTGTCTTTTGAGGAGCGAGGATGTCATTTCGATCACGTTGGCTGGTAGTCCTTCTTTTTCTGGTTGTCCCGGTTGTTCTGGCACCGCATGCGGCGATGGCGCAGCAGCCCGCGCCGTCTTCCGGCGCCACGGTGCATGGCTTGGTGCTCGACCCGGACAACGCATGGGTGCCGGGCGCGACTGTGACCCTTGCGCCCGCCGCAGGCAAGGCGCTGAGCACCACCTCGAAGAGCGATGGCACGTACAGCTTCCAGGGCGTGCCCGCTGGCACCTATACGCTCAGCGTTACGGCGACGGGATTTGCCAGCTATAGCAAGCCGGCGGTGCAGGTGGCAGCGGGCGCGAACCTGCAAACCGACGCCACACTGACGCTGGAGGAGCAGACGCAGCAGGTGAACGTCAGCGCGGACACGGTGCAGTTGAGCGTGAACCCGGAGAACAATGCGAGCTCCACCGTCATCACGGGAGACGCGCTGAATGCTCTCTCGGACGATCCAGACGAGCTGCAGACGGAGTTGGAAGCGCTTGCCGGGCCCTCGGCCGGGCCCAATGGCGGGCAGATCTACATCGATGGCTTTACCGGCGGCCAGTTGCCCCCGAAGTCGTCGATTCTGGCCATCCGCATCAACCAGAACCCCTTCTCGGCGCAGTACGACCTCCCTGGGTACGGGCGAATCGAGATCCTTACCAAGCCGGGGACGGACACCTACCACGGCAGCGGCAGCTTCCAGTTGCAGGACAAATCCCTGAACACCTCGAACCCATTTCTCGGCACGGCCAATAGCCAGCCGAACTACTACACGCTCTTTGGGCTGGGCAATATAACGGGGCCGATCCGGCCCGGCTCGGCCTTTACGCTGGGTGGATCGTACCGCGATATTCAGGCGAACACCATCCTGTACCCCACGGCGATCTATAGCACGGGGCCCACATCGACGACGATGTGTCTGCCGGCCGACCTGAGTTGCAACAGCTTTGCCTACCCCACGACGGCGCGCGCCGTGTCAACCCCCCAGACCCGCTGGGACATCAACCCGCGCCTGGACACCATGATCGGGCAGAAGAACACGATGACGGCCCGCTACCAGTACGAATCGAACACGATAACGAACAATGGAGGCGGCCTGTCGCTGCCCTCGCTGGGCAACACCTCGTCCAGTTCGGAGAACACGTTCCAGCTCAGCGATACGCAACTGTTGACCAACAGCGTTATCAACGAGACGCGCTTCGAGTACCAGCGCGACACATCCAATACAAATCCGTTCAACGCAGGAACCGGCGTCGTGGTGCAGGGCATCATCAACGCCGAGGGGTCGGGCGGAGGCAGCATCGACAACAGCACCATGGACCACTTCGAGTTGCAGAACTATACGTCGATCCAGCTCCTGAAGAACTTCGTCCGTCTTGGCGGGCGCCTGCGCACCAACAACGAGACGATCAACAACAACAGCGGCAACACCGGAACGCTGATCTACACCGCTCTGCTGGATCCATGCACCGACCCAACGGTGACCAACAAGCCCAGCAACTGCACTCCTACGACCACGCCGTGCCTGGCGGCGAATGTCGCGCTCTACTCGTCCTATCAGTGCGGCAACCCCTTCGAGTTCGCCGATACGAAGATCAACGTCCTGACCATCAAGGCGCGGCAGCTCGACGGCGAGTTCTATGCGGAGAACGACTGGAAGATCACTCCGAACCTGACATGGAGTTATGGCCTGCGGTACGAGGCGCAGAACTATATCGACAGCACACACGATCTGGCTCCGCGCAGCTCGATCGCCTACGGCATTCCGCGAAAGGATGGGAAGACGCTCACTGTACTGCGCGGCGGATTCGGCATCTTCTACAGCCGGTTCGGACTGGGCCAGATCGAGAACCTGACTCAAAACAACGGGATCAACCAGATTCCCCTGTTCTACGCGAACCCAGGCACAGGCTGTACGCTCACCGCTGCGGGCACACCGACCGCCGGTTGTACCGCGGGGACGGGAGCCTCCGCGGCGAGGACGTCGGTGGCTGTCGCCGGCAACGGCCTGCGCAGTGCCTACATGATCGAGTCCGCGGCCACAGTGGAACAGCAGGTCGGCAAGTATGCGAGCGTTACCGTGACCTACATGAACATCCGGGGCGAGCACCAGTACCTGACGCGGGTGTTCCTGAACGGCTCCGGCTACTGCCCCTCCGGCGTCAGCGCTGCGTACTATGCCGATTGCAACCAGTCGGAGGGGATCTTCCGGCAGAACCAACTGAACACCAACATCCGAATCCAGACACCGAAGGGCACCAACGTCTTTGGCTACTACTCGGCCAACTGGGCGGATTCCAACCTGAGCGGCATTACCAACCCGGTCAACCCGATGGTGGACTACGGGCGCGCCTCGTTCGACATTCGCAGCCGGATGGTTCTGGGCGGCACGATCCCGCTGCCCTTCCAGCTCACCGCCAGCCCGATGATCTTTGCGCAGTCGGGCGAGCCGTACAATATCACGACCGGCGCGGACAACAACTCGGATGGAACGTTCGACGACCGCCCGAGCTTTGCGGGCAATGCGACTTCGGCAAACTGCCTGGTTGCAAGCGACTTCGACGCTCATACATCGACCCAGTCGACCGGGGTCTATACCGTTGGCGAGACGTACACGGAGATTCCGGTCAATTACTGCACGGGGCCGGCGAACGTGACGTTCAACCTGCGATTTACGCGGACCTTCGGCTTTGGCCCCAAAATCGCCCCGACAGGAAATAACGGTGGTAGGCCAGGTGGACCCGGCGGACCCGGCGGGCCAGGCGGTTTCGGCGGCGGACCAGGGGGCGGAGGGCGTGGCGGTGGCCGTGGTCCCGGTGGTGGCGGCTTCGGTCGCAGCGGTTCCAACACCGGTCGCAAGTACAATCTGACCATTGGAGCGCAGGCGTTGAACCTGTTCAACGAGATTCCCTACGCACCGCCGACAAGCGTATTGTCCTCGCCGCTGTTCGGCAAGTCCACCCAGCTTGCAGGCGGGCAGTTCTCCGGTGCGACCGCGGTGCGTCGCATTACGATACAGGCCAACCTCAACTTCTGACCGCTCGACACGAAGCGGGGCGCGACCGGCACTC
>JAJZDL010000025.1 GCA_021851465.1 Acidobacteriota bacterium
TTGCGATTGTGGCCAACGAGGGCGGCCTGCGGGCGGGGACGCGGTTCGACTCGGGACTGACCCTGGTGGAGGACGTTCCCGAGGCGCACAAGGTGGCGCTGGTGGAGATCGCGGCGGGCGCACCGATTGTGCGCTATGGGTCGGCGATTGGATACGCGGAGCGTGCGATTGCGCGCGGCAGTTGGGTGCATGAGGGGCGGATGCGCCTGCCGGACGCTCCCGCGCTGGAGGGCCTGCCGCTGGCAACGGCGGCGCCGCCGCCGATGGCGCCGCTGGAGGGGCGCACGTTCGAGGGGTTCCTGAACGACGACGGATCGGTGGGGACGAAGAACATTCTGGGCATCACGACGACGGTGCAGTGCGTTGCGGCCACGGTGGACCATGCGGTGAAGCGGATCAAGGCGGAGATGCTGCCGCGCTACCCGAATGTGGACGATGTGGTTGCGCTGACGCACAACTACGGCTGCGGCGTGGCGATCGATGCGCCGGACGCGGAGATTCCGGTGCGCACGCTGCGGAACATCAGCCTGAACCCGAACCTGGGCGGCGCGCCGATGGTGGTGAGCCTGGGCTGCGAGAAGTTGCAGCCGGTGCGGTTGCTGCCATCGGGGACGTTGCCGGTCCTCTCCACCGCGCCGTATGTGGTGGCGATGCAGGACGAGGAACACCACGGCTTCGGCGAGATTGTGGCGGCGATCATGGAGCTTGCGGAGAAGCGGCTGGAGCAACTCAACCGGCGGCGGCGGGTGACGCGGCCCGCGTCGGACCTGGTGGTGGGGTTGCAGTGCGGCGGGAGCGATGCCTTCTCCGGGGTGACGGCGAACCCTGCCGTGGGCCATGCCGCGGATCTGCTGGTGCGGGCGGGAGCGACGGTGCTGTTCTCCGAGGTGACGGAGGTGCGCGATGCGATCCATCTGCTGACGGCGCGGGCCGCGAACGAGCAGGTGGCGCGGGACCTGGTGCGCGAGATGGCGTGGTACGACGCGTATCTGGCGCGGGGTGGCGTCGACCGCAGCGCCAATCCGACACCGGGCAACAAGCGGGGCGGGTTGACGAACATCGTGGAGAAGGCGCTGGGATCGATTGCGAAGGCGGGCACGAGCGCGATTGCGGGGGTTGCGGGCCCAGGCGAACGGGTGACTGCGAAGGGGTTGATCTTCGCGGCAACCCCGGCGAGCGACTTCATCTGCGGAACGCTGCAACTGGCTGCGTCGATGAACATGCACATCTTCACCACGGGGCGTGGGACGCCGTATGGGCTGGCGATGGTTCCGGTGATCAAAGTTGCGTCGCGGAGTTCGCTGGCGGAGCGATGGGCTGACCTGATCGACCTGGATGCAGGCGCGATCGCGACGGGCGATGCGACGATCGAGCAGGTGGGGAGCGAACTCTTCGAGATGGTGCTGGAGGTGGCGAGCGGCCGCAGGCAGACCTGGGCGGAGCGATGGGGGCTGCACAATGAGATCGCGCTCTTCAACCCTTCGCCTGTGACGTGAGGGAGCGGCAGACAGGATTGCCGCAGGAGTTCTGCCCCGTTGCCGCACGCGGGACTGGCTTGCTGTCTGGTTGAGGGCGAAACCGGCAGGGTTGAAGCCGCTCAATGGCCGGGGAGGACGATCTCTCGGGTGTGAATGCAGGTCTGCGTCTCTGGGACGCTGCCGTCGTTGACCTCGACCTGCTGCGGCGTGCCGGCGAAGACGATGCGCGTGGAGGCGCTGGAGCGGCCCGGGATGCGCAGCCGCGTGGTCTGGGTTGCCGTGGCGGAGCGCACAGTGACGGGGACCTCCGCCGCGGCGTAGCCGTCGTTGTGGAGATCGACCGCGACGAGCCAGCCGGTGGGCAGGCCGACGCGCGATTTGATCTGACTGGGGGTCACGCTGACGATGGAGAGGTCGGGCAGGCCGCGATCGCGGTAGACCCAGTCGTCGAAGAACCAGCGCAGATCCATGTGCGAGGCGTTCTCCAGTGTGCGTTCGAGTCCGGTGGGGTCGCGGTCGAGGCGCGCGGCGTCGAGGCGGTAGGCCTGGAGGGCGTGCTTGAGGGCGTCGTCGCCGACGATGCCGCGGAGCATCCACCAGACGGCTGCGGCCTTGGTGCGGTAGAAGATGTCGCCGGTGGCGGCGACCAGGCTCTCGCCGGCGGGGGTTTCTGGCGCGGCTTGCGGTTGCCGCGGGCCGGTTGCGAGCGGCTGGCCGGATGAATTGGACGGTTGCGAGGCGCCATTGCTGGATGAATCGCTGGGCACGGGGGCGGGGAGCTCGGGTTCGATGAGGGCGAGCGGGCGGGCTGCGTCCTGCAACTCGGCGAGAGCCGCGTCGCGCCCGGCGGTGCGCTCGGTCCAGAGGAGGTTGGTGAACTGTGCGAGGCCCTCGTCGATCCATGGATGACTGGATTGTATCCAGACATGGGTGAGCGAGTGGGCGAGCGAGGGTGCGAGCGAGGACGGCTCGACGGCGCGCATGGGACGGACCAGCAGCGAAGCGTCCTCGAAGGGCTGGCCAGGGTGATCGATGAGGTACAGGGACGAGAGGGGTTGCAGGCCGAACCAATCGGTGAGGAGCGGCTCTACGAGGAGGGCGGCGGCGGCGTAGGCGGGCAGCGCGTCGTAGTGGTTGGAGACGGCTGCGATCAGATCGGGATTGGCAGGGGTCCCGGCGGCGCTTGGGGGGTGGTCCGTGACGAAGAGATCGAGTGTGCGGAAGCCGAGCGGATGCGGCGCGAAGAGTGCGGTGGCAATGCCGGGCGATTCAATCTCTGGGAGGTTGGCGTTGTCGCTGATGGCGCGCAGGGGCTGGCGCTCGCCGCAGAAGAAGACTGCGTCGGGCGGGTCGCCGACGTACTCGACTGCGAGACGCAGGCGGACGGTGGCGGCGGACTGGCGGAGTTTGGCGCGGCCCACGGCCTGGAAGAGACGAGCGCCATCGCCGAGGAAGACGGGTGGGGCAGAGACGGGGTACCAGAGGACGTTGCCGAAGCCGCGCAGCGCCGTTCCGCCGGAGTGGCCGTCGGGAGCGTCCGCGGGAGTGCCGGCGGCGATGGCGTCCCAGTCGGCGGCGAGGGCCTGGTCTGAGGGCGCGCCGATCCGCTCCAGGCGCTCGGCTGAGGGGGGAATTGCGCCGAAGTAGAGCGCGGTCAACTCGAACGACGCGCCGGGCGGGAGCGGCTGCGGCAGCGAGACGACTGCCTCGCTCATCTGGCCGGTGTGGTCGGCGTCGGTGTCGATGCGCTGGACGGCGAAGACGAGCGGCGTGCTGGGGGCGGCAGAAACGCGGTCGGCAGGGCCTGCGCCGCGGCCTGCGATGGCATCCCAGTGCAGCGAGGAGCTGATCTGAAGGACGAGGCGGGTGAGCGGCGCGGCACCGTCGTTGCGAACGGCCATTTGGACGTGTGCGGAGATGCCCGCCGAGGCCGGCATCAGGTGGACGTCCAGGTCGTATGCGGTAAAGGTGAGGGCGCTGCGCTCTGCGTCGGTGACCGCAAGCGGGTTGTCTTGGATCGATGCGGCATTCGGAGGGGCGGCTGGATTGGTGGGCTCGGCGGGCGAGGCTTCAGGTTGCGCGGCGGGTTGCGCGGTTGGTTGAGAATCGAGGCTGCGGGAGAAGAGGATCTTTCCCGGTGGCGGCGCAGGCTGGGGCGGTTGGCTGGGCGTAGCGGTCTGCGTGGGGGCAGCGGATTGAGCCGGCGGGGCGGACGATTGCGCGCGCATGACGGAGGCGGAGAGGGCGAGGGCAAGCCCCGCCACTATTGCCAGAGCGCGCGCGGTCTGGGCTGCACGCTTGCGCTGTGCGGGGCGATCCATGGGCGAGGGAAGGTTGCGGCGGGTCACGAGCCAAGCCCTTTGCGCGGCCTGGTGGGCGCGGCGGACCTTGTATTCGCAGACTCCAGCGGCGGGCGGCTGCGCTGGCGCATCGCCTCGTACAACACGACCGCGCCTGCGACGGAGACGTTCAGCGACGATACGCTTCCCGCCATGGGGATGCGCAGCAGGTGGTCGCATGTCTTCTTGACGAGATCGTGCAGGCCTGCGCCCTCGCGTCCGAGCACGAGCACGCAGTCTGCGTGGAAGTCGAAGTCCATATAGTCCGGCGCACCGCGCTCGTCGAGGCCGAGCACCCAGACGTTGGCCTTCTTCATTTGTTCGAGCGCGCGCACCAGATTGGGGACGCGAGCGATGCGGACGTGTTCGGAGGCGCCTGCGGAGGCCTTGGCGACGACAGCGGTCACGGGAGCCGAGCGGCGCTCGGGCAGGATAACTCCATCGACACCGGCACCGTCGGCGGTGCGCAGGAGCGCCCCGAGGTTGTGCGGATCCTCGATGCCGTCCAGCGCGAGGAAGAAGCGGTGCAGAGGGCTGTCCTGGGGCCGCTGTCCGGCCTTGTGCGGGGCCCCTTTCGGGGCAGCGAGCAGGTCTTCGACGGTGAGGAATGCGCGCTCGCGAACCTGCGCGATGGCCCCCTGGTGGGCGTCGGTGCGGGCCATTCGGGTGAGCCGGTCGCGCGGCTCGATCGCGACGCGGACGCCTGCGTCGCGGCAGAGTTGGGCGAGCCGTTCGAGGCGGGCGTCGCCGCGTTCTCGCGCCAGCACCACGGCCTCGAGCCGCCGCGCTCCGGACCGAACCGCCTCCTCGACCGGGTGCAGGCCGTAAAGAACTTCCATAGCCATTAGTTTACTTCTGAAACGTTCTTTTCCCTGCCGATCGCATGAACTGAGACAACGCTCCACTCAAGATCGTTCTTCGCGGTCCGGGTGCGTGGACGTAGAGTGGCCGGTGGATTGGGGCAACGGGCGAGTCGGCGTGGATGAACCGACGGGGCAGGACGTTCTCCGCTTTTGAGAGGGGAGGAGACGCGGCCGGCGGACCGATCCGCTGTCTGAAGCGAATCTCGGCCATAGCGAGCAGGAACCAAGTATTATTGTTCCACTATGAAGCTCACGTCCAGCCTCCTCTTCGCATTCGTTGCGCTCGCCCTAACCGCCGCCAAGGCCCAAGCCCCTGCAACAGCCAAGCCACACACCGCACCGCACGCGACGGCGGCATCCTCACATCCACTCTGCGCGAAGGTCCCCGAACTCTCTGCGCAGATCCCCGCTCTGCCTCCGGGCACGCCCTGTGCGCGGTCGCTGTACACCATTACCACCAATCCGAGCGTGAAGTTGAGCGACGTATCGCCGCTGGAGAGCCCGACGCTGCGCACCACCCTGGGGGTTGAGCCGACCTCCTTCTCGCTGGACTACATCGACACGAAGATCGGCACGGGCGAGATCGCCGCGCCGCACAAGTGGTACACGGTCCACTACACGGGGTACCTTGTCGATGGGACGAAGTTCGACTCCTCCTACGACCACCCGGACAAGCTGCCGTTTGTGTTTCCGTACGGGCAGCACCAGGTGGTGCTGGGATGGGACACCGGGCTCGACGGGATGCGCGTGGGCGGCAAACGACGCCTCTTCATCCCATGGCAGCTTGCCTACGGCCCCAACGCCCACGGCAACATTCCACCCAAGTCCGAGTTGATCTTCGACATTGAACTGATCGGCCAGAGCGACAAGGCACCCGCATCCGCTGCGTCGACCGGGAATCCGGGGGGGATGGCAGGCGGCAGTATTCCGGTGGTCACCGTCCACCCTGCAACACCCGCAAAGACGCCGTCCGCCGAACCGACCGCCACGCCGTCCGCCACTGCCGCCAAACCGTAACTTGCTTGAGCGATCCCAGAATGCCGGAGGCAGGCAACAGCTTTCGGCATTGAACTTCAATTAGGCAGGGTCACGCCGATGCGATGGGGGCAACCACGGTCCCATCCTCCAGGATCTCCTGGCTCTCCACATAGAAGTGACGGAGAACGGCGTTGCCGAAGGAGGTGGTGATGGCCACATCGGCGGCGTCGCGCCCCACCGCCATCAGAACCCTGCCGGCGCGCGGCGCATTGTGCCGAGCGTCCATGGGCCACCATCGCCCGTCGAGCCACACCTCGTACCAGGCGCTGAAGTCGCCCGCGCCGGTGTATGGCCAGCGAATGTCGCCGAGGTAGCCGGTTGCGTAGCGCGCTGGAATGTTCTGGCAGCGCGACATGGTGACCGCGAGGTGCTGAAAGTCGCGGCAGACGCCGACGCGCTCGGTGAAGACATCCATTGCCGTCTTGGTGGGCCGCGCGGTCTGGTAGTCGAAGCGGACCTTCTCATGGACCCAGTCGCGGATCGCCGCGGCGCGCTTCCAGCCGGGCTTCATCCAGCCGAAGAGGTCTTGTGCGACCGGCATGAAGCGGTCCACCTCGCAGTAGCGGCTGGGCAGCAGGAATTGGAGCACGTCGCATGGCATCTCCTCGATCGCCTGCTGCCGCGCGTCGGTGCTTGCCTCCTCGGCGATGCCGGTCACGTCGATCGTGCTGGTGCCGCTGAGTCGCAGCAGGCCCTCGGGGGCAAGAAGCCGCGAGCAGCGGTTGCCGAAGCCATCGCGGTACTCGTCCGTGCCGATCAGATCTCCGTAGCCCGGCCCGACACCCTCCTTGAGGTGCTCTACGACCAGGACATTGCCGATGCGGACATGCCGCTCGAGCGAGGGGTGCAGATGCAGCATCGCCACCATCGCAGAGCGGTGCGCCATGTAGAACTGAATGTCGAACTCCGATTTGATCAGCATCCGCAGCCCTCGTTTCGCAGAGTTGTGATGAAGAGTGAGATGCAAATGCGACGAGTAGCGTCAGTCTACGCCACCTTGCCGCGCCAAGCGCTACGGTCGCACTCGAAGCAGCCGAGGACGCAACAGGCGAGACGCGATGCGGGGAGCCCCGACGTCGTTCGCTTCGGCTGGATGGCGGACGATGTGGGAGTGGCATGGTTAGTCCGGCGATATACTCGATGGGTGGAGAAGACTTTCTATATCGAGACGTTCGGGTGCCAGATGAATGCCCACGATTCCGAGAAGGTGATCGGGACGCTGGAGCATGAGGGGTACATGCGGGTGGAGGACGAGGCCGACGCGGGGCTGATCCTGTACAACACCTGCTCGATCCGCGACAAGGCGGAGCAGAAGGTCTTCCATCGGCTGAACGAATACAAGAAGTTGCAGGGCGAGGGGAAGCGGTTTGCGGTGCTGGGGTGCGTGGCGCAGCAGGAGGGGGAGAGGATCTTCGAGAAGGCGCCGTATGTCTCGATTGTGAGCGGGTCTGCGAGCTACCGGAGCCTGCCGGAGATGCTGGCGCGGCTGGAGGCGGGGGAGAGGCGGATCACGGGGCTGGACGACCGGCAGACGGAGGAGACGTTCGATACGGAGTTCACGTCTCGGGGAAACCCGCACCGCGGGTACATCACGATCGTTGAGGGGTGCGACAAGTTCTGCTCGTACTGCGTGGTGCCGTATACGCGGGGGAAGGAGCGGTCTCGCGCGTCGGAATCGGTGATGGCGGAGGCGCGGCGGATGGCGGATGCGGGGTTCACGGAGATCCAGTTGCTGGGGCAGAATGTGAACTCGTACCGCGACCCCTCGGGGAAGATGACGTTTGCGGAGCTGCTGGCGGCGGTGGGCGGCGTGGCGGGGATTCGCCGGGTGCGGTTTACGACGAGCCATCCGCGGGACTTCACGAAGGAGATTGTGGATGCGATCGACGCGGTGCCGACGCTGTGCGACCATGTGCATCTGCCGGTGCAGTCGGGCTCGACACGAGTGCTGGCGGCGATGGCGCGGGAGTACACGCGGGAGTGGTATCTGGAACGGATTGGGTGGATCAAGGCGGCGCGGCGTGAGATCAGCATGACGAGCGACATTATTGTCGGGTTCCCGGGCGAGACGGAGGCGGAGCTGGAGGAGACGGCGACGCTGCTGGAGGAGGTGCGGTACGACGCGGTGTTCTGCTTCAAGTACTCGGCGCGGCCGAACACGCCTGCGATGGGGATGGCGGACTCGATCCCGGACGAGGAGAAGGCGCGGCGGTTGCAGGTCCTGCTGGAGCGGCAGCGCGAGGTGCAGCGCAAGGGCTATGCGCGGCACCTGGGGCAGTCGATGGAGGTGATGGTGGAGGGCCACAACGCGGCCCGCGGGCAGGCGGTGGGGCGCAGCACGCAGAACAAGACGGTGAACTTTACCGTGGCGCAGCCGATCCTGCCGGCGGTGGGGAGCTACAGGATGGTGCGGATCACGGAGACGTTCCCCAACAGCCTGGCGGGCGAGGCAGTGGGTGGCTGAGGGAGGTGGCTGGGATTGATTCCGGCTCGAACAGTTTGCAAATGGCGAGGACAGTCGCTCTGCCAGCAAAATGCGGGGATTCTTCGCTGCGCTCAGAATGACAATACAAATGGGGTGCTGCGCTCAGGATGACAATTTTGTTTCAGGATGACGATTTGTTCCAAGCAATTTTGAAGACGATCTGAAAGAGGTGGGGGATGACGATTGCGAGCGAACAGAAAGAACGAGCGGCGTCGGCCGAGGTGGAGATGCAGATTCGCGGCATGATGATCGACCCGTTGACGAAGATGCCGATTGTGGTGCTGAAGGACGTGGCGAGCGACACGGTGCTGCCGATCTGGGTGGGAATCTTCGAGGCGAATGCGATCGCACTGGAGCTGGAGAAGACGGCGACGCCGCGCCCGATGACGCACGACCTGATGCGCAACATGGCTCGCGGGCTGAATGCGGTGGTGCGCAAGGTGGTGGTGAGCGAGCTGCGCGAGGACACGTTCTACGCAGTGGTGTGGATGGAGCAGGACGGGGAGACGGTGGCGCTGGACGCGCGGCCTTCGGATGCGATTGCGCTGGCGCTGCGGTGGGACTGCCCGGTATACGCCAGCCGCGCGGTGCTGGAGAACGCGAAACAGGTGGCGGAGGGGCCGCAGAATGCAAACGGGGAAGAGATGCGGCGCTGGCTGGAGAACCTGAACGACGACGACATGGGGCGGTACAAGATGTAAGCGCGGGCCTGGGCTGCGAGGGGCCTTGAAGGACGATTGTGAACCGCTTCAATCGCCGGCGTAGTAGCCGTCCCTGGTCTGGAGGTAGAGGTTCTTGGGGCTGGACTTGGTGAGGGAGAGGTCGATGCGGTGGTATCCGTCGGAGGCGGTGTCCTTGTCGGGCGCGTAGCCCAGATGGTACTGGGCGTTCAGCTCGTCGGCGATCTCCTTGTAGATGTCAGCGAAGGACTCTCTTCTGCTGGGTTCGAAGAGCCTGCCACCGGTCTCGTCGGCCATGCGTTCGAGGACTTTTCTGCCGTCTGGCGCGCTGGGGAGGCCCTGCGGCTGGCGGCTTCCGCCGGGATAGCCGCCGCCGGGGTAACCGCCGCCGGGGTAGCCCATGCCGGGGTAGCCACCGCCTGGAAAGCCCCCTGGATAGCCGTTGGGTTGGCCAGCCTGTCGTCCCTGGTTGCGATTGAAGGGGTTCGCGGGTTGATTGTTTTTGACGTAGATGGCGAAGACGATGGTGCCGGAGCGCTGGGCCGCTTCGATGGAGGAGGTGAGCGACTCCTTGCTGCCGCTGTCGACTCCATCGGAGAAGAGGACGATGACGCGGCGGCCGGGCTGTTTGCTCATGATCTCGTCTGCGGAGAGGAAGAGTGCGTCGTAGAGGGTGGTTGGGTTGCGGCGCGGGGGAGTGGAGGGGATGCCGGAGTTGGGGCCGTTGTTTGGGCCGGAGTTGACTGGGGTGACGCTGGAGTCGGGGCTGGACTCGGCGGTCTGTAGCAGCTTGAGGCCGTCGTGGAGTTTAGAGAGGGAGTTGGTGGTGTCTTGCAGCAGGTCGGTCTGGGTGGCGAACTGGACGACGAAGGCCTTGTTGCGGTTGGCGGGGGTTTTGAGCCTGTCGTCGAGGAAGGTGGAGCTGGCGGAGCGCTCGTCGTTGAGCGCATCGCGCTGGCCCATGGCGGTATCGACGAGCAGGCCGAAGGTGAAGGGCTGGCCGGTGTCGCGTTTGCAGTAGAGGATGGTCTGGGGTTTGCCATCGACCTGGAGGACGAAGTTGTCCTGGGTGAGGTCCTGGACGAACGCACCTTTTTTGTCGTAGACGACGACGGGGATGTCGATGGCGTTGGAACTGGGGCCGACGGCGGGTGGGGCGACGGCGGGCGGGGCGGACTGAGCGGACGCGTCGGGCTGCTGTGCGACCAGGCGCGTGGGGGCGAGCACGGGAAGCAGCAGCAACAGTGCGAGGCAGAGAACAGGGCAGGCACCGAGAACCGGATTGAGAACGCCGAGAACTGGAGCAAGAGATCGGAGGCGACAGATAGGGCGGTTCATACTTAGAAGATAGACGGGAATGGGGGAGCAGGGTTGCCTGGCGGGGAAAAATGCTTGGCCGCGGGCGAGGCGCGAAGCCGCGCGGTACGATCTGCGTTGCGGCAAGCCGGCCGCTCCGCTGCGTTCACAATCGCAGCCTCCGGTGTTGTTCTACGCGGAGCGGGTAGCGGCGCGGGCCGTGATGCGACCCCTATCAGCCTGACCGGAGACCCGCGCGTCGGCATCGTCGTAAAAGGCAGCTTCGCGCTGAATACCGTTGCGCCTGCCACCGACATCACCGACTCCTACTCTTATTATGTTTCGATATGGGCGAAGGGGCCCTATTCGCCGCAACCTGGATTCAATCCGAGGGTGGAGAAAGTCGGTTATTGGGAACTGCGATCATTCGCTGCAAATTGGCTCACTATCCAACGACAGGGCAAACGCATTTGAAGATTTCAGGGGCAAGGAGGGTTGGTTCCTGAGATGTGAGCTTGGGAGCCGCCAGCTTAAAAGCAACTGCTTTTTGAGATTGGAGGGCGCACTCTTCGGAGGGCCGGCTAAAAGCTACGCGACTCGCATTCGACGCGGAAACAGCGATGGAATACGGGGATTCTTCGACTCCACCTCTCGCGAGACTGCTGCGAGAGGTTCCACTCAGGATGACGGCGTCGATGTGGCCAGCCGATGCTGTTTGTGGGCAGTGGTGCAGTTTGGTAAAGGCAACGACAGAGATTCTGACTCTTCGAGTCAGAATGACGCCGCTGAATGTGAAACTGCACCACTACCTGTTTGTGCCCTAGTTTGCCAGGACGGCGCGGTAGCGGACCTGGTTTTTCTTGACGCGCAGGAGCGCCTCGTTTGCCTTGGCCATGGGGAAGCGTTCGGTGATGGCCTTGATGCTGTGGCGGGCGGCGACGTTGAGCATCTCGTGCAGGTCTTGCGGGCTGCCCGAGTTGCTGCCGGCGAGGGAGCGTTTTCCGGCGATCAGGGGAAAGGCCTGGACGGCGATGGGCGAGGGCGGCACGCCGACGACGCAGAGAGTTCCCTTGGGGCGCAGGCAGGCGACCAGCGCGGGCCAGTCCTGATCGGCGCTGACGGTGGAGAGCAGAAGGTCGAAGGAGCCGGCGATCTTTTTCAGGCCGCCGTTGTCCCGGGTGTTGACGAAGTGGTCCGCACCCAGCCTGCGTGCTTCGGCCTCTTTGTCGGTGGAGGTGGAGAGCGCGGTGACCTCGGCGCCGAAGGCCTTGGCGAATTGCAGGCCGAGGTGGCCGAGTCCGCCGATGCCGACGATGCCGACGCGCGAGGCTGGGCGGACGCCGAGGTTTCGCAGTGGGGAGTAGACGGTGATGCCGGCGCAGAGCAGGGGGGCGACATTTTCACTCTGCAATACCTCCGGCACGGGGATGGCGAAGCGTGCGTTGACGCGGACGGAATCGGCGTAGCCGCCGTTGCGTCCGACGCAGGTGGGCTGCGCGTCGGCGCAGAGGTTCTCTTCCCCCTGCTTGCACCACTCGCAGATGCCGCAACTGTCGGCCTGCCAGCCGATGCCGACGCGCTGGCCGACGGCACGGTCGCGGACGCCCGCGCCGACGGCCGAGACGGTGCCCACGATCTCGTGGCCGGGGACAAACGGGTAACGGCTGAGGCCCCAGTCGTTGTCGATGAGGTGAATGTCGGAGTGGCAGATTCCGCAGTGCGAGATGCGAACCTCGACCTCGTTTGCCTGCATCGGGCCGGGTTCGTATTTATAGGGCACCAACTGCGCGCCAGCGGCATGGGCCGCCAATCCATGGATCTCACTCGCAGCCATTGAAGTTTTCATCACTCTCGTTCCGCGCAATTCCTGCGAATATTTTGCTCTCTACAGATGCTACAACAACGTGCCGGGACTGCGTGTGCAATTTGGAACACGGGCAGCGGGCGTGGACTTCCAGGCGTAGATTTCCAGGCGGGGCGACGACGGAGGCCCCGAGAGCAGAGCGCGCAGGCCGCAACGGGGCAGATACCGAGGGGCGCGAGAGGCGTCTAAAGCGGAGTAAAGTTTGAGATAGGGATGACGATACCGATCCAGCCCGCCACCCTCCTCCGCCTTCTCCGGGCGTCGATTGCCGCTGTGGCGATAGCCGCGCCGGCACTCGCACTGCCCGCGGCGCGCGCCCAGGGTGCGGCCAGTCCGCCGCCGCCGTCGCAGGCCGCCGCGCAGACTCCCGAAAGCGATGCCGGCCCCAACATCGACAACGGCCCCATCGTGATTGCGAAGAAGAAGGAGCCGGACGAGCCACCGCCGCCGCCGGCACCGGCGGAGCCGCCGATCAAGAACCCGAACAACGCGACCTACTCGCTGCATGTGGATGTACCGATCGTCAATCTGGACGTCTCGGTGATTTTGGACAAGAACCACCAGTTCGTCCCCGGCCTGAAGGCGGAGAACTTTCTGGTACTGGAAGACGGGGTGGAGCAGAAGGTCGATCGCGTACGCGTGGTGCAGACCCCGATCACGGCGGTACTGCTGCTGGAGTTCGCGGCGAACTCGTGGTACTACATCAACGACATGCAGAACGCGGCGGTTGGCTTCTTCCATGCACTGCGGCCGGACGACTACGTTGCGGTGATGACCTACGACCTGCAGACGCACATCCTCTCCGACTTCACCAACAACAAGGATGTCATTGCGCAGAGCATCAGTTCGCTGACGATGCCCACCTTCAGCGATAGCAACATGTTCGACGCTCTGTACGATACGGTGGACCGGGTGAGCCGCATCGATGGGCGCAAGTACATCGTGCTGATCGGCACCGGATACGATACATTGTCCAAGATCACGCTGGACAAGGTGCTGTCCAAGATCAAGGCCACGCCGAATGTGACCATCTTCAGCATTGGGACGGGGGCGTTGCTGAACGAGCTGGGGCCAGGCACGGGGATGCGCCAGATGGTGTACCTGCAGGCGCAGAACGAGCTGCGGAGCTTTGCGGAGATGACCGGAGGCCTGAGCTTCTTTCCACTCTTTCCGGGCGAGCTGCCCGCCGACTTTGGGCGGATCGACGACTCGATCCGCAACCAGTATTTGGTGAGCTATCGCCCGACCAACGGGGCGAACGACGGCAGTTACCGGAAGATCAAGGTCATTCTGGTGGACGACGAGGGCCAGCCGCTGCAGATGCAGGACGAGAAGGGCAGGCCGCTGAAGTACTCTGTGGTTGCG
The DNA here is from genome assembly GCA_021851465.1 of Acidobacteriota bacterium. GTDB lineage: Bacteria > Acidobacteriota > Terriglobia > Terriglobales > Acidobacteriaceae > Edaphobacter. The sequence continues at coordinate 13,409 of JAJZDL010000025.1, forward strand.
CGCGACGGGTACAAGGCACGGCTTCCGGTGGAGTAGGGGCCCGGTTTACGGCAGGGAATTTCCAGCGATAGTGTGGAGGGTTGCGCCACGAACGGAATGCGGGGATTCTTCGCTGCGCTCAGAATGACAACTCTCAAAGGATGCGGCGCTCAGGATGACAACTGTGTGGAACTTTGTACAGAATGACAACTCGCAGAGGATGCTGCACCCATAGTGACAATTTATTGCCGAGCGCAGCAACTGTGAAGCCGCTCTATGCGCGCACCAGGGTTGCGGCCAGCAGAGCGACGACGATGCCGTAGAGTTCGGTGCGGAGTTCGAGCGAGGCAAGAGTTTTGCTGGGGTCGAGCGGGAGGTGGAGGATCGTGGCTGCGCCACCGGGGACGGTGCGGCCCTTGCCGTGGAAGGCAACGGAATCGAGGAGGCGAGTCTGGCCGGTGCGGAGATCGACGCGGGGGGGGAGTGGGGCGTCGTCGATGAACATGAAGTCGTCGAGGAGGTAGTCCTGCTCGATGGGCCACCAGGTCTCGGGGTTGCGCAGAGGGAGGATTGCGGTGGTGCCGTCGGAGTATGCGACAGTGACGGTTCCGTGTGTCATGCGGCTGCACTGGGGGAGGGTGGTTCCGGCGAGAAGGAGGTAGATGCCGCTGGCGTGGCCGTTCAGTGCGATCTTCGCCGAGGGCGCGTCCTGCTGCCAGTGGGAGAGGAAGAGGCAGTTGGGCGCGGAGCCGGTGGGCGTGCGGAAGGGAACGTTGAGCGGAGTTTGCAGCAGTCCGGCGGCGGCGCGCAGGCCGGAGTCGTCGATGGAGGCGCGGTTGTCCGGGTTGGCCCAGCCGCCGAGGAGATTGTCGGGGAAGGCGAGGGAGCAGTATTGCGAACGCGGCTCGGCATAGACGCGGGCGAAGATCTCGGTGATCTGATTTTTCAGGAGGGGCGTGAGGTCGAGCGGCTCGGTGCGCGCGGATGCGGCGAGCGTGGGGATGGGCGCGAAGGCGGGCGTGGCGGGCTTGGCGTTGAAGGAGATGGGGAGAGACCAGCGGCAGTCGGCGTGGTGCATGTTGGCGAAGACCGTGTGGAAGCCGGGGGATGCGATGCGTCCGTTGGTGAGCGCGTGCTGCGGGTCGTCGATCTGCGCGAGGGGGATTCCTTGCGGGAGGACGAGGGCTTCGCCGAGGCGGTAGGTGCGCTGGGCAGAGGCTTTCGATGGAGCTTGGCCGCGCCACTCGATGCTGATCTTGGAGGCGCGCGCGGCGGGGAGATTGATTGTGAGGAGTGGGGAGCCGACGGCGGCGGGGTCGAAGGCGCAGGCGGTGGGCGCACCGTTGCAGCGGACGGTGGGCAGGGTTGTAGTTCGCGCGGGGAGAACGAGGGTGAGCGGGACGGATTTGGCGAGGCGGCTGGTGAACTCGTAGCTCTCGGTGGACTCCCACCCATTCCGCAACGTACGCGGAATGGATGGGGCACCCGAACGATTGGCAGAATCAGGATGTGCTTCGCTTGTCCATATGAAGTCGAAGTCCTTGTGGTGGAGGGTGGCGCGGCTCCATTCGCTGGGGAAGCCGGGGCGGATGCGGATGGAGTTGGCGATGAGGTTGGGCTGGATGCCGAAGAGCCCTTCGATGATGGCGCGCGAGGTGATTCCGATGGGATCGGCGAAGTCGCGCTGGGCCTCCTGGCGGTGGGCGTCGAGGGCGGAGGTCATGTGGAAGTCGCCGGGGCAGAGGCCCATGAACATGGAATCGAGCAGAGCGCCTTTGAAGATGCGGAAGGCGTCGTCGGACATTCCGGCCTGCCAGAGGGCGAGGGCCATGTGGGAGTTCTCGGCGAGCAGGAGGAGGTTGAGCGACCACATGTAGGGGAGCCAGTCGGAGCAGGCGAGCATGTAGAGGTTCTCTGCCGGAACGCCCTCCCCGTGGATGGGGACGTGCCGCAGGGCGGTGAGGCGCTCGGCGGCCATCTGCCAGGACTGGCGCGGGGTGGGGACCTCGCTGTCGATGGTGTGGTAGACGGTCCAGAGGGCGGGGTTGTTGTAGACGGTCTGCGGCTGCAACAGGTCCTTCGATTCGGCGAAGGCGCCTTGCCGGGGCAGCCAGAGAAGCTGCTGCATTCCTTCGTTGAGGAGGGCGGCTTCGGTCTCATAGGGCGTGGGGTCTTCGCCGAGGGCGCGGGCGAGCGTGGCGGCGAAGCGCAGGGCGAAGATGTTGTAGGCGGAGGAGTGGGCCGCACCTCCGCCGTTGTACTGAAGATTGTCGCTGGCCCAGATGGCGGCGTAGGCCTCGTAGAGCGGGAGGGTTTTGCCATCGTCGGTGGTGTAGGTGCGGCGGAAGAGACGGTGCTCCCAGGCGAGATGGCGCTGGAAGGAGGGCCAGACCTCGCGGGCGAAGTCGAGGTCGCCGGTCCACAGGAGATGGCGCAGCATGACGTCCATGAAGACGAGGTTCATGTCGTAGTGGTTGTTGGATACGTCGCCATTGGAGTGGAGGAGATTTTCCTTGCGGGTGAGGTGGAGGTTGGGGGCGGGATCCCAGGGGCCAGTGGCGGGATCGGCGGTTGTGATGGGGGTGACGTTCTGGCGCGCGAGCCAGTGGCGAACCTGCAACCGGGCGCGGTCGTGATTGCCGAGCGCATCGAGATTGTAGGGGCCGCGCCATCCGGCGAGGGCGACGCGCCACGCCACGCCGCCGTGCAGGACGCACTGCTGGCGCGCGTCCCAGAGGGTCTCGGCGGCGATGGAGATGGCTGGGCCGACCGTGTTGATGTACGCGTCGGGGGTGTCCAGGGTGAGGGTCGCGGCGATGGCTGCGACCTGCGCGCTGCGCGTGGCGAAGGCGGTAGCAAGGTCGGGCGACGGGGCGAGAGCCCCTGTCTCCACGCGGTCGATGGCGAGGTAGAGTGCGTCGCTGCCCACTGCAACCGAGCCGGAGAGGATCGGGCGCTGGGGCGCAACGGCTGCGGAATTTGTGCGGCCTGCGGAGGGCGGTTGCGTCCAGGCGGCGAAGTCTTCGACGGCAAGTTGGGAGCCTGTCGGGAAGGTCAATGTTATCTGAGCGGCTTTGCTGGCGAGGTGGGCCACGGCGGGAGTGGCGGTTGCGCTGTCGATGGTGTAGCTGTTTCCGTAGCATTCCTCTGGGCGGAGTTGGAAGAAGAGCGAGACGGGCTGCTTCTCGCAGCCGATGTCGCCGTTGCGCTGTCCCTTGCGCCCGCTGACGCCGCCGAAGGCCCAGGCGAGGCGCGTGCCGGAGGGAAGGTTCGTGCCTTCGATTTTGAGGAGGAGGCCGGAGCCTGCGGATGTAAGGATTTCGGCGCGGATGGAGCCGGAGCCGAGGAGGGCGTCGCGGAACTCGTAGACCATGCGTCCGGGGCGGTAGCGGGCGACGATTTCGTCGGCCTGCGCGGCCCACTTCGAGGCGGTGCCGCTGCCGCTTGTCGCGCCAGCGGCGATGAAGCCGAGCTTGAGGTTGCCGCCGTGGCCGGGGAGATAGAGAGAGAACTCGGGCAGGTCGCCCGCATCGACGCGGAAGTCGGCGGAGTGGGTGGTGGAGCAGGGCGCGTAGAGCGGGCGGTTGAAGTACTCCGCTCCGTTGTGGATGACGAACTCGCCGGCGATGGGGCGGTAGCGCAGTGGGCGCGCCGTCATGGAGGCCATCAGCGGCTGGATGCCGCCGGAGATGACCTCGGGCGGGAGAGGAATTCGAGTGGTTATTGATGCGGGTGTCTGTTGCGCTGCGAGGGCGGCTGGGGCGGTTTGCGCGAGGCCCTTGAGGGCGGCGGCGGCCTGGGCCGCCGTTGCGCTGGAGATGGCGAGGAAGCGACGGCGCGACCATTCGTTGAGGAGATTCATTGTCACCCGGACCGTTCTGGATTGCAGACGAATGGTATCAACTCGATCGCACGATGGTATATCTGCGTTTGGACACGGGCATACCCCAGGGGCTAAAGCTCTTTCTGCGTCGGGCCTGAGAGGGCCAAGGCTGAAGCCTTGGCGTACCTAGAAGCAACGGCAACGGAAAAGACAGGCGCGGAGATTGTGCTTTGCCAGAATGACGGAGGTTAGTGGGAGGAGAAGGTTTTTTCGGGGGCGTTGCAGAGGGGTTCGAGGGGGCAGTCGGCGCAGCGGGGCTTGCGGGCGATGCAAAGGGCGCGGCCGTGGGCGATGATGCGGTGGGTGAAGTCGATCCACTGGGACTGCGGGACGAGGCGCATGAGGTCGCGCTCGACCTTTTCTGCGGTGGTTTGGTTGGTGAGGCTGAGGCGGCGGGAGATGCGCAGGACGTGCGTGTCGACGACGATGCCGTCGGCGATATGGAACCAGGTGCCGAGGACGACGTTGGCCGTCTTGCGGGCGACGCCGGGGATGCGGAGAAGCTCGGGCATGGCCTGCGGGACCTTGCCGTGGAACTCTTCGCTGACGACGCGGCCCGCGCCTTGCAGGGACTTCGCCTTGTTGCGGAAGAAGCCGGTGGTGTGGATGAGGGCCTCGATTTCGGGAAGGGATGCGGCGGCCATTGCTTTGGGCGTGGGGAATGCCTTGAAGAGCGCGGGGGTGACGAGGTTGACGCGGACGTCGGTACACTGCGCGGAGAGGATGGTGGCGACGAGGATCTGCCAGGCGCTTTTGTGGTGGAGGGCGCAGGTGGCGTTGGGGTAGGTTTTTTGCAGCGTGGAGAGGATGGCGGCGACGCGGGCGGGGTTTGTGAGAGTTTTTTTATTTGCCATGAATGTGGGAGTGTTCTGCTATTGAAATCAGGTGAGAGGCGTGCGAGGGGAGATCGCCAATAATCTGGCAGCAAAGCCCAGGGCACGCGCCTAATCCTCCGAAGGCTTGTCAATGTAGTCGATAACAAGATGACGCACGGGGCCCCGGCCAGCTTCGAGCTTGAGTCCGACCTGTTGCTGCAGCGCGGTAAAGATGTCTGGGCTGTCGGGTTCGGGAGCCTCGCCCTCAGTTTTAGCGCCAGCCGAGAGCGGGCTGCTGTTGAAATCCAACGAATAGTTGTAGACCCCGGTGAGGCCCGTCTTATCGATCACCGGACGATCGACAACATTATTGAAGAAGTCGGAGTTCACCAGGGACGTCATGTCAAGCCGCTGAAAGACGTTGATCCAATCATTCGGTCTATCGGGCGAGGGGCGCATAGTGATGCCGGGCCCCGAGTATGGCGTGCTGGGGTCGCCGGCAACATGAAACTTAAATGGGCTGATCTCGCCAGGCTTTGCCTCCTTTATCTTGAGTCCGCCTTTGGCGACGACGAGGTTGTAGACCGGCTGATTCTGTACGACAGCAAAGTGGCAGGTTAAGTGGAAGCGGTCCGCGAGAACCTTGCGCAGAACGTAACGGCGGGCTTCCTTGTCGAGCTTGTGCCATGTCTCCACATCGCTGCCGGCGACCTTGGCACGAATGTCGTAGCGGTCTGTGTTGAACCACTTGGGCGCGCCATCATACTGGTCGTCCCTCCAGGCATTGACGAGGTGATAGGCCCACTGAACAATGTCCTCGGTGGTGAAGTAGTCGATGGAGAGGCCGTCGCCATCGGGCGGGATGGTAACGCCATAGGCCCGAG
>JAJZDL010000245.1 GCA_021851465.1 Acidobacteriota bacterium
CCGGGATTCGCCTGCGAAACAATCATAGCGAATGGTAATCCCCGGGAAGCGGGCTGAGACTGTACCCGCACAGTGGACCCGCGCGGTGGCGATATTGGGCGGCGCGGCGTATGCGGCCGGTATCCGTGCCAGTGATAGGACCGCTAAAACAACGATCATGATACTGCTCTTCATCGCGGATCCCCTCATGTCATGCACGCGATCAAAATGTGGGGGAAACCCCTGGGCCGGGTGCCTTCCGGTGACTACAGTTGAGCGGGCGGTGGTGCTTGGTATCTACGTCAATCACTGCTCGATTTCTGCTCATGCGGACCTCGGCGATCGGTGCCGGGGCGGCCGGCGGCGCGTAGAATCGGCGCGGGGCAGGAGCGGACAGGGCACGGTGGCGGAAGGGGGCCGTCGGGCACATGAATCCAGGACAATCTTTCAAGGACCCGAGAGGCGGTGCGCGGGATGCGCCGCCGGGAGCCACTGCGGACGCGGGCGGCCGCCTCAGGCAGCCGGATGTGCGGTCGGAAGCCGGATTCACCGCTGCCGTCCGCCAAGCGCTGCGGGATTTCCACCGCCCCGACATCCTGCGACGCAATCCTCTGCTCGTCAGCCGTCTGGTGACCGCAGCACTGAGGCGCGAGCCGACGGTACCCCCGACACACGCTCTGCGCGCCATGCTTCGAGAGCACTGCGAGCGTCTAGGTGAGAACTCGAGATCCGAGCGTTACAAGCAGGTTCTGGTCCTCACGTATCTTGCGCCCCTGCGCAGCCAGCAGGCCGCGGCCGAGGCCTTGCACCTGAGTTGGAGCACCTACCGGCGACGCCTGGCCGAGGCCACCCGCATGCTCGCGGCCTCGTTGTGGGAAGCCGAGACATCCGCATCGCCACCGCACGGAGCGCCGAGTCCGGCACCGGAGGGCAGCACTACGGGGAGCGCAGCGCCGGCTGGTCGCCGGGCTTGGATTGCAGCCATGACCGTTCTGGCGTTTCTGTTCCTGCTCGGCGGAGGCGGGCTGCTGTTGCGTGCCTCGCGGGCCAGGAAATCGGCGGGTGTGGCTGCGCCTCAGGCCTCTACGGTGGCGGTACTGCCGTTTCTCGATCTCGACCATGTGCTCGCGATGCGTTATCTCAGCGACGGCATGACCGACGAATTGATCACGCGTCTCGGGCGCATCCCCGCCTTGCGCGTGGTCGCGCCGACATCCTCCTTCAGTCTCCGCGGCAAGCCCATGGACGCGCGCCAGGCCGGCCGTCTGCTGGGCGTGGCGTCGATCGTGGAGGGCAGCGTCCACAGAATCGGTCCGTTGCTGCATATCGACGTGATGCTGGTCGATGCCGCAGATGGCTATGAGCGCTGGACGGATGAATTCACAGTCGACGCCGGCGACGTGAGCGGAGCGGAGGACATGATCGTCCGGGGCATCGCCGACCAGCTACATGTCGCGCCGCCGCCGGACTTCGGCTGGAACCGTACGGGCGCCGGGATCAACCCTCAAGCGCGCGACTTCTACCTGGCGGGTTTGGAATACCTGAATTCCCGCGACCCCGGGGACATCCTTCAGGCAATCGCCTATCTGCACAAGGCCACCCAGGCCGACGAATCGTATGCCCCGGCCTGGGCGAACCTGGCCATGGCCTATGCGGTCATTCGCTCTTATCAGGCTGGTGCACGGCCCGATACTTATTATCAGGATGCATTCGCCGCTGCCCGGAAGGCCATCGCCCTGGACCCGGCGCTGCCCCGGGCCTATGAAGTGCTTGGGCTGCTGGACGACCAGCACTGGGACTGGCGCGACGCGGGACAGAATTACCGACGTGCGTTGCAACTGGATCCCAGCGATGCGACGGCGCATCAGTGGTATGCGATCCACCTGTGGTTCATGGAGCGGATGCAGGCCGCCCTGCTCGAGATGCGCATCGCACGCCGCCTCGATCCGCTGTCGCCGATCATCAATGCCGACCTCGGCCGCGCGCTGTGTTACGCGGGAGACCTGCGGGCCTCTCTCGCGCAGTACCGCGCGACTGCGGCCATTGCGCCCGACTTCGCGCTGACCTACGCCTTCATGGGAGAGGCGGATCTGGCGTTGGGCGATCCCCGTGCGGCACTGGCAGCGGTCCATCATGCAGACAGGCTCTGGGGACGCACACCGCAGTACGCACTGGCCGAAATCGGCGCCAGTGAGGCGTTGCTGGGGCACAAGGGTGGAGCGCGCCGGGCACTCGGTGCACTCGAGCAACGCGCAAGCCGCCGGTACGTTTCGGGTGTGTTGGTGGCCTGGCTGGATTGGAGCCTGGGCCAGAAAACCAGGACTATTGACGCGCTGCGGCGCGCCGTCCGCGACCATGACTTTCTGATGATGTTCGTATTCGGGCCGCTTGGGACCGGTGTGCGCGCCGATCCGCAATTCGCCGCGATCCGTTCGCTGATGAACCTGCCGGCTGCATCCGCCAGGCTTCGATGAGGGTGCGGGAAGGGCGAAGCCGACTCAGGAACGCATCCGGCAGTCGCCGCGCCATCCGCCTGACCCAGGTCCGGCACACACCCATCGATGCCTCCGCGCATTCGTGCACTTTCGTCAATGGGTTCTGGCCTCAGGCCCGGTAAACCGGCAAGTGCGAAGCGGCAGGGTTCGTCGTGCCGCAATTCGATCGATGAACCATCGTCTGCGTGTTGTTGCTGATCAACTTCCCAATCCAAGGTCATGGCGCGGCAACGCGCAGGTGCTTCGGTCCAGACGTCCACGTCCGCGGGGGATGCGGGCCAGTCTTTCATGTGTGCGTCCCGATGCGGTTTCTGCGGGCCGGCCCGGACAGATACGGACGCGCGCCGCATCCCTCGATTCAATACGCGAACTCACTGCTACCCGGTTAAATGGCGCACGCCGAGCTTGAGAACAAGCATGGGCGCGGCCTGCAGGTCGATTTCGTTGGGTATCGATTTGAACTTCGACGACCAGGAACTGCGTAGCTTCCCTGGGTTAACGTCCTCAAGGAGTGTGTTTTCCGACAATAAAGTCCGACCAGCACATGCCGACAAGCGCATGATCTTTGGTCAGCAAGGACGTGTCGTTCCGGCGAGGGTTCTGCCCTTGCTCCGCAACCGTACGGACCGCCTGCTGAGAATAATGTTGCGACTTTTGCCCGATCAAG
>JAJZDL010000246.1 GCA_021851465.1 Acidobacteriota bacterium
CTGGTATACAGCGGGCCTTTGGCCCTTGGATTTGGCTTTTGGATTTATGTTGCGAAGCAATGATTCAGAAGACTGGACTTCGTCGACCGCTTTTGTAAATGAACTTCAGACTCAGGACACTCGAGGCATTGGCACAACGACTATCAACTCACAGAGGTGAAGGCTCAATCTGTCGGGCGAGGACGAGTGTGATGTCGTCGGGCTGTTCTTTGCCGCCGATCCAGGCGTCGATGGCCAGCAGCACCTGTGCCGAGATGGCCTCCAGCGGTTGATCGCGGAAGCGCGCGACGATCTCCATCAGGCGCTGCTCGCCAAACTCGCCAAGTTCGTTCTCCGGCTCGGTGATTCCGTCGGAGTAGGCGACCAGGATGTCGCCGGGCTGCATCTGGATGCGGCCTTCCTCATAGCGCATGCCGTCCATCAGCCCGACGACGGTGCCGCCTCGTTCCAGGCGGCGGACTCTGCCGTCGCGGCTGAGGACGAACGGCGGCAGGTGCCCGGCGTTCGAGTAGGTGAGCTGCGCCGTGGCCGCGTCGTAGTGGGCCAGGAAGAGCGTTGCATACTTTTCCGGCTGCGTGCTGCGGTACAGATGGCGGTTGAGCAGCGAGAGGATTCGGCCGGGCGATTCGAAGAGCTTGCCGCTGTCTCCGGCGAGGTCTTCGCGACTGGTAGTAAGCGCGGCGATGGCGCTCTCGGAGTAGACCAGGTCCTCGCCGGCCAGGCGGTAGGCGCGCACGGCGGAGTGCAAGGTGGCCATCAAAAGCGCCGCAGAGATGCCCTTGCCGCTGATGTCGCCCAGGGCGATGCCTACTCCGGACTCCGCGCCGCGCGAGCCGTCGGGATTGTCCGGGTGGCGGAAGATGAGGAAGTCGTAGTAGTCGCCGGAGACGGTGCGCGCCGGTCGGCAGGCACCATGCAACTGGAGGGTGGGCAGATCGCCGACACGGTGCGGGAAGAGGTTGGCCTGCACCTCATGCGCGATGTTCAGCTCGCTCTGCATCCGCTCCTTCTCGTGCTGTTCGACGAGCAGGCGCTCCAGTGAGCCGGTCATGCGGTTGAAGGAGCGTGCCAGCTCGCCGAGCTGGTCGCGCTTGCCCACGGGCGCGGCGGCGATGCGATGCACCAGATCGCCGCGATCGACGCGCTGCGTGGCGGCGTAGAGTTCCTCGACCGAGGCGGTAATGGCACGGCTGAGGCCCAGCGCCGCCCACAGGGCAAGCGCCTCGATCAGCGCAAAGACAATGCACAGCGCAATGAGCCCGATCCGGATCGCGCGCGTCACAATGCCGCCCAGCGAGCTGCCGAAGAGGCGGCCATAGAGCACCGACGGGCGAGAGTGCACGACGATCGGAACATTATCGGGCTCGCTCGTCTTCCAGTCCCGGATGTCCAACGTAGAGAGGAAAGGCACCTCAACGTCGAAGAGGTTGATGGGCGATGGCTGCTCGCCTCCATAGACCGTAGCGCGCTGGATCTCCTGGTCGAGGGAGCTGCGACTGCCATTCCCGGACGCGGCGGAAGATTCGGAACGAGGATGTGTGCGCCGGCGGCCAGTGTTCATGGCGGTGAGCTGCACTCGGCCAAGCCCCTCCGCCACTACGTCTATCAGGGCGCTGTCGACCGGCATACTGGTGACGACACTCAGCAGCCCGCTGCCTTCGATGCGGCGCTGGTCGATGGCGACAAGAAAGAGGGTATGGCCATCGAGGACCAGACCGCGGAACTGGTTGCCGTGCAAGTTCGCGGCCCAGGGCGGAAGGCCGTACGGCGCGGCGATCTGACCGGAGGCGTTCGACGGCACTGCGTTTGGCTGCTGCATGGTTCCTAGCAGCGGTTCGTTTCCTGGCTGCGACACCGGCTCGGTTGGCTGCGCTGCTTGAGCTGGCTGCGCAACAGTGGCGCTGGCCGCGGACAGCGCGGCAAACGAGAGTGTGGCGTAGTACGGAACACCGTTCAGGTAGACCGAGCTGTGCCTGTGCAGGCGCGCGAGCAGTGGGTCGGGAGCGGCCTCTTCGGGCGTCGTTGTCTGATTGGCCGCCTGGGTTGCCGCCAACTGCGCCGCCAACTGGGCTGCGGTCTGAGCCGCGACGGCAGCATTGGAGGCGACCCGCACGGCACGCTCCAGCGGGTTTTGTGCAGCCGTTCGCGCAGAGGATGCAGGCCTCGCGCCTCCACGGGCAGCACCGCCTCCCGGTCCTTGCGCTGCGGGACGCGGCGGCCTGCGGGGAGGCGGCCCACCGAGCGGGCCCTGTACGGGGCGGCCTGGCGGCTGCTCGGCGCGGTCGCGCAGTATCCGCGCCAGCCGCGATGCGCGCGAGGAGCTCTCCACGCCCAGCTCGTCCAACTGCTGCCGCATGTGCATGTCCGCCAGATGGATGGAGAACTGGCCCGCCGCGATGTACGCCGAGATGGCGACAAAGGTCAGCAACATGACGACCGGGGCAAGGCCGATCAGCAGATAGGTCAGAATGAGCTTGTTGCGGACACTCCACAGCAGATGTCGATGAATAAGGCGCCAGGCCAGTGGAACCGCCAGCACGAACAACGCCAGCACAACCAGGAACTGCATCGGGCCAATCAGCCTGCCGCCGACGTGTGCCAGTTGAAGCATCCAGAGCAGCCCACAGACGAGCGCAAGCCAGAAGAACGCCCCGGCCAAACCGGAAGGCGGTATGCGCGGCCATCGGCGAGACGGTTCCGCCGAGGATGCCGACTGGGCTTGCCGGTGGCCGGATTGATTCATCGTCTGCATCGGCATCATTCTACTGTGTATCGGCAGCCGCTTGGCGTTCAAGCTCTTCGCGGTCCTGCTCGCGGGCCACGCAAAGAGCATAGCGCGTCGCGGAGAAATGCGCGCCGGCAAGGAGCAGAAGCCCGGAGAGGAACGCCCACGTCATCAGCGTGACCGAGACATAGAATGGCCCATAAATGGACGGAAAATCGAGGTGCGGCAGAGCGAGAACGTAGAGTTCCTTCGCCATCTCCCACAAAACGCCGACCACAATCGCCGTGGGCAGAACGGCGCGCGCGGGCACCTTGCGGTTGGGCAGCACCCAGTAGACGAGAAAGAAGAGAAGAACGCCGGCGAGCAACGCGAGCAGGCGCAGGGTTATGCCATTGAGA
>JAJZDL010000247.1 GCA_021851465.1 Acidobacteriota bacterium
TGGCGTCGAGGACGCGCGCGGTGCCGATGACGTTGGTCTCGTATGTGCCGATGGGGTCGTCGTAGGAGGCGCGGACGAGCGGCTGCGCGGCGAGATGGAAGACAACCTCCGGCGCGAAGGAGCGCAGAGCGGGTTCGAGCGCGGCGGCATTGCGGATGTCTCCGCGGATGTCGTCGAGGGCCGAGCCGACGCGGGCCACAGTGAAGAGGTTGGGATCGGTGGCGGGTTCGAGCGCGTAGCCGCGCACCTCAGCGCCGAGTTTGGCCAGCCAGAGAGCGAGCCATCCGCCCTTGAAGCCGGTGTGGCCGGTGAGGAAGACGCGTTTGCCGCGCCAGTCGAACGGAGACGTGTGGGTCATGTCGATAAGGATAACCGGTGGAACGCGACGTGGGGCAACGAACTTCGACGATCCGAGCAAAGGCGCACAACTTTTCTACCGCGCTACAGAAAACTCAAGGTGCGAAGGGTACTGGGGCGATGCGTAGAGGGTGATCGCCTCAGGCCGGTAGGCACTTTTGGGCGCGGACATAATGTTGGCGACAAAGGTCTGCGGGTTGCGGTCGTAGAGCGGGAACCAGCTTGACTGCACCTCGACCATGATTGTGTGGCCCTTGAGAAAGGTGTGGTCTGCGCCGTGCAGGCTCCAACGGAACTCGTCGACCGCGCCTGGGGTGAGCGGCGCGGGCTGCTGGAAGCTGTGGAGGTAGCGCCCGCGAAAGATCTCGCTGGCGACCATGAGCTGATAGCCCGCACTGGAGATGGGCGGGGAGCGCGGTGAGTCGGAACGTTGAGGTTGCATGGGCGAGTCGTCGGGGTAGACGTCGATGAGCTTGACGACCCAATCGGCATCGCTGCCTGTGGTTGCGGCGAAGAGATCGACTGTGACCTCGCCGGTGATGGTGAGATCGCGGTCGAGCGTGGGCAGGGTAAAGCTGGCAACGTCTTTGCGCGCGGTGACGAAGCTCTGATCCTCGACCAACCAGGTGTACCACTTCGATCCTGGCGCGTAGGTGGATTGAATGGGCCGGTGGCGGTAGGGGGCCGGGTCGGCGGGATTGGCCACATAGGAGGCTGCGATGGCTCCATCCGCAGTTGTGGGAGGGGCAAAGCTGAGACGACTGTCGGGTTCGAGATAGAGCCGCGTGGACACGAAGCCAGCGGTCGGGGGCCAAGCGTCGTAACGTTCCCACTGGTTGACTCCGGTGCGAAAGCTGGCGGTATCGGCGAGGTCGAAGCCGGGCCTGTCCTTCAGATATTTTTCAAAGAACGGTGCCTCGAAGTGCTTGCGGAACTCGGTCCCGGTCGGCTGGCCGAAATCGATGCCACCAAACTGTGAGCCGAGCTGCTGTGCAGCGTACTGCCAACCGCCGTGGTTCCAGGGGCCGAGGACGAGGAAGACTTCGTGTTTGGCATCGTGTTTCTTCAGCGCGGCGTACTCGGCCTGCGTGCCCCACATGTCCTCCTGGTCCCAGAAGCCTCCGACTTCGAGGGTTGGGACTGCGACCTTGTCGAGGTTGTCTTCGACTGCCATCGCCTGCCAGAACGGTGTGTAGGCGGGCTGGGTGAGGAAGGCCTGCGCGGTAGGCAGGTTGCCCATGTGCGCAGCCTTGGCGGCCCCGGCGAAGTTGACGTGGCGCAGAAAGAAGCTGTACATGTCCTGCCGCGAGACGACGCGCGCGTCGGTCTTCTGCGCCTCCATCTGCTGCACATAGTCGAAGCCGTAGCTCTGGCGGAAGGCACCGTTGTGAAAGAAGTCGTCGCCCATCCAGACGTCTGTCATCGGTGCCTGGGGCGAGATGGCTTTGACTGCGGGGTGCGCATCGATGCCCGCCATGATGGCGAGAAAGCCGTCGTAAGAGACGCCGAAGACGCCGACGCGGCCATTGTTGCCGGGAACGTTTTCAAGGAGCCAGTCGATGGTGTCTCCGGTGTCCGTGGTTTCGTCCACATCGTTTGGGGTGTTGTGGGGGACGATGGGGCGGTTCATCACAAACGTGCCTTGCGAACCGTAGCGCCCACGGATGTCTTCGTAGACGAAGATGTAACCGCTGGCGGCGAGCTCCGGCATGTCGCGGTTGACGGTGTCGGAGGTAAAGCCGTCCACGCCGTAGGGCGTACGGTTGAGGAGGAAGGGAAGCGTTTCTCCGGGCGTGAGTTCGGTCGGCCGCAGGATGACAGCGTGGAGGCGCACACCGTCACGCATGGGCAGCATCGCCTCCTCGCGCGTGTAGGCGCGGAGGCGACCTGGCAGCGGCACTGCCGACAGGTCGGGCGCTGTGCCGGCAGGCGACAGCACCGTCTGCTGCGCGCGCAGCGTCAGAGTGACGGGATGCAGCAGCGCCAGCAGGACAAGCGCACGAAGCAGGATGCATCGCAGCGACAGCGCGACAGAATGTAGCGAAGACCGAGTGCGAGTCACTGGATATGGATTCCAGGGGCCCTTATACCGGAGGCAGCGGGCTGGGAGCGCTCTGGAAGTCGATCCGCCGGTGCGAGCCATCGCAGAACGGCTTGCTCTCGCTGGCGCCACAACGGCAGAGCGAGACGGCAGGCTTGCCGGCCAGATCCCACTGCTTGCCATCGGCATCGCACAACTCAAACGATCCCTCGACCCGCAACGGGCCATTGGGGCGGACGGAAATTTTGACAGGTTCGGACATGGATGCACACACTCCTCGATCGGATCGGCCGGAGACCGGCAAGACCCAGCATAGCAGCAGAGTGGCGGATGCTGATTGACAGCCACGCACCAAGGCGATTGCGGGAATCGAGCGATGCTTCGTTCGTCTATCTCTTCGAGCGGCGGGATGACCAGGCTTGCATTCTTTGGAGTGGCGATCGGTTCATTGAGTTGCGATTGGTTCATCGAACTGGTGCTTGGCGCTTGTGGGTTAACTAGTTGGTTATTTCTGGTGGCACCCCCTGGGAGGTATTTGGGCGTAAGTTGATTCGATTCATGCGATTGCAGGTGGTGTGTGTCGGCAAAAATTAGATTCTATTGTACTTATGAGGAATGATTTGGTTCTCTTCGGGTATCTACCTGTTTAGTCCCGGC
>JAJZDL010000026.1 GCA_021851465.1 Acidobacteriota bacterium
GCTGGGGAAGGGGACAAACTTGGCGGCGCATCCGGGCAGGCTGCCGCCGGTCTCCTTGCCGGTGACGGTGGAGTCGTCGCCGGTGAAGTCGATGTTGACCGGGCCGGGGCCGAAGGTGAGGTCGGTATGGATGGCCTGGGCCTGGTACAGTGACGCTTTGTCGAGCCGAAGCACTCCATCGAGCGTGACCGCGATGCGGTGGGTGTCGTCGAAGCCGTTGAACTGCACCCTGCCTCCGCCGGAGAGGCGCACGTCACGCAGAACGATGTGTTGGTAGACCGGGTAGAGCGAGACCCCCTTGCCGGGGAAGGTGTAAGCGGTATCGAAGACGATGGGGAATTTCGAGTTGCGAATGCAGATGTCGTCGTAGAGGATGTTCTGCACCAGCCCGCCGCGCGTGGCGTTGGACTTGATGCGGATGCCGTTGTCCGGGCCGTCGAGCGAGAGGTCCTGGACCAGGATCTGGCTGACGCCGCCATTGGTCTCGCTGCCGATGGACATGCCGTGGCCGGAGTAGAAGTGGTTGTGGACCACGGTCATGTTGGTGGTGGGGCCGTCGCCCGCCTTGATTGCGATGTCGTCGTCGCCGGTGCGGATGTAGGTCTGGGTGACGGTGATGTTGGTGGACTGCGCGGGGTCGATGCCGTCGGTGTTGCGCGCCGTGCTGGGTGTGTCGATCTTGACCCCCCAGGCGGTGAACCCGTCGCCGCGATGGAAGGAGACGTGAAAGTTTGCCGAGTTCTTCAGCGTGATGCGGTAGAGCGTGAAGTTGTCGGTCAGGTCGGTGACGATCAAGCGTGGCACCTGCTGGCGTCCGGCCGCGCGGGCGTCCTCGGCCAGGTCCCACCAACTCTTGCCGGAGGGCCTGCCGTCCACGATGATTTTGGCCCCGCCCTGTCCGTCGATGGCGCCGTCGCCCATGATTGCCGAGCCGCTCGCGCCGCGGGCTGCGATCAGCGGTCTACAGCCCGCGCTGGAGATGTCGTTGACTACGCCGCAGCTCCCGTCTGAGGTCTCGTAGTCCTTTGGATTGCGCGAACCGTAGAGCGTGACGCCCTTGTCGATCAACAGAGTCACGCCGGAACGCAGTTGGATAGGGCCGGAGAGAAATGCGGAGTCCGCAGAGCTTGCGGCAAGCTCCACGGCCTGGCCCTTGGCGCAGTGGTCGAGCGCCTGCTGGATGCGTGCGGTGTCGAGCGCGGGCTTGTCCGCGGACATATTGGTTGCCGGGTCCTCGATCCCTGCCTCGATCGCGCCGCCGGTGGCGGAGGCGGTGGTGAGCGCGGCCTTCAACGTGACACATGCGGGCGGTATAGTCGGTTCGACAACCTTGCGTGTGTCCTGCGCATACAAGGACGTGCTGCCGACGAATGCTAGAACTGCGCAAGAGGCCATAAATCCGGGCGGTTTCATATTGCTCCATCGGTACTGAGACAGTATTGAGCGGCACATCCATTCGGCTTCCAGATTGAAGGGAAAGGGGGTATTTCCCAAACGCGATCATTCTACTTGTTTTGCGCTGCGGATTGGACGGTGGGTAGTAGTTCGGATAGAGCAGTGCGCTGCAACAGGCAAGTACGACATGGAGATGCAGACAGCGAGAGAACGACGACTCAGAGGAGAGGCGTCGGGAACGGCGCAAGCGGTGTTCCGCCGCGTGGCGTATGCCACTGGGGCTCGCGCCCCAGGTCTGTGAACTGAGACCTGGGGCACTACCGCCTACTCGCCGCCAACACTATTAGGAACATCCTGTAAAGGCCAGGGTCGGAGCAGACGTTGTCACGCCGACCACTGGTGTCACACTTGCCGAAGTAACATCACTGAGCGCGCAGTCGAGCGTTCCACCGGAAGACGGCATCGTGGCGATGCCGTCTATCTTGTATGCTGCCGGCAGGGCACTCTGCGTCAATATTGTTCCGCTTGCTGAAAACGCGCCTACATACGGTGTTCCGGCAGACACCTGGATGGTGTAACCGATGCAGTCCGTTCCGGATGTGCAACTGCCGCCACTCGCCGTCTCCAACGCAAGCTCCGCGCTGGATTGCGTTTTGGTTGGCAACAATGGCACAGTAACTGTCAGCGCACTGCTGACCGGTTCAAGCGTACTAAGCTGAACATCAATCACAATACCCGCGGACGGGCTTGTAGCGTTCTGCGCAGTCACCTGGCCCGATAACGTGGCCGCAGTGGCGGAGACCACAGGCAACGCAGTCACACCCACGTTGCCCATCGCCGTTCCCGTTGTCACTCCTGTCACTACGGTCGGCGAGTAGACCACACCTGCAGAACCCATTGCCGCAACCACCACATCAAAGTTTCCCGACGGCAGCGGGCAGAACGTGAAATTGCCGCTTGCATCGGTCAACGTACTCATAAAGATGCGATCTACGCCCGTTGTGTCCGGTTGTTCCAGAGCAACCATCGCAGTGCCGGTGATGGGTTTGTTTGTCGCAGTGTCCATCACGGTCCCATTGATGGAAGTTGATGTTGTGCTCACCTCGCCCGCGTGCAGAACCGGCTTTAGGCGATAATCGCCGTTACCCTCCTGCACGATAGAGATGCAGGTGTTGAAGTCGATATCCAGGTCCTTGGTCTGTCCGGCAGATATGTTGAAGCCGCCATTGGAGATCTGACCTGAAGGAATTTTGATTCCTGTCGTTGTCTCGCTGGAGAGCAGCAATGGACTTGTATTTCCGTTGGCCACAACACAGTTTGCCGTCGAACCGCACGCATTGGTGGCCGAAATCAGCGATGTGCTGTTCGTCAGGATCAGGCGAATCTGCTGGTAGTCTCCTGCCTGGAGTTGCAGTGAATCTCCCAATGAGGCCAGAAAGCAACCGTTGCTGGGCGTAGCCAGAAGATCGACTTGCACCGGGGCCTTGGCAAGGTTGGGAGTGAGATCGACCCAACTGGAGTCGGTATCAGACGCAGTTGCGTTTGTGTCCGCTTCCACGTCGCTGATGGTCACATAGACATGGGAAAACGGCCCATTGGGCGCCATACAGGTTGCAGGATCGCTGATCTTGACCGAGACCGTCGCCATGCCCGACGTCGATGCAGGCGAAGAACTTCCACAGCCCACCGCAACCGCTCCAACCGATACCACTGTTGCTACTGCAAACCAGACTACTGCGGGCAACTCGATAATGTGTCTTACAAGTGACCGATACATATAACCCCGTTCTCCATTGTTCGACATAAATAACCCCCTCTCTTATTTGACAACCGGGATACAAAAGGCATGTTTTGCGAAGGGCCTGGATTCACGCCTGACACCTCAGCATGGTCTTCATCTTCCTCTGGGCTATTTACTAAACGTCAGGTGTCTGTATGATGCGCAGGTTTCTGTTGGGTTGGCTGTTTGTAGGTCAATTCAATGAAAATAGCGAAGATCTCTATAATTGGGGACGAGGGAGTGGCGCATGGACGCAGGGCTGGTCTTTCTTTGGAATGCGACGCGCGGCCATCGGCTGCAGCCATGGCGCAGCGAGTACCTCAAATGGCGGCTGGAGACCTTCACCGGCAGGCACGCCGAGCAGGTTGGTGCGCGCGACCTCCTGCACTTTCTCATCGCCGAACGCAGACAGGTGCTGCGCTATCTGAGCTGGCTCTCGGAGATGAGGGCCTATGCGCGCGCACCGGAGAAGCGTTGACGAGGGCTTCAAGGCGTGTGTTTCTCGGCACGGCGGCGCGACTGGGTGCTGGCGCGCTTCTGCCGCTGGTTGCCGTCAATTATGCGGATGCATCGGCTGGACGCGCTTACTCGACCAATCCTCCCAAGCCTGCGGACGCCCCCTCTGGCACGGGCGTGAGCATCGCAGGAGAAGCGTCTCTGGGTTCTCATGCCGCGGCGCAGAGCTTGCTGTACGGCTGCGCGGTCAACATGGATGCGCTTGCGACGGACGCGGCCTATGCCGCGCTCATCCGCGCGCAATGTCGCATTGTGGTGGCGGAGAACGCGATGAAGTGGGGCGCGCTGCGGCCCTCGCCCGACGGATTCAACTTCGACCAGGCCGATGCGCTGGTGGCCTTCGCCGAGGCCAACCGCATGAAGATTCGCGGGCACAACCTGGTGTGGCACCGCGACAACCCGAAGTGGTTCGAGGCCCAGGCGACGGCGGCGAATGCGCGCGGCCTGTTGGTGGCACATATCGAGACCGTGGTGGGGCGGTACGCGGGACGGATGCACTCGTGGGACGTGGTCAACGAGGCGATCGACGTGGCGGATGGACGACCGGACGGTTTGCGCAACTCGCCCTGGCTGCGGCTGGTTGGCGAGGACTATATCGAGTTGGCGTTCCAGACCGCGCGCGACGCCGACCCGCAGGCGCTGTTGACGTACAACGAGTACGGGATCGAGCCGGAGACGCGCGCGGGCGAACAGAAGCGCGCGGCCACGATCGAGATGCTGCGTCGCATGGTGGCTCGCCGCGTGCCGGTGGATGCAGTCGGCGTGCAGTCGCACATTGCGGCCTGGACTGCGCAGGCTGGCGGCAACGCGGCCGCGGCGATGCCGTATGGTGCGGGGCTGATGCGGTTTATCGCGGAGGCGCGCGAGCTGGGCTTGCAGGTTTTTGTCACGGAGATGGATGTGAACGACCGCGCCCTGCCAACCGATGTGCCGTTGCGAGACGCCGCAGTCGCGGCTGCGTACCGGCAGTATCTGGATCTGGTGTTGTTCGATCCGGCGGTGCGCGCGGTGCTGACCTGGGGAATTACGGACCGCTATACGTGGCTCAACCGCGAAGAGGGCCGCGCGGCCGGCCGGCCGGAGCGGCCGCTTCCGTTCGACACGGAGAAACACGCGAAGCCTGCATTCTTTGCGGCGCGCGATGCGTTCGACCGGCGCACGGCTCCTTCCAGCCACGGATGAGCCGATGTTGCGCAGGCTGGGGCCACAGTGCAATTGCATTGCGCTTGGCGCAGTTTTTTGGAACGCTCTTTGCCTTGGCCGCATCTGATGGAATGTCTATAGACAGATGAAATTCAGAGATCGTGGAACAAAGGAGCGAAGCAATGGGCAACTGGGTAAAGTTGAAGGCGGACGATGGACATGAGCTGGGCGCGTATGTGGCGACCCCCGCGCAGGAACCGATCGGCGCGCTGGTTGTGGTGCAGGAGATCTTCGGGGTGAACCAGTCGATCCGCGGCGTTGCCGACGAATACGCGCGCGAGGGGTTTCTGGCGATTGCGCCCGCGCTCTTCGACCGCTTCGAGCGCGGCCTTGAACTTGGCTACGGCGAGGCCGACATGAAGAAGGCCTTCGCAATCTATCCCAAGCTCGATCCAAATGTGTCGCTACTGGACATCGCCGCGGCCTTCCATCATGGGAAGCTATCAGGCAAGCCGACCGGCGTGCTGGGTTTTTGCTACGGTGGGCTCGTCAGTTGGCTTGCGTCCACGCGCGGCGAAGAGCTGCGAATGAAGCCGGAGTGCTGCGTTGGGTACTATGCGGGCGGCATCGGCAAGGTGGCTGTGGAGAAGCCGGTCTGTCCGGTGCTGCTGCACTTCGGCGCGGCCGACGACCACATTGGCAGCGACCAGATCGAAGCGGTGCGCGGCGAGCATCCCGATGTGGAGATATGCCTCTACGACGGGGTGGGCCACGCCTTCGCCAACCCGGATCGTCCGAGTTACAACGCGGCGGCGGCGGCGCGGGCACACACGCGGTCGCTGGCGTTCCTGAAAAAGCATCTGGCCTGAAGCTTTTTCGGGCAGAGAATTGGTGCAATTTGCCGTCCGATGCTATCCTTGACTGAGATACTGCGACCGAAGAAGTGACTAGAAGATCAGGAGCAACAACTGCTGTGTTGGAATCGGTAAAGAAGACTGGAATCATCGAGAAGTTTCGCACCCACGACGCGGACACCGGAAGTCCGGAGGTTCAGATTGCCCTCCTGAGCGAGCGCATTGGCGAATTGACCGAGCACTTCAAGTTGCATAAGAAGGATCACGGCTCTCGCCGCGGACTTCTGATGCTGGTGAGCAAGCGCCGCGGTCTGCTCGACTACCTGAAGAAGTGCGACTCCGACCGCTACCGCGAGGTCATCGCGAAGCTGGGCATACGCAAGTAGGCCGCACTGGGACATCCCATCGTTATGGAAGCACGCAGAACCTGCCACACCCCGGCATTCAACTTCACGCGCAACCGCTTCGGCCGTTGCCGCCGGAGTTGTTGACGATGGCAGAAGCCGGCATCGTGAACGCGTCCCAATTCGTCTTCGAATCCGATGGGCGGACCATGGGACATACGCCCCGTCCCACGGTTTGCCATCTAGCCTTGCGGATTTCCACCCTACAGTCGGTTGCATCGAGCGGCCATGGGCCCAAGCGGTCACAGCGCGCCGTATCGCTGCGCGGCCGGTTGAGCGGCGCACCCACAAGTTCCATTATTGAATGCAGAACGAGAGAAGAGGTACACCATGAAGCAGGACGTTACAGTTGAGCTTGCCGGCGGCAAGCAGATGAAATTCGAGACCGGACGGATGGCCAAGCAGGCCTCCGGCGCGGCGCTCACCACCAGCGGAGACACCGTAGTCCTGGCAACGGCTGTGGCCGCGCCCGACCCGAAGGAAGGCATCGACTTCTTCCCGCTGACGGTGGAGTATCGCGAGAACACCTACGCAGGCGGCCGCATTCCCGGCGGTTTCATCAAACGCGAGGGACGGCCCAGCGAGAAGGAGATCCTGACCTGCCGGCAGATCGACCGCCCGATCCGCCCGCTCTTCCCCGAGACCTTCCGCAACGAGACGCAAGTGGTGGCGTTTGTCTACTCGGCGGACAAGGAGAACGACCCGGACGTGTTGGGGATCAACGGCGCGAGCTGCGCTCTGGCGTTGTCCGACATTCCATTCCATGGGCCGGTCGGCGCGGTGCGCATCGGACTGATCGACGGCGCCTTCATCGTCAACCCGACGTATTCGGAGCGCGCCAAGAGCCTGCTCAACATCATGGTTGTCGGCACGAAGGACGGCATTGTGATGGTGGAGTCGGGGTCGAAGGAGTGCAGCGAGGCGCAGGTGGTCGATGCCATCGAGTTCGCGCATGAGCAGATCAAGAAAATCTGCGCGGCGATCGGCGACCTGGTATCGCGCGCCGGCAAGACGAAGCGCGTGCCCGCCGCCGTGGAGATCGATGAAGCGTATCTCGGCGAGCTGACAGCAAAGATTGGCGCACAGTTGAAGGACGCGCTGGACACGCAGAAGCACCCCAAGTTCGAGAGCTACGAGCTGGTGAAGCAGATCAAGGACGCACTGAAGAAGGAGTTGCCGGAGGGCGACGCCGCGGCGGCCAAGAAGCTCAGCAAATACTATGAGCTGTTGCGCGAGCGCATCTTCCGCGACCAGGTGCTGAACGAGCGCGTTCGCCCGGACCATCGCGCGTTCGACGAGATCCGCCCGGTGACGGTCGAGGTTGGTGTGTTGCCGCGAGTGCATGGCTCGGCGCTGTTCACGCGCGGCGAGACGCAGGCGCTGGTGTCTGCCACGCTGGGCACCACCGACGATGCGCAGCGCATGGAGAGCTACGAAGGCGAGCAGAAGCGCCGCTTCATGCTGCACTACAACTTTCCGCCGTTCTCGGTGGGCGAGGTGGGACGCATGGGCGGCGTGGGGCGGCGTGAGATCGGCCACGGCGCGCTGGCATGGCGCGCGATCGAGGCCGTTCTGCCGGGCGAGGACGAGTCGCCGTATGTGCTGCGCGTGGTTTCGGACATTCTGGAGTCGAACGGATCGTCGTCGATGGCGACGGTCTGCGGTGCGTCGCTGGCGCTGATGCAGGCTGGCATTCCCATCAAGAGCGCAGTTGCAGGCGTTGCCATGGGGCTGGTGAAGGAGGGCGACAAATACGCCGTTCTCTCCGACATCGCGGGCGCGGAAGACCACTACGGCGACATGGACTTCAAGGTCACCGGCACTCGCAAGGGCATCACGGCGCTGCAGATGGACATCAAGATCATGGGCATCACGGCGCAGATCATGCGCGAGGCGCTGGAGCAGGCGCGTCGCGGACGGCTGCACCTGCTGGAGATCATGGATGCGACGATCGGCACGCCGCGCGCGGAGAAGTCGCAGTTCGCGCCGCGCATTCACACCATCCAGATCCCTACCGACAAGATACGCGACCTGATTGGGCCAGGCGGCAAGGTGATCCGCGGCATCGTCGATGCCACCGGAGTGAAGATCGATGTGGACGACACGGGGCGCGTCAACGTGGCATCGAGCGATGCCGATGGGCTTGCCGCTGCGATCCAGATGATCTCCGACATTACAGCCGTGCCGGAGATTGGCAAGACCTATCTGGGCAAGGTGGTGCGCATCGCCGAGTTCGGTGCATTCGTCGAGATATTCCCCGGAACAGATGGCCTACTGCACGTCTCGGAGATTGCGGAGCACCGCGTCAAAGAGGTGAAGGACGAGCTGCGCGAGGGCGACCAGATCCTGGTGAAGGTGCTCTCGATCGAGGGCAACCGCATCAAGCTCTCGCGCAAGGCGGTGCTGCGTGAGCAACGGGCCAAGCTCGGGCTGCCCGAAGCCGGCGAGAACGACGGCCACACTGGTGGCGGTCATTCTGCCTATGCGCCACCGGCCGAGGACGACGACGAGGAGGTCCTGATAGAGGGCGGCGAGGAGTTCTCCGACGAGGACGGCGAGGACGACGCACCCAACGACGAGCCGAACTTCAACCGGTCCGATGCGGTTCCAGTTCCAGCGGGCAACGCAGGTGGCCGCAGCCCTGGTAGACCGGCCGGCGACCGCAGGCCCGGTGGCCGTCGCCGTCGCGGCGGACGACGTCCTGGCGGCCCCGGCGGCGCTCCTCAGGGCGGCGGTGGAAACCGCTGATGCTTGTTTCTCGCGTTCAGCGGGACGCATTGGACGCAAGATAGATGCAACGGCGAAGCCCGCTTCATAGCGGGCTTCGCCGTTGTCTTTGTAGATTGAGTGCGCGGGGCGTGCGCGGCCTGGAACCGACATTGGTGCATTGCCGCAACATTTGCTTCCCGGACCTACGACGGGCGAAGTACACTTCTGTGCATGGCTGCATCGATGTACATCGTCGTCGAGGGCGAAGATCCGGGGTATGACATCTTCGTCAACGGGCGTGCGCTGGCGCGGCATGAGGACGCGCTGGAGCGGCTCGCGCTCAAGCTTGGAGTCAGGCCCCTGATCGAGTTTTTTTCCGCGGATGAGAACTCCATGGCGCTGCTGATCGAAGAGGGCGGCGGCAATCCCGAGTTGATGCGGCGCTTGCCTCCGCCGCAGTGGTACGCAGCAGGCGATGGGCTGGCGACTGCACGCGCGCTAGTGGCGGAGCTGCAGAACGATCCGCAGCAGCTTGGCACGGAGGGCCCTCAGGTGTTGGCTGAGCTACAGGAATACGCGCATGTGCTGGAGCGAACGATGCAGGCCGGGCTGCGCTGGCACCTTGCTGTAAGCTGGCGGTAGTTTTCATGGCATTGCTACTCCTGTGGCAGAAGCTGCCGATCCGGCCTTTACGCGATGCACCTTTCTGGGCAGGGTTTTGTGTAATTTTTATTGGAGTAGATGGGTTCCCGCAGGTTGTTGGAAGCTGCTTTGAATGGGAGTCGTCGGGAGTTGTGAAACGGTGCTTGGCTGGGATTTCGATAAGCGAGACGGCGAGTCAGTATGAGCGGTCAACTAACACTGCGATGCGTTCTCCGGCGCACTTAACGCGAAGCTCCTGAGCGACTTCCTCCCCCGGCTCGTCCGCCAACGCAAAGACAAGGTATTCCTCATCCTCGACGACTTAAGGTGCATCACTCCAGGCTGGTAAGCGATGGCTCGCTGACAACGCAGAGAAGATCAAGGTCTTCTACCTGCCCAGCTAATCGCCGGAGTTGAACCCGGACGAGTCGCTCAACGCCGACCTGAAGCAGCGAGTGACCAAGGCTCCTCCCAGAAACAAACTAGCTCTGACACGTACTGCTATCGGCGCTCTGCGCAGCATCCAGAAACAGCCCGCGCGGGTCGAGAACTACTTCGGCCAGAAAGATGTTGCCTATGCCGATGCTAGCAATGCCTCAGGGCCGCATCAATAGTGGACGCGCGGGGCTGGAGCAAGGAGCGGGTTGCGGTCAGGATGGCCGGAAAGATATAGAGTTGCAGGGTAGGATGCATGGGGTTTGCGAAGGGAGTAATTGATCCATGAAGGTTTTTTATAGCTTTGCGATTGGGTGTCTGCTATCGACGGCGGGATTTGGCCAGCAGGGCGTGCCAGTTGGGCGGGCGAAGCCGGTTGGGATCGAGGCGAAGATACAGTCGAAGCCGGGAGCGTGGGAGACGCTGAAGCTGGTGAAGACGGCTCCCACGCCAAACGATGCGCGAAACTTCGGCGAGGCGCTGCCGATCGGCAATGGGCGGCTGGGAGCAAAGGTCTTTGGCTCGACCGCGGTTGAGGACATCCCGCTGAACGATACGACTCTGTGGTCCGGTCCGGGGCCGGAGCACTTTGAGGACGCAACGCACCGTGAGGCGCTGCTGGCGACTCGCACGGCGCTGGAGGCCCCCGACTATGTGAAGGCTGACCAGTTGGTGCGCGGCATGGAGGGGCCGAACACACAGTTCTATGAGCCGCTGGCAGATCTGCACCTGAACTTTCCGGGAGATGAGACGTACACCGGCTACAGCAACACGCTGGATCTGGACTCGGCTGTGGTGACGACGCGCTATACGGTGGCGGGGCCGAACGGGCGGAGCACAACCTATACGCGGGAGATATTTGCGAGCTATCCGGCGCAGGTGATTGTACTGCGGCTGACGGCGGACAGGCCGGGGGCGTTGACGTTCTCGGTGGGGTTGACGACGCAGCAGCATTATGGGAAGACGACTGTGGCGGCGAACGAGATCTCGGTGACGGGGCGCGCGCCGGTGCATGTCTCCGGGCCTGTGGCGAATGCCGATGTGCAGTGGGACGAGCACCGGGGGACATCGCTTGAGGCGCTTGTGCATGTGGCCGCGAAGGGAGGAACAGTCGCGGCGGGAAGCGATGCGATCTCGGTGACAAATGCGGACGAGGCGGTGCTGATCGTTTCGGCGGCGACCAGCTTCAACGGCTTCGACCGCGATCCGGCGACCGAGGGCAAGGACCCCGATGCGATTGCGCGCAGATATATGGCGAAGGCTGTGGCGCGCAGCTATCAGTCGTTGCTGGCGGAGCACCTGGCGGACTATCGCGGGATCTTCCGGCGGCTGTGGGTTTCGATCGATGGAGAATCGCCCAACAAGTATGCGCTTGGCTACCAGTGGGCGCGGTATGCGCTGATCGCTACTTCTCGTCCGGGCGGGGGCGCGCCGCGAAACGAGCAGGGGATATGGAACCGCGACCTTGCGCCGCACTACTCGTCGAACTTTACGCTGAACGAGAACCCGGAGAAGTACTACGCGGCCGCCGAGCCGGCGAATGTGGGCGAGACGGTGGAGCCTGAGATCGACTTTGTGAACGATCTTGCGAAGAACGGCGCGATCACGGCGAAGGTGGACTACGGTTTCCATGGATGGGTGGTGCACCACAACTCGGACATCTGGGCGATGACGACGATGGTGCAGGGCGACCCGTGCTGGGCGGCTTGGCCGGTGGGCGGGTTCTGGCTGTCGCAGGCGCTGTGGGAGCGGTATGCCTTTGGACTGGACAAGGCCGAGCTGCGGATGAAGATCTATCCGGTGTTGAAGGGCGCATCGGAGTTTGCGCTGGACCTGCTGGTGCCGAGCGGTCCAGCAGAAGGCGTTGGATATCTTGTGACGTCGCCCTCGACCTCGCCGGAGAACCACTTTATCGACCCGGCGACCGGGCAGCGCGTGGCGGTGAGCCGCGGATCGACGATGGACATGGCGCTGGTACGGCAGTTGTTCGAGAACACGATTGCTGGGAGCGAGGCGCTTGGCGTGGATGCGGAGTTCCGCGCGAGGCTACAGGCGACGATGCCCAAGCTGCTGCCGTTTCGCGTGGGGTCGCAGGGGCAGTTGCAGGAGTGGGCGGTGGACTTCAAGGAGTGGGAGCCGACGCACCGGCACGCGTCGCATCTGGTGTCCGTGTCTGAGCTGAGCCAAATTACACCGGCACAGCCGCAGTTGTTTGCGGCGGCGCGCGTCTCGGAGGGCCTGCGCAAGTCCGGCGGGTATCATCCGGACAAGGCGGCGCTGTGGGCGCGGCTGCTGGAGGGGGACAAGGCGCTGGCTGCACTGGGGACGCACTTCCCGACGATGTACGACTCGCCGCCGGCGGGTTTCGGCGAGATGCTGCTACAGAGCCAGACGGGCGCGATCAACCTGCTGCCTGCGTTGCCGACGGAGTGGCAGAGCGGCGAGGTGCTGGGGATGCGCGCTCGTGGAGGGTACGAGGTGGACATAACGTGGGTGGAGGGCGCACTGAAGTCTGCGACGATTCGCTCCTATGCGGGAGGCGTGCCGGAGGTGGAGTTGATGGGCAAGACGCTGGATTTGGCAAAGGACAAACGGGTGAAGGTCGTAATGGTGCAGTAGGGCCATTCCTCAGCGAGGGCAGGCCCGCGATCTTCAGCGACCGGGCCAACCCGGACTGACACCAGTTGTTGCCAACGGCGCCGATTGCAGGAGCGGTGTCATTTGGGCGGCGGGGCGGACGGATCGACCTCGAGGCGGAGGTAGTCGTATTGAACTCCGCTCATTACCGGGCCGGCGGGGACGGTGAGCCGCACCGTGTTTATTCCTTGCTGCAGGAGCGAGGCGTCGAAGGCGAGATCCTTCTCTTCCCAGAATCCACGGTCGGAGTCGCGGTGGATGGCGCTGGTATTGGGCAGGTTGGCGATGAGGCCGACCTGCTTATCGTTGACGGCGACGGCGAGGCTACGCGCCTCCGTGCCGGCGAACGCCAGGCGGAGCGTGGCGAGCCCATGCTGCGCCTTTGGGAGGTCGAAGAGGATGGACCATGTGGTTGCGGAGCCGCGCGAGCTGCCGGTGTTGTCCGTGGCGTGCGGGACCTGCATCATGTTCCAGTCCGTGTGGAAGTTGCTTTTGCCGATGGTGTAAGTGACGTTGTGGGGAAACTGGGTGGGATATTGGTTGTATATTCCCCAGCGCCAGTAGTGGTCGCCGTTGAGGAACTCTCCGGAGGTGCGGTTGGGGATGCCAATCTCCCAGAGCTGCCGTCCGAAGCGGACTGGGGCCCAGGCGATTGTGCCGGAGCGGAGGGTCTTTCCTGCGTTGATAGTGACGTTGGCCTGGTCGTACTCGCCGAGCACGCCGTCGGCGAAGGCGCGCAGGGTGTAGCTGCCGGGGCGCACGTTGGGAATGACGAAGTTGCCCTGAGCGTCGGCCCGCACCCAGTACTGGTAGAACTTGGCATCGTGTTGCCAGTCGACGATCTGGCCGTTGGGCAGCGAGTAGTCGGGGTGGGTCAGGCCGACGAGCAGGTGCGTCATCTTTTCCCGCGGATACCTGGGATCGTGTAGAACGATCTGGCCGGCAATCCCACCGAGTTGCGCGGCGGCGGGATAGCCGGGAGCGGTCGCCCACTTGAAGGGCCATTGCTTTGCCTGGCTTGCAGCCTCGGTGAGCGCTTCGTTCCACATCGCATTGGGGGTTTCGCCGGAGTCGCAGTAGAGCAGAAATGGCCCGATCGTTTTACTCCACTGCTCTCCTTTTGCGACGACGAGATCTGTCCCGCCGTAGTGCGGGCCCTTCCAGACATAGAGCAGGGTAGGCGGGGCGGGTGCGGTGAGCGAACCGGTAAAGGTGGCGTCGCGATGTGTGGTGAGTTCGAGCTTTGTGGGGCCACCGCTCATGTAGTCGTTGTTGGCGGTGACCATCCAGATGCCGACATGGTTTTTTGTGCTGCTCCAGCCGTAGGCGGGGGTGTCGAACTGGACGGCGCTGTAGTCGTACTTGTGCTCGACCTGGCCCTTGAGGATGCCGGAGTTCATGAGCCGGGCTTCTTTCATGTTCATCTGCGTGCCATGGTTCCAGTCGTAGGCTGTGATCATTTCCATGTTGCGGCGTGCGTCAACGGTCATCCAGTCGAAGACGGCGTCGTTGAGCTTGGCGGCGAAACGCCCGACAGGAAAGCTAAGCGCGGGGAAGTCCGGCTGGTGTTGCCAGATGGCTTCGAGATAGACGGCGGAGCTTCCGCGGGCGAGGGAGTAGTGGATGTCGACGTTGGCCGGGACGGTATCCACGCCCCCATCGTAGGAGAACTTGCAGGAGATGGTGGCGCGCCGACCGTTATTGGCAGTCGGATCGTCGAGTACGGTGACGACGGGACGCGGGCCGAAGTGGAGCTGCGTGCCGGGCATGGACCAGTAGCCGTTCTCGCGGTCTCCAACGCCGAGCATGGCGATGCCTTTATACGCGATGGAGAGGATGGACGCCGACTGCGCGTCGATCTGCACTGTGAGGATGCCATTGGCCAGGGTAAAACCGTCGGCGGTTTTGCTGAGAGTGACAGGCGCGGCGGGACTTGCGACTGCTGCTCTGGCTGGAGTTGCAATGGCAAGGGCGAAGGCAAAGAACAGAGGCGCCTTGAGCAGGAGGGACGAGGCAGATCGCATAGGTAAACTCCGTACGGCGTAATCCTGGATAAATGCAGGTGCTATTCTCAGATCACTTATGAATGGTCGCGATGCGATGAGACGGGTCTGTGGGCCGGCTATCTGTGTTGCATTGTTATTGACGCATGTGCATGCGGGATGGACTCAGTCGGCGGGGATTCAGGCGGTGCCGGATCCGCGAATCCATCTGGGGAAGCTACTGTACTCGGACGACTTCAAGGATGGGCTGGGCCAGTGGCGGGTGGAGATGGAGCGGGCTGGAACGCCGGCGGCCGGCTCGGTGACGGCCAAGGACGGCGCGCTGGACATCGATGTTCCGGCGGGCGCGACGGTGTGGTTCCGGCAAGAGCTGGAGGGGCCGGTGATGATCCAGTATGAGGCGACGATGGTCTCGGCGGGCGGGCCGAACGACCGGGTGAGCGACCTGAACAGCTTTTGGATGGCGACCGATCCGGAGCACCCTGAGGAGATCTTCGCGCATGCGCGGAGCGGAAGGTTTGCCGAGTACAACTCGCTGCGCATGTACTATGTCGGGCTGGGTGGAAATGGCAACAAGACGACGCGTTTCCGGCGCTACATCGGCGATTCTGTGGAGCGGCCGCTGCTGGCGGAGAACGACCTCTCCATCGCACAACATCCCGATGTGGGCTTAGTCGCAAACAAGAGCCAGACGGTGACGCTGATCGCCGATGGCCCGTTGATCCAATACTGGCGCAACGGGGCCAGGATATTTGAGATGGTCGATCCACAGCCGTATACCAAGGGGTGGTTCGGAATCCGAACGACGAAGGACCACATGCAGGTGAGGAACCTGCGGATCGTGCGGCTGGTGGGCAAGTAATGCCGCTCCATCTTCAGCAAGCAGTTTCTTTCGCTGTGCTACGGCATGACAAACAACGGAACACACATCGTTGTGGCCTGCTGCGCTGCTGTGCCCGCATCGCACTGTGCAGCGGAAGATTGCTAGAATGGGCATAGAGCAGGCAGAAAGCATTGTTCAGAAAACATTGCGTTATCTGCGCCGACAACAGCCCTCAGGGCCCACAGAAGGGATCTAAAGTCAACCATGGCAACTGCGAAACGTAGCGGCGCGACTGGCGCTCTTTCCAGGAGGGCCGGCGATTTTTCCGGCATGGAGCGCAACCGGCGCGCCAAGATCGTGGCCACGCTCGGCCCGTCGAGTTCTTCACAGAGTGTCTTTCGGGATCTTTTGCGGGCAGGGCTGGATGTTGCACGGCTGAATTTTTCTCATGGCTCGCACGAGCAGAAGGCGGAGTTGATCCGCATGGTCCGCTCGGTGTCCGCGGCGGAGCGAAAGCCGATCTGCATTCTGGCCGATCTACAGGGGCCGAAGATTCGCACGGGCAAGCTGAAGGGACATGTTCCAGTGCGACTGGACGCGGGCAAAGAACTGACGATTACCCCGCGCGTTGTGGAGGGCAGTTCTTCTGTGGTTGGCACGACGTTTCAGACGCTGGCGGAGAACCTGGAGCGGGGCTCCCGGATACTTCTCTCCGACGGGCTGATCGAGCTGCGGGTGCTGCGCATCGCCGGGGCCGACGTTGTCTGCGAGATTGTCAACGGAGGCGTGCTGGGGGAGAACAAAGGGATCAACCTGCCGGGGATTCCGGTGAAGGTCCCTTCGCTGACGGCGAAGGACGAGGAAGACCTGGTGTTTGCGATCAGGCAGCAGGTGGATGCAGTGGCCGTGTCGTTTGTGCGGACGGCGGACGACATTCGCCATGTGCGGCGTCGGCTGGACGCTTTGAAGTCCGATGCGTGGATCGTTGCCAAGTTGGAGAAGCCGCAGGCGGTGGAACACCTCGATTCGATCCTGGAGGCGACGGATGCGATCATGGTGGCACGCGGCGACCTGGGCGTGGAGGTGCCTCCGGAAAAAGTCCCTGCAATCCAAAAGCACATCATCCGGCGTGCAGCGGAGTACCGCAAGCCTGTCATCACGGCGACGCAGATGCTGGAGTCGATGGTGGAGAACCCACGACCGACACGGGCCGAGGCCTCCGATGTGGCGAATGCGATCTACGACGGCACGGATGCGGTGATGCTCTCGGCGGAGACTGCGTCCGGCAAGTACCCGGTTGAGACGGTCGCCATGATGGCGAAGATCGTGGCCGAGACCGAACACCAGATTCGCCTAGACCAGCCGCAGCAGAGGAGCGTTCCGCACATGTCCAGGTTGTCTGTGGCGGAGACGATCTGCGAGAGCATGGCCCACTCCGCCGAAGACCTGGAGATGGCCGCCATCGCGATCTTTACGGAGAGTGGCGCCACGGCGGGGCTGCTCTCCAAGTACCGTCCCGTGCCGCCGATCTTTGTGCTCTCGCCGCACGAGAAGACGATCCGCCGCGCTGCGTTGCTATGGGGGAGCTTTCCGATCCTGTGCAAACATGCACTCAGCACCGACAAGCTGGTCGGCATCGCCGAGGACATACTGGAAAAGCGGGCAGGGATCCTGCCGGGCCAGATCGTCGGCATTGTGGCCGGAACGCAGACGCGCTCGGGGGCAACGAACTTCATGCGCCTGCACATGATCGGCGACCGCGCCGCCAAAGCCGACAGAGCAAAAAAGTCGAAACGATAAAGACGAACGAGAACAGCAAGGCTCATCGACGAGGACGAGCGAACGGGGCTGGCGATCGAGGTGCCGGACGACGAGACGGCAACCAACGGCGTACTGGAATATCTCCGCTCCGACAATGGCTCTGAGTTAGCCGCCCGGCACCATCATGCCAGCAACGCACTATTGGGGCACTACCGGAATCGGGCAACGATTACTTCCTCGCGTGCTACTACGGAAGCATTACGGGCCGCTTCCTATTGCTCGATGGGTACTTCTGTAGTGGGGCGCTTCGGTGCAGGGCCTGCCCCATCGGCCCTTCTGCTGCCCCGCAGAAAAGTATGCATCTAGGGTCTGTCATCAAATCAGCTCTATGCGTAAGTGCGGGCAAATTTTAGTGCAAGGCCATCTCACCAAACCGGCTAGGATCTGTCCAGAAACTATAGAACCAGCGCTCAACGAGGAAACAAGCAGCGATGAAATGCGGGGATTCTTTCCCTTTCAACAAGATCAGGGGCAGAATGACAATCTGTAAATTTTTCGGCGAGAAGAACTGTTTCTGGACAGATTTTTAGAAGTTGTAAACTACGCCGGCTGAGTAACGGAAGTTGTTCTGGGTGCCGGTGCTGCCAGCACCCAATTGATCGCCAAATCGATTATCGGTTGGACCACCCGCAAAGGTTTGAGAATTTGAAAAATGGGACATCAGGTATTCGACCTGGGCAGGGCGAAGCGATAGGTGCGGAGTGAGCTTCCAGTCAAAACCGCCTCCAACAGCCAGGGCAAAAGCATTGCCTCCTGGCTTGGTAAAGGAGCCAGATCCATTACCGTATCCTTTGACGGTGCCGTTAATGCCGCCGATCAAGACCTGGGCAAAGGGAGAAATTGGACCGTTGTGAAAGGAAAACTTCGGGCCAAAAAGATATGTTTGAAAATTCGCGGTGACGCTCTCACCCGGAGACGGATTAATGTTGCTAAACGAACCTGCATGATAGAAGCCGTACTCGCCGACCAACGCGAACATCCTGTTTAAGTTATAGGTTGCCGACGAGACAATGCCGTTGGCGTTCGCCGTATAGTCCGTCTCACTCTTGTCCAAATTAGCGTTTGAGCGGCGGCGGTAGAGCCCTGCTACGGTTTGTGTTGAGAGACATAAACCCAGAGGAGGATCACCGTCGCCGTGATTCGAGTATCCAGCATTTTCAGTCAGA
>JAJZDL010000027.1 GCA_021851465.1 Acidobacteriota bacterium
CAGAGGCTGGAGATTGTTGGGAGAACGGGGCGGGCGGTTGTGGTTTGGCGGAGAGCGTCGGGGTCCTTCGACTCCGCCTCCCGCGATGAGGCTGCGGGAGGCTCCGCTCAGGATGACGGCCGGTGGGGTGGGGGGCGGCGTGGGCAAAGGCAAAGGCGAAGGCGAAGGCAAAGGCAAAAGCAGAGGCAGAGGCAAAGGCAGAGGCAGAGGCAAAGGCAGAGGCAGAGGCAAAGGCAAAGGCAAAATGCGGGGATTCTTCGCTGCGCTCAGAATGACAAGTCATAAAGAAGGATGCGGTCAGAATGACAAGTCATAAAGAAGGCTGCGCTCGGGATGACAGCGGCTTAGGGTGTGGAAGCGTGGGAGGACGGCAGTTCTTTGGAGGAGGGTGGTGCTTGCTCGGGATGGGGGCCAGTGGGCGACGACGCGGTGGGGTGGCGACGACGGCGGTGGTGGGGTGGGTGGGTTGTCGATGAGCGGGTTGTGCTGTTGGTCAGAGGTTGCCGCAGAGGTGGACTTCGAGGCCGAGCTCGGCCATCATGGCGGCCTTAGCGGCGAGGGCTTTATCGGCCATCTCGGCGGTGTCCGCGTAGGCGACGTTGACGTGGTTTGCAGGATGGCGGGCCATGAACTGGTCGCGCGAGATGCCGTGCAGCAGGACGTGCTGGATGGGCCACTGCGGGGTCACCTGCCGCAAACGGCGCTGGGTCTCCTCGGCGGGGAGTTGGATGGCGGTGGCGCGGCCGATGTCGGCGTGGAGTTTGCCGTGCTCGCTGAAGATCCTGCTCCAGACCAGCGGGCCGGGCTTGCAGACGCCCTTGAGCGTTCCACCGCCGAGGCGGAAGTACATGGGCGGCTGGCGCTCGCTGCGCGCGCCGGCGTAGCCGCCGGAGATGTGCGAGGCGGGGACGGCGCCGGAGATCTGAAAGACCCAGACGAAGTCGTCGATGCCGTTGCCGGCGTAGTGTTCGCCCCAGCGCACGTCGTGGAGGGTTGATGCGGGGTCCATGTGCATGGCGATCCAGACGCGGTTGGTGAGCAGGAGGTCGAGTCCGGCGCACTCATCCACCTCGTTGAAGTGGGGCAGCGGCCGGCCCGCGTAGAGTTCCTTGCCGGCGGCGTCGAAGGCGGGGGGGCGCTCGACGTTGTTGAGCAGGCCCTCGACGAGGTCGGATGCGGGCGCGAGGTCCTTCAAGCCCTGCTGGTACTGGATTCCGATGGCGTCGCAGCCGAACTCGTCGGCGATGCGCAGGGCGGCGATGTACATCTTGCACTGTTGGAGGATCTGGGCGTCGGTGAGGTCGGCCTCTTCGTTGGGCCCGGTGGCGAAGGCGATGCCGCTACGGTCCAGCCATGCGCGAATCTTTTGCGCCTCGGAGTCGGTCACGATCTGCATGGCGGCGAAGAGCGCGGACTGGCTGAGGCGCTCCTTGAAGACCCCGGTGGGGTTGAGCAGACTGTCCTCGACGATGGCGTTGAACATGCCCATGCATCCCTCGTCGAAGACGCCGAGGATGGCTTTATGGCTCTTGAGGTGCTTGGCGAGGTCGATGCCGAGCCGGCGTTCCGCCACGGGCAGCTTCGCTGCGTCGAATGCGCGGACGTGGCCCCAGTCTGGTTCGACGTTGCCCTGGCGAATCCACTGGCGGAGGCCGTTGAGAAAGAAGGGATCGTCGAAGTTCTTGCTCCAGAGGGTGCTGAACTTCACGCCCGCCTTGCGCAGGCAGCCGTTGAGATTGAGCATTCCGACCAGACCGGGCCACTGACCACTCCAGTTGGCGACGGTGAGGATCGGGCCGCGATGGCTGAGCAGGCCGGGGAGAATGTGGTGGCTGTACTGCCAGACGGATTCGACCACGACGAGGGGAGCGTTTGGGTCGATGGTGGCGAAGAGATCCATGCCCATGCGCTGGCTACAGATGAAGCCGTGCTTCAGGTCTTCGCGATAGGGATGCGCGCGGCGGAGCTTCATGCCCGCGGCTGCGAAGGCGAGCGTGACGGCGCGCTCGGCCTCTTGCTGCGCCGGCCAGCAGACCTGGTTGGCCGATTGGCGCAGGTCTCCGCTGGCGATGAGCAGCGCTTCGTTGGCTGCGACTGCAATGGGGGCTTCGATCCGCGGGATGGAGTACGCCGACATTTCTATCTCCTTGGCACTGCTGTTTGAGGGCGACCGGTAGACGGCCTGCCGCGGAATTGCGATGGTGCGGTCTTTGCGGCCCCGTTGCGCGGGCCTGTGGCGGCGGCCTCCAGAGCGGTGTAACGCGCCAGCGCGTCGGCCCAAGCGCCGGAGGGATGCGGGGCGTAGTGCGCGTACTCGATCGACTCGCCAATGGCTGCGCGGCCTGCGCGGAGATCCGGCAACTGCCCGGTGGCCACCGCTTGCAGCATCACATTGCCCAGGGCCGAGGCCTCGACCGGCCCACTGACCACGGTACAACCGCAGGCGTCCGCCGTCATCTGGCAGAGGAATGCGTTCAGACAGCCACCTCCGACGATGCGGAGGGTGCGAATCTCGCGTCCTGTCAAAGACTGTAGCGCATCGCGCGTGGATCGGTAGGAGAGGGCGAGGCCCTCGAAGCAGCAGCGCGCGAACTCGCCGACCGACTGCGGCACGGGTTGGGCGGTGGATTTGCAGTAGTTGCGAATGGCTTGGAGCATGTCGCCGGGGGCCTGGAAGCAGGCGGCGTCAGGATAAATGAGCGAGCGGAAGGGCTGTGCTGCGGCGGCGGCAGCGATCAATTCGTCCCAGGTGTATGCGTGGCCCTCTTTCTCCCGCTGGCGGAGACACTCCTGCAAGAGCCAGAGGCCGGTGAGGTTGCGCAGCAGCAGCGAGGCGCCGCCGCCTCCGCCCTCGTTGGTGAAGTGCAACTGGCGGGCGCGCTCGCTTGCAATGGGCGCATCCAGCTCGACGCCCATGAGGCTCCAGGTGCCGCTGCTGATGAAAGCGCTGTGCTCGTCGAGGTTGGGGATCGCGGCGACGGCGCTGGCCGTATCGTGCGAGGCGACGGCGACGACGGGGAACGTATGCGCAAATCCGCATACGTTCAACAGGTCGCCACTCACCTGCGAGAGCACGGTTGCGGGCGCGACGACCGGGGGCAGGATGCGATCTGGGATTGTGAGGGGGCGGAGCAGCTCGCGGTGCCAGTCGCGCGCGGCGGGGTCGAGCATCTGCGCGGTGCAGGCTTCGGTGTACTCGGCGGCCTTCTCTCCGCAGAGGAAATAATTGAAGAGGTCGGGAACCATGAGCAGGGCCTCGGCGGATTCGAGCCTGGGGTCGTCGGCCAGCACCATGGAGTAGAGCTGAAAGAGGGTGTTGTACTGGAACGACTGCACGCCGGTGGCGGCGTAGAGATCGGCCTCGGAGACGCGCTGGAAGAGGCGCTGGGGAATGCCGTCGGTCCTGGGGTCGCGGTAGTGCGCAGGGTTGTCGATGAGGCGCCCGTGGCGGTCGAGCAGCGCGAAGTCGACGCCCCATGCGTCCACGGCGATGCCGGCGGGCGGGCCGTCGAACCGCGCGCGGAACTTCATCAGGCCGTTCTGCACCTCCGACCAGAGGCGCAGAACGTCCCAGTACAGGCTGCCATGCACGGCGACTGCGGCGTTGGGGAAGCGGTGCAACTCCTCCAGCGCGAAGCTGCGTCCGTCCCAGCGGCCCACCATCAATCGTCCGCTGGAAGCGCCGAGATCGACGGCGATGAAGTTCAGAGTATGGCGCATGGGTTGCATTTTAACGGCGCTTCAATTCTGTTGCGCCGGAAGTGCAGAGTGCTGGGGGCCGACGAAGGCCCCCAAGTGTGGCTGGCTATTTGTCGTCGAAGAGGAGGATGGCGGCGGCGATGGTGGTGGTCCAGCGGCCGTTCTTGTCACCAACGGCGGACTGGGTGACGTTGGCCGTGCGCACGATCTTGTTGGAGATGCGGTATATCTCCTTTTTTTCGTCCCAGCTCTTGTCCGGGTCGAAGTCGACGTCGAGGGTGGTGGCGAGCATCTCGGCGGCCAGTTCTTCGGCGTAGTCTCCGGCCTGGTCCTCTGTCTCGCCGAAGCTGTGGTGCTCGGAGAGGTAGCCGTATGTTGCGCGGTCGCTGGGGATGGCAACGCCGATGCTGGAGGCGATGAGGCGATGCGCCTCACGCGTGGAGTTCTCCGCAATGACGGCGAAGACGACCTCGCCGTGGTTGAGGCATTTGAGCCCCTCCTTGCGCGGGACGAGCTTGCAGCGTGGAGGGAAGATGGAAGAGACGCGGACCAGGTTCTGTGCTGCGATGCCTGCGTCGCGCAAGGCCAGTTCGAAGCTGGTGAGGCGTTCTTTATGCTTGCCGACGCCCTTGGTGAAGAAGAGGCGCGTGGGAACCATGTTCATGCCCAATTTGGAAGACCCTCCGGGGGAGATGCTGGGGTACGACGCTTGGCTTTGTTGTGGCGGTCGTTTTTGCGTAGAACGTGTCAAAGGTATCACAAGTCGGGCGGGGAAGTGGGCGGCGGCGCTGGAGAAAGTGGGGCAGAGCGGGCCGCGAGCCGCAGTGGGATGGCGGCGGGCGCAGCGGGAGCGGTGGAGGAAGGCGAGGCTGCCAACGATGCGCGGCGATGCGCGGGACGGGGCGATTTGCCACCGCGGCTGTGGAGAAAGGTGTAAAAAAGGCGTTAATTCGGAGGGCGGGGCCAGATCCGTGTGAAATCTCTGTTATTTTATAAACATTCCCAGATACTGTCCGGTCTCTGGATCCGCCCACTGCGAAGTGGGCAGGGTGAGTAGGAGATGCCGCACTCGTCGCAAAAAATAAAATAAGGAGCCGTTCAAACTTATGACCAAATACAAACTTGAATACATCTGGCTTGACGGGAAGACACCCGTACCTGGCTTGCGCGGCAAGACCCAACTGAAGGCGTTTGAGAAGCGTCCCACCCTTGCCGACATTCCGTTGTGGGGCTTTGACGGCAGTTCCACCATGCAGGCCGAGGGCAAGAGTTCGGATTGCATTCTGAAGCCAGTGGCGCTGTATCCCGATGCAAGCCGCAAGGACGCGTACATCGTCCTGAGCGAGGTGATGCACCCGGACGGCACTCCGCACCCGAGCAACGCGCGGGCGACGATCAAGAACGATCCCGACCTGTGGGTTGGCTTCGAGCAGGAGTACTTCCTGTACAAAGACGGGCGCCCACTGGGCTTTCCGAAGGAAGGCTATCCGGGGCCGCAGGGGCCGTACTACTGCGGTGTCGGCTACAAGTACATGGGCAGCGTGGCGCGCCAGATCGTTGAAGAACATCTGGACCTGTGCCTGGCCGCGGGGATCAACCACGAAGGCATCAACGCGGAGGTGGCCAAGGGGCAGTGGGAGTTCCAGATCTTTGCCAAAGGCTCCGCCAAAGCGGCCGACGACCTGTGGACGGCCCGCTACCTGATGGCGCGGTTGTGCGAGAAGTACGAGGTGGATCTGGAGCTGCACTGCAAGCCGATCAAGGGCGACTGGAACGGCTCGGGGATGCACACCAACTTCTCGACCAAGCACCTGCGCGAAGTGGGTGGGAAGAAGTACCTGGAGGCGCTGATGAAGGCGTTCTCCGACAACGTCTCCGCGCACATCGATGTGTATGGGCCGGACAACCACCTGCGCCTGACGGGGCTG
The DNA here is from genome assembly GCA_021851465.1 of Acidobacteriota bacterium. Taxonomy (GTDB): domain Bacteria; phylum Acidobacteriota; class Terriglobia; order Terriglobales; family Acidobacteriaceae; genus Edaphobacter. The sequence continues at coordinate 5,628 of JAJZDL010000027.1, forward strand.
CATGAGACGCAGGCCATCGACAAGTTCAGCTATGGGCTGTCGGACCGCGGCGCATCGGTGCGGCTGCCGGTGAACTTCATCAAGAATGGCTACAAGGGCTATCTGGAAGACCGTCGTCCGAACTCGGAGGCCGATCCCTACCAGGTTGTGTCGCGGATTCTGAAGACGATCGCCACAGTCAAGAAGGCTTAATACAAGGCTGGATCCGCTTGCAGGATGAAGAAGAAGAGGCCCGCCATGGAGCGGGCCTCTTCCGTTATGCCGCATGATGCGGTGTGTGCGGGCCTGGGCCACGGCGGTGGGTTCCAGCAGCCGGCCCAGGCGCGGAGAGCCTTATGCCACGCTCTCCACCATCGGGCGCGTCTTCTCTGGATCGGGCATCTCCAAGATTGCTGTCGCGACAGCGTCCGCAATCTTTTTCTGGTAGCTGCACTCCGGCGTGGTTGGCTCCTTGGCGGGCGCTCCCTTCCTGGGACGCCGCTTGGGCAGCGCCTCGCGGTTGTTGGGGCAGACCAGGAAGGTTCCCTTCGCATTGGACAGCTCCAGCAGGTATGCGCTGTCGCATTGGGGACAGGCCTGGTTGACCAGCTTCTGGTTGCTGGAGAAGTCGCACTTGGGATAGTTGACGCACCCGTAGAAGGTGTCGCCGCGCTTGGTCTTGCGCACCGCAATGTCGCCGCCGCAGGTGGGGCAGGGGACATCGAGCAGCTCCTGCTTGACGTACTTGCACTTTGGGTAGCCGCTGCATGCGATGAACTCGCCGTACTGCCCGTCGCGCTGGAGGAGCGGCTTGCCGCACTTCGGACACATCTCGTCGAGCACCACGGGCGGCTTCTGCTGCACCTTCTGGGTGAGCTTGCGGATGGTCTTGCAGGGCGGGTCGGCGGAGTAGTCCGGGCAGCTCATGAACGGCCCCCACGGCCCGTTCTTGAGCACCATCTCCTTGCCGCAGTTGTCGCAGAACTCCTTCTCCGGGACATCGTCCGCGCCGGGTGCGCTGAGGTCCGGCTTGGCGGCGAAGTTCTCCTTGGTGAAGTCGCAGCTCACCTGCTCGACGGTCACCTTCTTGCCCGCGCGCTGCGCGAGTTCGATGGCCGCAACCATCTCCTTCGTGTCGGCGACCTGTTGCGAGAAGAGCGTCGTGCCCTCCGTGGCCGCCTTGACCGTCATGGGGAAGTGCAGCACCGCGGCGATCTTCTTCTGCACCGCCTTTGCGTCCTTCTTCCAGGGCCCGGCCGCGACGGTGACCGGCTTCAGCCGCGTGAAGTTCGAGCAGGAGTAGAAGCTGCCGAACTTGCCCCACTTCAAGAGCAGCGGGCTGCCGCACTTGTCGCAGATCTCATTGGTGGCGTGCTCCATGCGCTTGATGTCTTCCATGTTGCGGCCGGCAACGACAAGCTCTTCCTCGAAGTGGCCGTAGAACCCGTTGAGCAGGTCGGTCCAGCGCTCCTGTCCGTCCTCGACCGCATCGAGCTCACTCTCCAGCTTCGCGGTGTAGAGGGGGTCGAAGATGTAGGGGAAGTTCTTGACCAGCAGTCCCGTGACGACGGTGCCGATCTCGGTGGGCACGAACTTGGACTGGATCTTCTTCACATAGTCGCGGTCCTGGATGGTGTTGATGATGGAGGCGTAGGTAGAAGGGCGCCCGATGCCGCGCTCCTCCAGCGTCTTCACCAGGCTGGCCTCATTGAAGCGCGGCGGCGGCTGGGTGAACTTCCGCTCGCTCTCGATGGAGAGCTTCTGCAACGCCTGCGCAGCCTTCAGCTCTGGCAGGATCGTGTCCTCCGATCCGCCCTCCCATATCTTCAGATAGCCATCGAACTTCAGCACGCTGCCGGTGACGCGGAAGTCGTAGGTGCGTTCGGCCTGGGCGGCGATGTCCACCGTGGTCTGGTCGAAGACAGCGGGCGTCATCTGGCTGGAGACGAACTTCTGCCAGATGAGCTTGTACAGCCTGTACTGCTCGTCGCTGAGGCTGGCGCGGATGGAGTCCGGGGTGAAGTCGACGCGCGTCGGGCGGATTGCCTCGTGCGCATCCTGTGCCTGGGCCTGTTTTTTGCCGAGGTACTCGACGGCCTGCGCGGGCAGATACTGCTTGCCGAGTTTGGCGATAAACTCGCGTGCCTCCGCAACCGCGTCCGGCGAGACGCGCGTCGAATCGGTACGCATGTAGGTGATCAGGCCGACCGTTCCCTCCTTGCCGATCTCGACGCCCTCGTACAACCGCTGCGCCACGCCCATCGTGCGGCGCACGTTGAAGCCCAGCCGGCTGGATGCGTCCTGCTGGAGCTTGCTGGTGATATACGGGGCGGTCGGGTTTGCCTTGCGCTCCTTCTTCTCCACGCCGCGCACCGACCAACTGGCGCGATCCAGCGCAGCCAGCACCTCCTCGACGGCCTCTGCATCGGGCAGTGCATTGGGGAGGAACTGCTCCTTGCCGTCCTTGTCCACGCCATTGGAGACGCGCGCCGGGACGCCATCGACGCCGACAAACTTCGCGGTGAACTCCTCGTTCTTTGCCGTCTTCAACTTCGCATCGATGTTCCAATACTCGACTGGGACGAAGTCGTTGATCTCCTGTTCGCGCTCGACGATGAGGCGCAGGGCCACGGTCTGCACGCGGCCGGCGCTGAGCCCGCGGCGGACTTTGTCCCACAGCAGCGGCGAGATCTGGTAGCCGACCAGGCGATCCAGCACGCGGCGCGTCTGCTGCGCGTCCACCAGGTTCTCGTCGATGTTGCGCGAGTGTTCGAAGGCGGCCCTCACTGCTTTCTTGGTGATCTCGTTGAAGGTGACGCGGCGCAGCCTGGATTTGTCCTTCATCACCGGCAGCAGTTGCATGGCCAGGTGCGCTGCGATCGCCTCGCCCTCGCGGTCGGGGTCGGGCGCGAGATAGACGGACTCCGCCTTGGCGGCCATCTTCTTCAGGTGGGCCACCACCTTCTCCTTGCCCGGCGAGACAATGAGCGTCGGCTCGAAGGTGCGATTCACCAGCTCCACGCCGATGTCGTTCTTCGGCAGATCCATGATGTGGCCGATCGAGGCCTCCACCACATACGCATCGCCGAGATATTTATTGATCGTCTTTGCCTTGGCAGGCGACTCCACGATCACAAGTGACTTTGCCATTCGTTCCCTTCAATCCAGATTGGACTGCCAAGCGGCAGCATTCGTTGTCATGCACTGTTGCAACATCCACCGCTCCGCTGCCCACCGCTCCAAATGCGAACCTAACATGAAACCGGCAAAAGATGCGAACCCGCCCAGCCCGCAAAAAACTGCGGGGGCAATCGAGAATCTACACCCATGGACTCTTTCACCACAAATGCAGCGCACCGCGGAGCGCGGCCCACGGAGCGCCGCCGACAGCGGGAAGATCGAGGAAACAGCCATCGACGGTGCTGAGAACCCATCAGAAGCAGCGCACGTAATTCTTTCCCGGCAACTGCTTCACGCGTCCGCGCAGCTCGAGCTCGAAGAGCGCGGTAAAGACCTCGGACGATCCCAGCGCACCCTCCAGCCCTTCGATGAGCGTGTCGAGTTGCACCGATTCATCGCGGCGCAGCCGGTCCAGCACCACCCGCTCGGCCTGCGGCATCGGCTTCTCTTCCTCAAATAAAGATGCAGCGCCGCCGGATTTCGATTCAACCTGCCCCGCGGCCTCCATCTCGCCTTCGAGTTGCAGGCGTATCTGCGAGGGCAGGTCCTCCCAGATGTCCTCCCATGTGGCGGTGAGCTTGGCGCCCTGCTTGATGAGGGTGTTCGGCCCCCAGGCATTCTTGTTGGTCACATTGCCGGGCACGGCGAAGACATCGCGGTTCTGCTCCATCGCGCAGCGCGCGGTGATGCGCGTGCCGCTGTACTCGCCGCCCTCCACGACGAGCACACCCACGCTCATTCCGCTGAGGATGCGATTGCGCAAGGGGAAGTTCTGCGGCGCGGGAAAGGTGCCGAGCGGATACTCGCTGACGATAGTTCCACCCGATGCCACGATCCGCTCCGCCAGCTTCTTGTTCTCCTTCGGATAGACCACGTCGATCCCGGTGCCCCATACGGCGACCGTCTTGCCGCCCGCGTCCAGCGCGCCTTTGTGCGCCGCCGCGTCCACTCCGCGCGCCATCCCGCTCAGCACCGTCATCCTGCGGTTGGCCAGGTCGCGCGCGAGCATCTCCGCCATGCCGACGCCGTAGGGCGACGGGTGGCGCGTGCCAACCACGGCAATTCCCGGCCGCTCCAGCAGCGCCGCATCGCCGCGCACCCATAGGACCGCGGGCGGGTCGTAGATTTGCAGGAGGCGGCCCGGATAGGCCGCATCCTCGCGCGTCAGAAAGGCGCCGCCTGTCTCGACGATGCGCGCCACCTCCTGCTCGGCCGCCGCGCGCGCGCGCCCATCGGCGACGAACTGCGCCGCTTTGGCCGGCATCCCTGCCGCCTCCAGCTCGGTCAGCGAGGCATCGAAGAGGCGCTCCGCGCCCGTGCTATCGGAGCAAAACCGCTGCATCGCCTTGGCGATGCGCATCGGCCCCATCTCCGGCGTCAGGGCCAGCGCCATCCAGGCCAGCCGGGCCGTCTCGTTGCTCGTCAGCGCATGCCGCTCTCCGTCGCTGTTGGTCGTCATCTCACTCCGTCATGGGGCCGGCAGACAAATCCTACATTCGCAGGAGAGTATCACGAATCTGCTCGACGCCGAAGGCGGACGCTGGCGCGCTGCATCGAATAAACTGGAGACTTGGGCCTGCACACCTCAACTCGTATTCGCGTTGCCGCCATCGACTTCCTGAACCCCGCGCCGCTGATGTGGGACTTCGAGCATCCGCCGCTGGCGCCCGCGCTCGCCGCGCGCTATCAAATCCACTCTACCCAGCCCTCGCAGTGCGCCGTCGAACTGCTCGAAGGCCGCGCCGACCTCGGACTGATCCCTATCGCCGCGCTCACGCCGGAGCTTGCCATCGTTCCCGGCTGCACCGTCGCGTCTCTGGATCGCGTCCGCTCGATTCAGCTCATCGTTCGTTTGAAGGACGGCGAGGCGAAGCTGAAGACGAGGGGCGGCGATGAGGACAGGGACTCCATCGACCGCGCTCTGCGCAGGGTACGCAGCATCGCCGCCGACAGTGCATCGCGCAGCTCGTTGGCGTACGCGCAGATTCTCTTTCGCAGATTCATCGGCAGCGATCCGCAATTCATACCCGCGCCCGCCGATCCCGTTGCGATGTTGCAGCGGGCGGACGCCGCTCTGCTGATCGGCGACCCGGCGCTGCTGGCGCTGGAATCCAGTGCCCAGATCGAATCCGCAATCGGCCCGTGCCTCTGGCTCGACCTCGCCCATGAATGGGTGAGCCGCACGCGCCTGCCGTGGGTCGCAGCCGTGTGGGCCGTGCGCCCGGAGGCGCTCGGGGCCATGCCGCCTGCTCAGCTCATTGCGGACCTACAGCGCTCTCGCGACCACGGCTTGGCCAATATCGAACCGCTTGTTGCAGAGTGGACGCCGCGCATCGCGCTGCCGCCGGAGACCATCCGCCAGTACCTCACCCGCAACATTCACTACACGCTCTCGCCCGCCTGCATCGAGGCCATCGCACGCTTCCGCAGTTACGCCGCCGAGGCCGGCCTGCTTCCCGCGCTGCACGCCCTGCGCTTCCTGTAGCGCTCGCAGTCTCCGCTCTTAAATCTCCCACTGCAACAGCGTGGCCGCCACCGTAAATCCCGCGCCCGCGCTGGCCAAGAGCACCAGATCGCCCTTCTTCAGGCGGCCCTCCTCCATCGCGGTCTTCATGACCATGGGGATGGTGGCCGCGGTGGTGTTGCCAAAGCGATCGATGTTGATGACGACCCGATCCATCGGCAGGCCGAGCCGCTCCGCCGTGGACTGGATGATCCGCTTGTTGGCCTGGTGCGGCAGGAAGCAATCCAGGTCCTTGCCGGCGATTCCGTTGCGAGTGAGCACGGTCTCGGCCGACTCCGCCATCTTGCGCACGGCGAACTTGTACACAGCGGCCCCGTCCTGGTGGACGTAGTGCATCTTTTGCGCCACGGTCTCCGCGGAGGATGGATGGAGGCTTCCGCCGCCCGGCATATATAGAGAGGCCGCGCCGGTGCCATCGATCTCGTGGTAGTAGTCGATGAGGCCGACTTCGCCCTCGGCGCACGGCTCCAGGAGCACCGCGCCCGCGCCGTCTCCGAAGATGACACAGGTTGTGCGGTCGGTATAGTCGATGATCGAACTCATCACGTCCGCGCCGACGACCAAGACCTTTTTGTGCGCGCCGCTCTCGACCAGTTTCGCCCCCGCCTGCAACGCATAGGGAAAGCCGCAGCAGGCCGCCGAGAGGTCGAATCCCCAGGCACCCTTGGCCCCGATCTTCTCCTGCACGAGGCAGGCGGTTGCGGGAAAGAGCATGTCCGGCGTGACCGTGGCCACGATGACGACCTCGACCTCGGTGGCGGGAATGCCGCGCGCCGCGAGACACCTGCGCGCCGCCTCTGCGCCCAGGTCGCTCGACGCCACGCCCTTCTCCGCAATGTGCCGCTCGCGGATGCCGGTGCGCTCGGTGATCCACTGGTCGCTGGTCGCGACCATCTTCTCCAGGTCCGCATTGGTCAGCAACCGCGGAGGAACGTACGTCCCCACCGCACCGATCTTCACCCGCACACTCTTCTGCGCCTTCAACGTCAGACTCAAGCCATTACCTCCCGGAACACCGCTCACTAGGATACAGAAAAGACGCATGAACTTCATGCAGAACGCAGAGGGCGGCCGTGTGCCGCGAACATCCATCGCGCGCTGCGTCTTGCACTCACGCAACGACGGTGCGGACGCAGGCGATGCGCCGTGCCCGCAGGTGGAGCAAATTTCAAATTGTTCAGGGGGACAATGCCGGAGGGCCAGCCACCAACCTATCGCGGGCAACTGAAATTAAAAGCGCCGGGCGATCTACTGCGCCCGCAAGGTCCCGTTGCCGTTGCTTCCTTCCGGACCTGGCGGGGTTGGCGGGATTGCGTCGCGTAGGGCCCGGCACTCTTCGAGTCTACCATCTCAGCGGCGAACTTACGCTTGCCTGGGCAAGCGCGCTGCGACTACCATCGTTCCGATGATGCGCACCCCTCTCACACTCGCGGCGTTGCTGCTTGCTCTCCCGCTTTACGCCGCCGATGTGCATGTTCGCGTCGATCCTTCTGCGCCGGCCGCCGCGCCGGGCAACGAAGGCCGCAGCACGTTTCCCACCATCCAGAACGCGCTGGACCACCACCCCTTCGCCACAGACGGCGGTCGCGTCTTCATCGAGATCGTCCCCGGCGTCTACCGGGAGCGCATCATCGTGACGCAGAACCACGACGACATCACACTCATCGGCCTGGGCAAATCGCCCGAGGACGTTGTGATCACGAACTCGCTGAACGCCAAGCAGGCCGGCGGCACCTTCCTCACCGCAACCGTCGAGATCGACGGCGCGGGCTTCGAGGCCGACAACGTCACCTTCGAGAACGCAGCCGGGAACACCGGCCAGGCCGTCGCGGTGGGGGACCGGGGCGACCGCTCCATCTTCAAGCACTGCCGGTTTCTCGGCCACCAGGACACGCTGTTTGCCGACTACGGCCGCCAGTACTACGTCGATTCGTACATCGAGGGCGGCGTGGACTACATCTTCGGCAACGCAGCCGCCGTCTTCGAGCGGGACGAGCTGCACTCGAACGGCCCCGGCCAGATCACCGCACAATCGCGCACCTCGCCCGATCAGCCCACCGGCTTCGTGATTCTAGACAGCAAGGTCACTGCCGACCTGAACGCTCCGCCCATCGCGCCCGGCACGCCTGGCGCGCAGTCCACGGCCTCCGCGCATCGCATGATCGGCCTCGGCCGCCCGTGGCGCGCCTACTCCCGCGTCGTCTACATCGACACGGAGCTGCCCGCGGAGATGAACCCCGCCGGGTGGAACAACTGGTCGAACCCCGCCAACGAATCCACCGCCTACTACGCCGAATCGAACGACACTGGCCCCGGCGCTTCGCCTGCCACGCGTGTCGCGTGGTCGCACCAGCTCACGGCAGCGGAGGTGAAACAGTACCTGCCCAGTACATTCCTCGCGGGCCCCGACCACTGGGACCCCATCGCCGAAGCCGCCAGGCTGCCGTAAGCGAAATCATCCGCCAAATCTCCCTTGATTTCAAAAAAATCCCATCGAAAACCCATATCGACTATATTGGTTTCCATGTGTGGGGCTCGTATTCTTTTAGCCGCTCTCCTCGTGTTTGCGTCTGTCGCGCGGGCCCAGGATCCTTACAATCTGATCGGCTGCATCACTGCCATCCAGCATTCCGGGGCCTTCGATATCGAAGGCATTCACATTCTCTTCACACCCACCACCAAATTCCGCACGCACACCGGCTCATTTTCGACTGCCCCAGCCTCCCGGCCAGCCACATACTACCTGGGTGAATCGATCGAAGCCGTAGGCGTGCTCGACAATTTCAGCCACACGCTTACTGCGTCCCGGATTACCCTCGTCCCCGCAAAGCCCGCAAGCGTTAGAGGCATTGCCATCATCGATCTCATCCCATCTGTCGCTGCAACCCAGCCCGCCTCAGACCGTACCATCCGCGCCGATGGTTTCCTGCTCCACATCACCGCGAAGACGAAACTTAACTTCGCTGCGCCGCTAACCTCTATCGCCGACATTGCCACCAACCAGTGGGTCGATTACTCAGGAGTGCAACAACTCGACGGCACCGTTCTGCTCGACTACGCAGGCATCGGCCCCAACAAGGTCAGCCACATGGAAGACTGGATTCGAACGAAGGTCGACTACGATCCCGCCGCGGTCCCTGACGGTTCCCATCAGAGCGGCGTCAGCAAAGCCTTTATCGGCGTCGATCCTCGCAAAATTCCACCCTACCGCGACGCAGCGATGCAGGCCAGGGTACAACGAATCGGTGAATCGCTTATCCCTGCCTATCAGCGCGCTCTCCCTGCGTCCGATCCCAATAAAATCAACTTTCGCTTTCAGGTCATCGACTCGACCAAATGGCGCGACGCCGCTTCCTTGTCCAATGGCATCATCCTTGTGCCCCGCCAGGTTGTCGAACGCATGCAAAACGATGACCAGCTTGCCGCCGTCCTTGCCGACAATATCGCCGAAACGATCGAAAAGGACACGCTGCACATCACCTCGACGTACACGAAAGTTGTCGGGGCCGAAGTCGCCGGCGACGTAGCAGGCATCTTTCTTCCCGGCGCTGGCCTGGCCACGCTTTTCGCCGGAGGCAAAGTCTCTGCGCACGGTTATACCCTCGCGTTGCAGCAGAGTGGGCGCGTCAGCCTCTGCTTCCTCCACGACGCAGGCTATGACATCACCCAGGCCCCGCTGGCCTGGTGGCTCCTCGCCTCCAAGTCCGTCAAGCCCATCGAGCAGGTCCCCATACCGCCCCGCGCCGACACCCTCTACATCGTGTTGGGCACCACCTGGAACCCCATTGCCGAAGCTTCCAGGCTGCCGTGACGTGGCGCTCGCGCGCGAAAATATAGTTGCGTCCGCCCTATCAAATCGAGGCTTCCAACGTCTCACAGGGAGAACCCTTATTTGATTTTCGGTTGCAGTGGGCGGATTTCGAGAGAGAGGATTTTTTGCGAGATGACCAACCGTATCGCCTCCAGCTTGCATCGCAGCAAGGCGCAACTCATCCTCACAGCCGCATGGATCGCCATCGCCGCTCCCGTCGCATTGGGCCAGGGAATTGCCCCTCCCCCCGCGCCGCCGTCTGCCGCTCCCGCGCCGCCGGTTGCCTCCACCAGCGTCCCTGCCAAGCCCATCGAGTTCGACGTCGCTGTCTTCAAGCTGAACAAGTCGGGCTCCTACGACCACCCCTTCACGATTCCGGCCGATGGCGACGGCTTCACCTTTGCGAACCGCCCCATGCACGACCTGATCCGCTACGCTTTTTCCAAGGGAAGGGGCGGCTCGTTTCGCATCTCCGGCCAGCCCTCCTGGGTGGATGACGACCACTACGACGTACAGGCCAAGGTCGCGCCGGAAGACATCGCGGAGTGGCAGAGGCTCGATGGCAACGGCAAGAGGCTCGCGCTGCAGGGCTTCGTCATCGAGTATCTCAAACTCAAGTACCACCCGGACCCCACCCCGTATCCCTACTACGCACTGGTCGTCGGCAAGAATGGCCCGAAGTTCAGGGAAAGCAAGCCGGGCGACAGCTTCAAGACGCCCGACGGAAAGAGCGTCGCGGGCCGCGTCGTCGGCTTCACCGGGCCAGATGAGATCACCGTGCAGGACGCGCCGATCGAGCAGTTCGCGGACATGCTGACCGGCTACGCGGACCGCCCCGTTATCGACAAGACCGGCCTCGCGGGCGTGTACAGCTTCGTCGTCCACTTCGACCCCGAACCGGATCCCGGCTCGCCAGGCGGGGCCACTCCGCCCTTCTATGCGCTCAGGCCCGATGCCGCCACCCCGGTCATCTTCTCCGCCGTCAAGCAGCTCGGCCTCCAGCTTGTATTCACCAAAGGCCCCATCGACGCCATTGTCATCGACCACGTCGAGCGACCGCCGGACAATTAGCCGCGCCGATTTTTTCGCACACCGCACTCTGCCACTTTCAGGCAGGCTGTAAAGTTAGTGGAGAGGTGGCCGCGCCCGGATGAATGCACTCCAGACAAACCATACGCCCAAGCGCATCCTGCTGAGTTGGAGCGGGGGCAAGGACAGCGCATGGGCGCTGCATCTTCTGCGTCGGCAGCCGCAGTACGAGGTGGTCGCGCTGCTCACCACAATCAATGAGGAGTTCCGGCGCGTGGCGATCCACGGCTTCCGTGAGGATCTGCTCGACCGGCAGGCCGCCTCCATCGGGCTGCCGCTGTGGAAGGTCGATCTGCCGTTCCCTTGCACGAACGCCGAGTACGAATCGCGGATGGCCGCCGTCTGCGCGCGCGCCGTGGCCGAAGGGCTGCACGGCATCGCCTTCGGCGACCTCTTTCTGGAGGACATCCGCGCCTACCGTATCGAGAAGCTGGCGGGCACTGGGCTCGAACCGATCTTTCCGGTGTGGACGCCGGACCTCGGCATCACCACCGCCGAGCTGGCGCGCCAGATGATCGCGGCCGGCCTGCGCGCACGCCTGACCTGCGTCGATCCGCGCCACCTCGACGCCTCCTTTGCCGGCCGCGCCTTCGACGCCGCACTGCTCGCCGACCTGCCCGCCGCAGTCGATCCCTGCGGCGAGCGCGGCGAGTTCCACTCCTTCGCCTTTGACGGTCCCATCTTCTCGCGTACCATCTCCGTACTTCCCGGCGAGACCGTGGAGCGAGACAATTTCATCTATGCCGATCTTCTCCCCGCGCCCGCAGGCGTTGATGGCTGACCGCACAAATCGCCTGCCAGCTTCATTCCGCGCTCTTTGCACAATGGGCGGGAGCGATACACCTCACACCGCATGGAGCGGTCGCATGCTCTGCCTGCTGGCCTGCGTGCTGCTTGCGCTCACCGCGCCCGCATCGGCGCAGACGCTGGCGCGGCCCGGCTGGGCAGGCTCCGGGCTGAATGCCGACCCGTGGTGGAAGCGCGCCGTCTTCTATGCGGTCGATGCTGGGCCAACCGGCGCGGGCCAGGCCAGCGCATCCCAACAGACGCCCGACTGCAAGGCGTTGGCCGAGCGGTTGGGCGCGCTGCGCTCGCTGGACGTGGATGCGTTGCTGCTGCCCGCGCCCGCGCTGCCCGCGCCGGGAACGAACGGCACAATGCCCGACCTGGACGATCTGGACAGCCTCATCCGCCAGGCAAGCGAGCGCGACATGCGCATTCTGTTGACTCTTCCGGCCCCCAGCAACGCCGCCGATCTTGCCGCAGTGGCGCGCTTCTGGCTCAACCGCGGCATCGCAGGTTTCTACCTTGAACCGCCGCCGGGAACCAGTTCGCAGGACGAGCAGGCCCTGGTGCAGGCGCTGCGCAAGGCCACCGACGCGGCGGTCGGCCAGCGCATAGCGATCGCGCAGTTCAACCCAGACGCCGGCGGCGTTCCTGCCGCGACTGCTTTGCACCCGGCTCCTCGCCGTATAGCGGGCCGACGCACCAGGCGCGCGGGTGAGAGTGGCGAAGCGCAGCTTGAGATCGATCCGCGCCTGAGCCGGTTGGACCTGCCCGACGCAGCGGGCCTGCGCCAGTTGCTGACGCAATCGCTGGATGAGCCGAACGTGCTGCTGGACTACCAGCCACCCGCGCCGCCCGCGAACGCTCCAGACCCGTATCCCGCGCTGGCCCAGGCGATGGCGGCGATCCTGCTCACCACGCACACCTCCGCGCTGATCGACTCCAGCGCGGGCCTCGTTCTGGAGGCTGCGCCCGACCGCTCCGAAGCAGCCGAGCAACCGCCCGCTGCGCCGCCGCCGCCGCCACCACCGCCCGCTGCGCCGCCGGGCGTCTATCTGCCGTTTGTGCCGTACACTCCGCCGCCCAAACCGTTGCCGATGGCCGTGACCAAGCCCGCCCCACCGGACCCGCTGACGCTGTGGTATCGGCAGTTGGCCGCGCTGCACCACGACAACGCCGTGATCCGCTCCGGCAGCAAGACGTTTCTGGACTTCGATGCCCAGAACGCGCTGGTGTGGGTGAGCCGTCCGGCAGCGGGCAGCGAACGGAGTTTTCCAGTGATTGCGGCGTGCAATCTTACGTCGTCGCCGCTGGTGC
>JAJZDL010000248.1 GCA_021851465.1 Acidobacteriota bacterium
TGGCGGAGGGTGCAAAGCCGCCGCCGAAGAGAGCATCGCCGCTGGGGTCGACCGCAACGGAGGTCAGGTTGACGGGTGCGCTTGCGTTGTTGGGGTTGGAGGTGGCAATGCCGCCGAAGCGCGCGGCTTGGTCGACGAGGTTCGCTGAGTTGACGCGGACGGCAAAGCTGTTGCCGATGGTGGAGAGCGGGGTCAACGGAAGGAGAGGCATCCCTGCGACGAAGCTGCCATCGACCCAGGCGGTACCGGACGCGCCCGCCGCGACGAAGGACTGCGTGCCTGGAGCAAGTACGGTCGAGCCAACGACCGTCTGCCCGTCGAGCGTCATGCGCAGCAGCACTTGGTACGACGTTGCAGCGAGCGGGGTGGAGACGCTGGCGATGGGGAACTGGCCGAGCGAGACCGAGCCGGAGAGAAGCAGATTGTTGGTGGCGGCGTCGATGGCGAGCGAGGCGATTCCCGCACCGGGGATGAAGGTGGAGAAGGCAATTCCGTCACCCTGCGGCGTCAGCTTGGTGAGGAAGCCGGAGGTTGAGCCGAGCGCCGTCGTGGCCAGTTGATTGGGCACGAGCGCGGCGATAGTGGGATAGCCAGGTGAGGTGGTGGTCCCCGCGATGTAAGCGTCGTCGGCGGAGTCGGCGGCGATGGCTACGGGCGAGGTGCTGCCGCTGGCCCCACTGAGGTAGGTTGCGTAGAGCAGGGAAGCACTCGAAGCGGAGAACTTCTCGACGAAGCCGTTCCACTGACTGCCGTAGGCCGGCGTTTGGATGATTCCGGCGGGGGTCACGGGCAACGTCGCACTGTAGATGGTTACGGTGATGAAGACCGCGTCTGCGGTGGCCGCAATCGAACTGGCATCCATGAAGCCACTGCCGCAGAAGGTGACGAAGAGCGGCGCACCGAGGCCGGGGGCGAACTTTGCCACGAACGAGTTGGTTGCGGTGCCCGCGGCAGAAGGGAAGGCCACGCCGCCGGTCGCCGTGAGCGAGCCGGAGTCGGTGGTGCCGGTGACGTAGACGTTGCCCGCTGGATCGAGCGCCATGGCAAGGCCGACGTCGAACTTTGCGCCGATGTATGCCGTGGCGAGGACGGTGGAGGCGGTGGGGTCGGTCTGGATGACGCGCACGCCGTCGCCCTGATTGAGGAGAAGGTAGATGTCGCCCGCTGCGTTGGTTTGGATCGCGTTGATCTGGCCCGCGGGCTGGCCCTGGCTGTCGGCAACGGCGCGCAGGCCCGCGAAGGCCAACTGCTGTGCGCCTGTCGGCGGAGCCTCCTGCGCGTGGAGCTGGAGTGCGAGTCCGCATACGACTGCGTAGGCGAGGCCCCACGCGACTGTGCAGGTCAGTCTCCGCGCATTGCCCCGAGCGCAGCGACCCGCCTGAACGCCCGATCGGTTGCGCTCCGAGCGGGATGAAGCGCCACGCAGCGCGAGGCTGTGTCCGATGACTTGACGGGATGAACGGGTTTCGTCATGGCTTAGTGGCTGCGGCGGTACGCGGTGTGCAGCCTGTCCTCAATATCCATGGAAGGAGGCAGGTTAGTGTGTCCTAATATGAGAATTTCCAATGAAACGCAACTATACCGTGTCTCTTCGGGAATGGGTACCGTTACTTCGCGGCGGTCTGCGGATCGGGCCGGAGCGGATGGCGCGAGGGGGCTTCGCCGGTGGCAGCGGACAGGCCGGCGTTCAGCAGGCAATCGAGCCCACGCGCGCGCATCTCGCGCTCGAAGGCGGGGTGCGTGGTGTAGTGAAGGGCCTGCATTCCGAGGGCATCTGCAGCGGCGATGTTCTCTGCGCGGTCGTCGATGAAGAGGACATTGCCAGGGGCCACTTGTAGCGCCTTCGCGGTCTCGATGTAGATTGCGGGATCGGGCTTGGCCAAGCCGAAGGCGTGCGACCAGGTGCAGTGATCGAAGCGCGCGAGCCAGGGGAAGCGGGCGACGATGCCCGCTGCGATGTCGTCGCCGATGTTGGAGAGGATGCCGGTGCGCAGGCCTGCGCGCTGCAGGCGGGCGGACCACTCCACCATGGGCGTGTTGAGCTGGGCCCAGAGGTCGATGTCCGCTGCCTTCAACGCGGCCAACTGTGTGTTGTCGAACGCAGCCACTGCGGCGTGCGCGGCGACCGCTTGCCAATACGCCGTTCCGGTGAGCGCGCCTCGGTCGTAGTCGTGGCGCAGCGCCCAGTAGGCCACGTGCAGGTGCTTCTCGTCGAGGCCGCTGACGACGCGCAGCCTTGCCCACGCCGCCGGATCGGCCGGGCCGGAGAGCACCATGCCGTAGTCGAATAGAACTGCGTCGATGCGCTCGGCTGCGTTCCGCAACGGGTTGGCGTCGGTCGCAGTCGCGGGGTGAAGACTATCTGACGATAAGGGAGCCGGCGATGAGGAAGATGGAGTGGGCATCTTTCTCGATTGTAGGCGATCTAGGCAGAGCTGGAGCACCCAGAAGCGAGAGAGAGATTTGAGCAATTGCGAGCGGGCAATCCGCCGCGACTACCAGGGGCCTTCGGTCTTTGCTGCCGGATGCGGGTGCGCCGCTATACGCGGAGGTGGTCCGGCCTCCAGTTGACGATGGCTTTTTTTATCTGTTCCCGGTTGAGGTTCTCGTCCAGCGCCCGCGCCGCCAGTTCGGGCAGTTCGGCGTCGGAGGCGAAGCGCAGGCCGATGAGTTGGTCTTCCGTGAGCGCGTGGCTGCGCGCGAGATCCTCCGCGGGGAGCAGCGCCTGTAGCCGCAGCCGCTCTTCGATGCGGATGATGCGGTCCTGCGCCGTCAGCGAGTGCTGGCGAGCGCGGCCGACGGCCATAAAGAGCACGATCGACAGAATGACCCACCAGCCAAATACGAAGTGATGGTTTGCCGGCAAGTTCCAGTCGTGGACCAGCTTGTAGGCGGCAAAGACGATATTGAGCATCAGCATCGGCATGAGGAAAAAGTGCCATGCGGGATCCCAGCGTACATGGTTCTTGTAGCTCTGTGGAGCGGACATCGGTTGG
>JAJZDL010000249.1 GCA_021851465.1 Acidobacteriota bacterium
ACGCCTCTTGGAGAACAATGCTCAGCATAATTAAGAAGATTGAGACGCGGACTGCACGCGGTCTGACGATTGCATCGCTCCTCGTTGCCTGCATCTTTTCCGCGGCCGCCAAGGATGCGCAGGCACAGACCAGGCTCGGGCCGGCGCCGCCCATCACCTACGACAACAAATACGAGGTGTACGGCGGGCTGAACTACATGAACTTTATGGCCGGGCAGGGCCTGCCCACGCGCATGAGCATGGGCGGTGGCGAGATTGAAGGCACCTACTGGCTGACCGGAAAGTGGGGGCTGGCGGCGGACTACCGCGGCGAGGCGGGGACCACGACGCCATTGCCGGGCGCGGACATCTATGGCATCCATCATCCTCTCGTGTACATGAACATGCTGCTCTTTGGCGCGCAGTACCGCGGGCCGAAGAACCAACATGCGGCCATCGACCTCCATGCCTACGGCGGGCCGTCCTACGGCGTCTTCGACTCTGGGACCGCGGGCGATGGCGCGCCCTTCCTCACGGGCACTGCCGCGCAGAATGCGGCCAACATTGGGCTCTACAGCAACCACTTCGCCCCGTTCTTTGCCCTGGGCGGCAGCCTGGACATGAACCGCTCGAAGAACTGGGCGGTGCGCCTTGCGCCCGACCTGATCCTGGAACACTTCGGCACCGGGATGCGCGAGTTCTTTGCCATCTCCGGCGGGGTCGTCTATCGGTTTCCCTTGAAGAAGTAACGGCGGTGCGGCATGGAGGCGATGAGGGACCTGTTGCGCGGCAGCCTGCGACGCAGCCTGCGCGGCGTTGGCGAGGTGGATCGGCTGGCGGCGGCGTGGACGGTGGCCTGTGGGCGCGCGATGGCGGAGCACGGCGCCGTGGTGGGCTACACGGCGGGCGTGGTGAGCGTCGAGGTGTGCGACGCGGTGTGGCTGCGGCAGATGACCGCACTGAGCGGAGTGCTGGAGCGCGAGTTGGCCCGCATCGCCGGCCTGCCAGTCTCCGCGATACACTTTGAACTGAAGAAGCACTAAGTATCTTCGCTATTGTTATCGAGAAAAATGAATTGTCGTTCTGAACGCAGTGAAGAGTCCCCGCATCTTGTTTGAGGGCCGGCACTCTACGCCATTGGTAAAAATGCTATAAGCGTTGGCAGGAACGGAAGAAAATGCGGATCGCTCCGCTGCGCTGCGGATTGACGAACAAAGGACGATCGAGATGGCTGAGAGTGCGGGCGTAACCATGGACGAGGTGCTGCGTGTGGCGGAGTTGGCAAACCTGGAGCTGACCGCCGAGGAGGTGCCGCGGATGCAGCGCGACCTGAACGCGATCCTGGACCACATCGCGCAGTTGAATGAGCTGGACACGGCGGGCGTGCCTGCCATGGCCCAGGTCGGCGAGATGCTGGGAGCGGAGATTGAATCGACCGGAGCAAACCTGCGCGTGGATGCTGTGCGTCCCTCGCTGGGCCGCGCGGCGGCGATGGCGGCGGCGCCGGAGAGCGACGGACGCTTCTTCAAGGTTCCCAAGGTGATTGAGAGATAACTTCGAGGGTGCGATGGGTTTGGACGGGATGACGATCGACAGCGTGCGCGCGGCGGTTGCGAGTGGAACGAAGACGGCGATCTCCGTGGCCGAAGAGCACTACGCGCGGATCGCTGCGGAAGACGGGCCGGACGGCAAGGGGATCAACAGTTTTCTGGCGTTGGGCCGCGAGCGGGCGATGGCGCAGGCGGCAAAGGTCGATGCGCTGGCGGCAAAGGGCGAGGCCCTGCCACCGCTGGCAGGCGTTCCCGTGGGCATTAAGGATGTACTGACGATGACGGGTTCGCCGGCGACCGCGGGCTCGAAGATTCTCGAAGGCTACATGCCGCCGTACGATGCGACTGCGGTGCGCAGGCTGGAAGCCGCGGGTGCGGTGTTGCTGGGCAAGCTGAACTGCGACGAGTTCGCCATGGGATCGTCGAATGAGAACTCGGCATACGGAGTGGTGCGCAACCCGCGAGCGCTGGATCGCGTTCCGGGCGGGTCGAGCGGCGGATCGGCGGCGGCGGTCGCGGCAGGCTTCTGCGTGGCCTCGCTGGGCACGGACACCGGCGGATCGGTCCGCCAGCCCGCGGCCTTCTGCGGCGTTGTCGGCGTGCTGCCAACCTACGGCCGCGTCTCGCGCTACGGGCTCATCGCGTTTGCGTCGTCGCTGGACCGCGTGGGGCCGCTCACGACCAATGTGCGCGACGCAGCAACGATGCTGCAAGTGTTGGCCGGCAAGGACGCAATGGACGCGACCTGCTCCGACCGTCCGGTGGGCGACTACGTTGGCGCGCTGGCGAGGCCCGTCGATGGCCTGCGCATCGGAGTTCCGGCGGAGTACTTCGGCGCGGGACTCGACCCGGAGGTGCGCGCGGCCATCGAGCGCGCACTGGATGGGCTGCGCGCCGCGGGTTGCACGGTGAAGACGATCGCGCTGCCGCATACCAAGTACGCGATCCCGACCTACTATGTGGTCGCGACGGCGGAGGCCTCGGCCAACCTGTCCCGCTTCGATGGCGTGCGCTTCGGCCTGCGCGCCGATGGGGTGAAGACGCTCTCGGCGATGTACCGCGAGACGCGCGACCGCGGCTTCGGCGCGGAGGTCAAACGCCGCATCCTGCTGGGCACCTACGCGCTGAGCGCAGGCTATTACGATGCGTACTACCTGAAGGCGCAGCAGGTGCGCACGCTGCTTACGCGCGACTTCCTGGCCTCGTTCGCGCAGGTGGACGCCATCGTCGCGCCAGTGACCCCGACACCCGCGTTCAGGCTCGGCGACAAGACCGACGACCCGGTGCAGATGTACCTCGAAGACATCTGCACGGTGGCGGCGAGCCTGGCAGGCATCTGCGGCATCAGCGTTCCCTGCGGCGCAACCGCCAGTGGCCTTCCCATCGGCGTGCAGATCATGGGCAAGCACTTCGACGAGGAGACCATGCTGCGCGTGGCGCTGGCGATAGAGAC
>JAJZDL010000028.1 GCA_021851465.1 Acidobacteriota bacterium
GATGAGGAAGAAGGGGAAGTTCCAGGGCAGGATGCCAGCGACGACGCCGATGGGCATCTTGTAGAGCAGGATGTTTTCGCCTGGGCGGTCGCTGGGGACGATCTCGCCCTCGTAGCGACGGGCAAACTCGGCCATGTAGTCGAGGTAGTCGGCGGAGAAGTCCACCTCGACCTGCGCGAGGGAGAGGATTTTTCCCTGCTCTTCGGTGATGACGCGGGCCAGTGCGTCGCGATTGGCGCGGAGGAGCGTTGCGATCTCTCGCAGGTGTCCTGCTCGACGGATTGCGGGCAGCGCGGCCCAACTCTTTTGCGCGACTTCGGCGGCACACACGGCTCGATCCACGTCCTCCGCGGTGCCGGATGGGACTTCGGCAATTACTTCCTCGGTTGCAGGGTTTACGACGGGAATGAATTTGGAGGACGGCACGAATTCACCGTCGATCAGCATCTTGTAGCGCCTGATTGTTGCGACTGTTGCACCCATGGCAGACCACTCCCTTCTCCCTGCATCGTACAGGCCGCGAACGGCTGGGGCAGGACGCTTCGACGAGGATCCAGTCCGCGCGAAGACGGGTCGATGATAGCAGAGTTCGACGACGACATTGGGACGGCAGTGGATGGAAGAGAGAACCTGAACTCCAATGCCTTGCGGCGTTAGCACCTCAGTACTGTGCATCTGCCATGAAGGTGGATCGCCAGAACAAGTTCGGTCGAGGGCAACCGCATTCTTCGCAAGCCTTCCGATCGAGCCTTGAACAAGGAAGCATCGCTGCCGCGCAAATCGCACGGGACAGGATACAACAGCACGAAGAGGTCATCTCCGACGGGCATTGAATTCAGAGCCAATGGCGGCGATGGTTTGACTGTCCAATATCTCCGCGGCGCGAGGGAAGACAATGGACTCCTCAATCTCAATGTGGTCTTTATATAGCTGCTTGAGATTGGCAGTATGCGAGACCAGTCGCCGATGTTCTTCGGGTTCCAGAACTCCGTCTGAGATCCAGGCGGTATAAAGCCAATCGACGGACTCATGAAGTTCGGCAGCCTGGGCGTGGTCGCGCTCAAGACGCTCGATGACCTGTAAGCCACTCTTCCCGGAAACACTGCACAGGCGGGGGAAGAGCGACTCCTCTTCATCTGCCGCATGGCGTTCACCCCCGGTGTGAAAGTACTGGAGTGCAGCTTTCACGGCAGAGCGTTCTTCTTCGTTGAGGCTGCGATCGCCCGGCAGTGCCGCAACCAGGCAGAGGATGCTGAGGAAGTGTTCTATCCTCCGGTGGCAGTCTTTGAGCATCCCGATCGGATCACTGAATCCACTGTCCGGTTTCGCGCCGATCTGTATGGCCATCGTTCACCTCTCTCCTCGATTGTCGTTCATGCACGTGCGACTTCGTGCGGCCACCTTTGTTGGGACACCACTGTCATCTTCCTTGGAGCACGTGGAGCGTTGAGGCCTGTTTGAGAGTTGGCAACGGCGGAACATAGCCCTTGGGAACATAGGAACAGCACGGTTCTTCCCCGTTGGGATTTCCCGTCAGCGCGTAGGCGCGAGCCCGTGACCCGCCGCAGATCTCCTTGAACTCGCATGCGCCACATTTTCCTTCCAGCATCGAGGTGTCGCGCAAACTTACGAAAAGCGGCGCCGTGCGGTAGATGGACGCGAGGGCCTGCTGTCGGACATTACCTGCCGAGAGAGGCAGGAAGCCGCTTGGGAAGACATCTCCGGTGTGCGAGATGAAGACGAACCCCTTTCCGTCATTGAGGCCGCGCGGCGCACGGCCAATCGCGTCAGCGGTCTTCTCCGGCGTTGCAGGGACTCCAGCGCCGGCCTTGCGCTCGGCAACTCGCTGCTGTAAAAGATAGCGGCGATAGTGCTGCGCCTCAGTCGTCTTAATGTCGAAGCCAGCTATCTTAGAGAGCGCATAGATGGTTGCGAAGGCATGTTCGAATTCATCGGCGTTTAGCAGGTCATTGAGCTTTCCACGGCCAGTGGGAACCAGGAAGAAGACACTCCATAGCGTGATGTTGAGGCCCTCCAGGAGTGCAACCATCTCGTCGATCTCCGCGATATTGCGGCGGCTGAAGGTGGTGTTGATCTGCACCGGGAGTCCAATGTCGTTGGCCCAGCGAACCGCATCCAGCGTGCGTGCAAACGAGCCGGGCATTCCCCGAAAGCTGTCGTGCGTTTCGGCACAGGCCCCATCCATGCTTATGGCCAGCCGCGCAAGGCCGGCATTCTTCAGGCGAACCACCCTATCTTTCGTAAGCAGCGGAGTTGCGCTTGGTGTGAGCGAGACGCGCACTCCCACAGTGCAGGCGTGACGAATCAGATCGAACAGGTCAGGCCGCTTGAGCGGGTCGCCGCCCGTGAGCACAAACACGGGAACCTTCAAAGCCGCGATCTGGTCGATCAACCGCTTTCCCTCCTCGGTGCTGAGTTCCATGGGGTGTCGATCCGGTTGAGCAGAGGCGCGGCAATGGACACATGCCAGGTCGCAGGCTTGCGTCATCTCCCAGATTGCTATGAATGGACGTTCGTTGAAGTCGATGGCCTGGATCAGCGGGTTCATAAAACGATGAGAACGCACACGGCGACATCACGCAGTGACATAAGTTACTGCGGCAGCGATGGAAGCAGGCTAAGGTTGGGTGTGGAGGCGGTCATGAGTAACGACGCAAATAGTTTTGCGCTGGCCATGGTCACTCGCGAACGGCAGAAGAGCCTGATGCTTCGCGCCTGGATTATGAGTGGCATCTTCTTTATGGCGCTCCCCGGCACATTGCTAGGCTTCTCCAACCTGATGGCCATCGCAACGCACCATGGGCTCGGAACAGTTCCAGCGGCATGGATTCAAGGCCATGGCCACGCGCAGGCGTTCGGATGGATCGGCAGCTTCATCCTTGGCATCGGATTCTATTCGCAGCCCGTGCGCGGCCGGTCGGCGCTCCGCCTTCCTCTCACATGCTGCCTGCTGTGGACTGCGGGCGTCGTGATGCGCTGGGTAGCGAACATCTATGGCTGGCATTGGCGCGCACTCTTTCCGATGTCCGCGGGATTTGAATTGGTCGCAGTGCTGCTGTTTCTCTTGGCGGCCTCGCGGCACAAGCTGCCTGAAGGGACACCGGGAGAGCGCGGCCGGCCTTCGATGGAACTCTGGATGGTCTCTGTGCTGCTGGGAACGGTGGGACTTGCGGCGGCTATCCTGTTTAATTTTGTCGAGTGCGTTTACCTGGCAGCGCACGGCGGTCCCCGTGCGTTTCCGTACTTGCTCGACCAGAAGTATCTTGTGCTGCTGACCTGGGGATTTATGGTGCCGGTCGTGTGGGGTTTCTCCGCACGTTGGCTGCACTCGTTCCTGGCCATCGCCAAACCCGATGCTCGCCTCTTTCGCCTCGCGTTGTGTCTGGATGCGTCCGGTGTTTTCGGAGGAGTAACAGGTCGGGTTATTTTTTCGACGATCCTGCTTGCTTCGAGTGCAGTCGCCATTGGTTTTGCGCTGCACCTCACGCAACGCCCTTATGGACAGGCGAAAGTTCTCGGCATTCATCCCAGCTTCCCGACGTTTGTTCGTATCGCGTATGCGTGGCTGGCGATCGCCGGAGCCATGAGCATCTGGGCCGTGCTCGCCGACCGGCACGGCGGCATCTGGGGTGCGTCTCGCCATGCACTCACAGTTGGCTTTGCCGGCACGATGGTCTTCGCGATTGGGCCGCGAATTCTTCCTCATTTCGCCGGCGTTTACAGCATCTACAGCAAGCGACTCATGTTCCTCTGTCTGCTGTTGCTGCTGTCGGGTTGCCTGCTGCGCGTCACTTCCGAGCCGCTGGCTTATGAGGGCCTGCTCTTCGGCGCATGGAAGGTGCTGCCCGTCTCCGGCATGTTGGAGTTGAGCGCGGTGCTACTCTTCGCTGTCAATCTCGTGCTCACCTTCCTCCTAGGC
Organism: Acidobacteriota bacterium; assembly: GCA_021851465.1. Taxonomy (GTDB): domain Bacteria; phylum Acidobacteriota; class Terriglobia; order Terriglobales; family Acidobacteriaceae; genus Edaphobacter. The sequence goes on from JAJZDL010000028.1 coordinate 3,941, forward strand.
CGCTCCTCGTTTGCGGCAGGCAACCTGGGTCGCGAGGCGTCGTTAGAACAAGGCTCCTAGTAAGCGGAGGAGGAGGCGACCCTCATTTGTGGGCAACGCCAGCGTTCTCTTCAGAATGACGCCATTCGTATGCGACGCCGATATTCGGTGCGAAGTTGAGCGTCAGGTGAGGCGGTTGCGCACGAGGGCAATGCGGCCGGAAGTTGGCCTCTCGAATGGCTTCGGAGGCGGCTGCCGATCGGCGGCGGAGGTTGGCTGGTCTTCGTCGCCTGGGTTGAGATCTTCATCGACGTTGAGGTATTTGCGCATGTAGCGCAGCGGCTCCTCGGCGAGGGCCATCTCGCGCAGGTGGTAGCGCCATGCGTCTGGGCGGGCGCTGCGGCGGGTGTATGCCTTGCGGCTGACGGTTGCGATGGTGCCATCGCGCGAGCGGCGGGTGAAGGTCTGCGTGGGCACTTGAAAGGTGATGCGTTCGCCGTCCTTCCAGAAGCTGGAGGCAAACTCGTGTGCGAAGAGCAGAGCGTAGTAGCGGCGCTCGGCGCAGAGGGTTTCGACCGACTGACGGGAGGACTCCCAGGGCAGGCCGAGGCGGGCGGTGTACCACTTGCGAAAGTCGAAGCCGTTGGTGTGGGCCTGTGCGATGAGCAGGTGCAGCAGTTCAAAACGGGTCATAAGCGGGCCGATTCCGGTGTTGGAGAGTGTGCCGCGCGACGGCAAGAACTGGCCGGAGGGCACACTTGCACTGTACCTGAAAGACCCCTCTGGATTGCAGATTCGATTTGACTGGAGGATCATATTGGTATCCTCCGTTGGCGCACAGACGCTTTGGGGAGGGCATCGATCGTCTGTCGCGATGCGGTGCAAGCCATATTGCAACAACTGTATTGCTGAACCCTGGGTCTTCAGGAGACTGTCATCCATGGCCATTAAGTGTCCAAAGTGCAATGAGCGCGATATACGGAGGTCGCATCGCCGACTGTACGACATTGTGTTGCGCGGCATCGGCCTGGTGCCGTTGCGCTGCAACATCTGCGAACGCCGCTTCTACCGGTTCCGCAGGAGCCTGCACTCCCACCGCGCAGCCGGTGTGTGCAAATCCGGTGAACGGAAGCCATAGACGCCGCGCCTGCGGCTTTGGCGGAGGGCTGGCCTGCGCAGCGCTTGCTCTGATGCTGTTTGCCGGAGCGGTTGCGGCGCGAGCAGCGCAGCCGCAGGAGAGGCCCGATGCCGCGCTGCACAGCGATCCGCTGAACTTCAACCCTACGGTGCGCGAGGCGTACAAGCACATCTACAACCTGGATTACGACGGGGCGTTGGCGCGCTTCGATACGGTCCTGAAGGAGCACCCGCAGGACCCGATGGCATACGGCTATGTGCTGATGACGACGGTCTTCCGCGAACTGTACCACCAGGACCTGCTGGACACGACCTATTACGCGCACGACAGCTTCCTGACCTCGAAGCGCAATGTGCCTGTGCCGAATGAGACGCGGCAGCGCATCGAGTGGCTGACGGACACGGCGATCCAGCTTTCGGACGATGAGATCCGTGCGGATGCGACGAACAAGAACGCATACTTTGCGCGGGGGTATGCGCGCGGCATTCATGCGGTGTTCATCACGCTGGTGGACCACAGCTTTGTGGCGGCGGCGCGGCAGGGATATGCCTCGCGGAACGACTCGGAAGCGGTGCTGAAGATCGACCCCGAATATGCGGACGCGGAGATGGCGATCGGCATCCAACAGTTTGCGGTGGCGAGCCTGCCGCGCTGGGTGCGCCTGATCGTGGGGATTGTGGGCGTGGGCGGAAACAAGGAGCGCGGGCTGGCGCTGCTGCGCGAGAGCGCGGAGCATGGCGTGGTGACGTCTGTAGAGTCGCGCACGGTGCTGTCTCTGTTCCTTCGCCACGACGGGCGTTATGCGGAGGCGTTGGCGGAGCAGCGCGGGCTGGCGCAGCAGTTTCCGCACAACTACCTCTTCCGATTGGAGGAGGCGAACCTGGCCAAGGACGAGGGCAACGGGCCGGGCGCGATCGCACTGTACAAGGAGGTTCTGGCGGATGCGGACAAGCGAGGTTACTTTATCGATGCGCGGTTGCAGTTGGCCTACTTCGGGTTGGCGGACACCGAGCGCGGGCAGAACGATATTGCGGATGCAGCGGGGAACTACCTGAAGGCCGCCGAGCAGCCGGAGTGCAGCGACTGGCTGCGCAAGCGCGCGCAGTTGAATGCGGGCGAGATGTACGACCTGCTGCACCAGCGGGCGATGGCGGTGCGGCTGTACCAGATGGCGTCGTCGGGCGGCGGAGACCAGTCGCAGGCGGATGCAGCGCGGCGGTTGCTGAAGGCCCCGTATGCAGGGCGGTAGACGCGCGACGGCCATTATGGGGCCGCGAAGGCCGAGCGCGCGTTGTGTAGAGTGAAAAGAGAGCGCGGAGTATGGCAAAATAGGAACTTTCCGGCGCAGAGTTTTCGGAGGCGTTCGATGTATTGCTCCCATTGCGGAAGACAGATGGACGCGGCGGCGCGGTTCTGCCCCGCGTGCGGCGCGGCGGTGCAACCGATGGCCTATGGCCGCGGGCCGATCTTCGGACAGCTCGCGCGGCCGCGCTCTCCGCGCGCGATCGGAGGAGTGTGCTCCGGCCTGGCGTTGCACTACGGATGGGATGTGGTGACGGTGCGGCTGCTGTGGGTGTTGTGCGTGTTGTTCGCAGGGACTGGCGTGCTGGCATACATCATTGCGTGGATCGTGATTCCCGAGGCGCCGTACGAACTGCCTGAGAGCGGCGCGGGGAACGGGATTTGAGCGATCGCGGGCGGAGGAGCGCAGGCAGAGGCGGCGCGGGGCGTGCAGCGGCTGCGCGGCCGTTCCAGTATCGCGGGCGCGAGTTGTGCTGCGATGGGGCCTCGCTGGAGGCGCTTGCGGAGCAACATGGCACGCCGCTGTATGTGTACTCGGCGGAGCAGGTTCGCTATCGGTTTGGATTGTTCCAGAGGGCCTTTGCGGGGCGGGCGCACACGGTCTGCTATGCGGTGAAGGCGAACTCTTCGCTGGCGATCCTGCGGATGCTGGCGGAGTTGGGCGCGGGGTTCGACATTGTCAGCGGCGGCGAGCTGGAGCGGGTTCGGCGCGCGAGCAAGCGGGCGCTGGGGCGGGTGGTTTTTTCCGGCGTGGGCAAGCAGGCGTGGGAGATCGATGCGGCGTTGAAGGCGGGGATCCTGCTGTTCAACGTGGAGTCGGAGGCGGAGCTTGGGCTGCTGGCGGCCCGGGCGGAGGTGCTGGGCGCGCGAGCGCGGTTCGCGTTGCGGGTGAACCCGGACGTATTTGCGGAGACGCACCCTTACATCTCGACCGGGCTGCGCGAGCACAAGTTCGGCGTGGAGATTGGGCTGGCCCGCGCGATCTATCGCAGGGCGGCGCGCTCTCGCTGGCTGGACGCGGCGGGGGTGAGCGTCCACATCGGCTCGCAGATCCGGGCGGTGGGGCCGTTTGCCGCGGCGCTGGAACGGGTGGCCGGGTTGGTTGGCGAACTGCGCGAAGACGGGCACCGGATACGATATGTGGATGCAGGCGGCGGGCTGGGCATCGACTACAACGATCCGCCGGCGAAGCCGGCGTTCGACGCTGCGCGTACGGTTGCGGAGTACGCGGCGGCACTGGGAGAGGCGGCGGCAGGGCTGGGCGCGGTGCACTTGCTGGTGGAGCCGGGGCGGTTCATCGTGGCGCAGGCCGGCGGGCTGTTGACGCGGGTCCTGGCGGTGAAGAAGAACGGGACGAAGACATTCGCGATTGCCGATGCGGCGATGAACGACCTGATCCGCCCGGCGCTGTACCAGGCGCACCATGAGATCCTGCCGGTGAAGCAGGGGCGCGGGGCGAGCGTGCCGGTGGATGTGGTGGGGCCAGTGTGCGAGTCGGGCGATTTTTTTGCGCGCGACCGCAGGATGCCGCGGTTGAAGGCGGGCGAGCTGGTGCTGGTGCTGGACGCGGGTGCGTACGGGATGAGCCAGGCCTCGAACTACAACACGCGCGCGCGGGCGGCGGAGGTCCTGGTGGATGGGGTGGAAACCAGGCTGATCCGGCGGCGGGAGACGTTGAAGGAGCTGCTGGCGGCAGAGATTCTGTGAGGCTCCATCGATCCCAGGGCGGTTTCACCGATGGTGTAGAGTGTTGCGGGTCGAACAAAATGCGGGGATTCTTCGCTGCGCTCAGAATGACAATTTGTAAAGAAGGTGGCGCTCAGAATGACAGATTTGATGTGTGCGGTGCGGGCAGAATGACAGATTTTATAGTCGTCGCCAATTGATGGCGATCCTATATGACGATGCGGTTGGCGTAGGGTGGGCCTTCAGCCTGCGGGGAGGGCGAGTTGGGTGAGGAGGAAGGCGTAGTCGAAGGCGATCTCCTTGAGGTAGTCGTAGCGGCCCGAGGCCCCGCCGTGGCCCGCGTCCATATTGATGTGGAGGAGGAGCGGGGTGGCGTCGCGTTTGAGGGTGCGCAGCTTGGCGACGTACTTTGCAGGCTCCCAATACATGACCTGGGAGTCGTTGAGGCTGGTTTTGACGAGCATGGCGGGGGTGGGCTTGTCCTTGAGGCAATCGAGGTTGTCGTAGGGGGAGTAGGCGAGCATGGTTGCGAATGAGTCGGGTTCGTTTGGGTTGCCCCACTCCTCGTACTCGGCGACGGTGAGCGGGAGGGAGGCGTCGAGCATGGTGTTCATTACATCGACGAAGGGGACGTGGGAGAGGACGACTCGAAAGAGGTGGGGCTTGTTGGCGGCTGCGGCGAGGTTGACGACCGCTCCCAGAAGGAGGCCACCGGCGCTGCCTCCCTCGATGGCGACGCGGGTGGGGTCGCCGTAACGCTGGGCGACGAGCTGTTCGGTGGCGGCGATGAAGTCGGTGAAGGTGGCCATCTTGAGGGACATCTTTCCGGCGTCGTGCCAAGCGTCGCCGAGCTCGCCGCCGCCGCGGATGTGGGCGTAGGCCATGACGACGCCGCGGTCGAGCAGGGAGAGGCGCGTGGGCGAGAAGCCGACGGGGAGCGGGTATCCATAGGAGCCATAGCCGTAGACGTAGAGCGGGTTGGCGGCGTCGCGGTGGAAGAGGTCGCGGCGGTAGACGATGGAGACGGGAACTTTGGTTCCGTCGGGGGCGTCGATCCAGAGGCGCTCGGAGGCGTAGCGGGCGGGGTCGAAGCCGCCGGGGACTGCCTGCTGCTTGAGCAGCGTGGAGTGGCCGATGGGGACAGGCGCGTGGGCGCGCGCGACGTTGTACTCGTAGACCGAGGGCGGGGAGACGAGGGACTGGTAGCTGTAGCGGAAGACGTCGGTGGAGAAGATGCGGTTGACGTGAGGGGCGGCGGAGTAGGTGGGTTCGGGGAAGGCGATAGGGACGGGGGCGGCGAGGGTGTCGTCGGAGTTGAAGCGGAGGACTTCGAGGGTGGGCAGGCCGAGCTTGCGGCGGGTGGCGACGGCAAAGGAGTGGAAGAGGTCGAAGTCTTCGAGGGGGTGGTCTGGATCGAGGGGGATGAGTTCGCGCCAGTGCTCGCGGCCGGGCGCGTCGGCGGGCGCGGAGACGACGCGGAAGTTCTTGCCGGAATCGTTGGTGCGGATGTAGAAGAGGCCACCGGAGTGGGGCGAGAGGCGGTGGTCTGGGTAGTACTCCTGGTCGTCCTTGCGTGGGGCGATGAGGCGGAGGCCGCCGGTGGGGTCGTCGGCGGGGAGGAAGCGAAACTCGTTGGCGGTGTGGCTGGCGGATTCGATGAGGATGTAGTTGCCATCGCGGGTGCGGCCAACGCCGAGGTTGAAGCGTTCGTCCTGTTCGTGGAGGATGAGCGCGTCTTCGGCGACGGGCGCGCCGAGGGTGTGGCGGAAGATGCGGTCGTGGCGCTTGGTGGTCTCGTCCTCGGTGGAGTAGAAGAGGGTCCGGGAGTCGGCGGCCCAGGCGATGGAGCCGACGCGCTGGGCGGCGTCTGGAAGGTCGGCGCCGGTTTGCAGGTTGCGGATGTGAAGGGTGTACTGGCGGAAGCCGGTGGGGTCTGTGGAGTAGGCGAGGAGGGAGCCGTCCGGGCTGACGGCGAGATCGCCGACTGCCATGAACGGCTTGCCTTCGGCGAGCCGGTTTACATCGAGGATGACGTGTTCGGGCTGGGTGGGGTCGAAGGGGGCGTTGAGGTCGGTGTTTGCGGCGGCGCGGCGGCAGTGGATGGGGTATTGGCTACCCTGAACGGTGCGCGTGGAGTAGAACCAGTCTCCGAGGCGGTAAGGGACGGATTCGTCCGTCTCCTGGATGTGGGATAGCATCTCATGGTAGAGCGTGCTCTGGAGGTCCTCGGTGGGGGCCATGACGGAGGCGGTGTATGCATTCTCGGCGTGGAGATAGGCGAGGAGCTCGGGCGAGGACTTGTCGCGCATCCAGCGGAAGTCGTCGTGGAGAGTGGCACCGTGCAGCGTGGTGGATGTGGGATCGCGGCGGGCGATGGGGGGCTGTGCGGGCGGGGTCGATGGGTTGGAGGCGCTGTCGCGGGACATTGCTGGGGACACTCCTGGTGGATTCCGTGGTTGAACGATTTGGTGCCGTGCGATGGAAGATGGAGGTTGCCACTACAGAGTGTATAGGGATAGGATAACGCTCCAAGCGAGGCCATAGAAATTGCCGGTTGCGAAGGACGAGTTAGAGAGGAGGTTCACCATGAGACGGAATGGATGGATCGCAGTTGTTGGAGTTTCGATGGTGTTGCAACCGTTGCTGCTGGCGGCGCAGATGGACCAAAACCCGTCTTCGCCGTCGATCGGGCAGCCGGCACCGCCACCGATCGGGCCGAATGGGTTGAATCAGGGGCAGTCGCAGACTTCGAGTTCGATGCGGGAGTCGCTGGGCGCGCCGGGACTCTCAGGGCGGGAGTTGCTGGATCGCCAGTTTCTGCGCACGGCGACCGAGGAGGGCATCGCGGACGTGAAGATGGGCGATCTCGCGATGCAGAAGGGCGGGCCTGAGGTGAAGGACTTCGCACAACAGGTCGTCGCCGACCACACAGCGTTCAACCAAAACATGGGCACGATTGCCGACTCACTGGGCGTGGCGTTGCCGGGGAAGATGGGCAAGGACGACCAGGCGGAGTACGACAAGCTGAACGGCCTCTCGGGCAAGGACTTCGACACGGAGTACCTGACATACATCCTGAAGGCGCACTGGAAGAAGCTGCACGAGTTTTACATGGAAGCGTCGTCGGCGTCGAACCCCGATTTAGCGACGGCGGTGGTCAACTCCATGCATGCGATGCACGACCATCTGGGGATGATCGAGAAGGTGGCGAAGGATGAGGGGATCACGCTGCCTCCGCGACCACCACGGCCTGCGCGGCCCAATGCGCCAGCGGCACCCGCCGCTACATCGGTGGCGAAGCAGTGAGATGCACTGCACGGAACCGGGTGATGCGATCTCTCGCTATGGGGTAGAAGCACGCGCTCCCGGCGGATGCGGGGATTCTTCGCATCGCTCAGAATGACAAGGCATTGGCATTTCGTCGATGCTCTCGTGGGAGATGCGAGAACGCGAAACGAGGGCCTCCGGGCCCTCGTTTCGCGTGGAATCATTGCGCGCCGGATTTGCGTTGCGCGCCCCGCTTATTCGCAGAGGAGGCGCATGAGCCGGACAGACGCGTTGTCGATGAACTTCAGTTGACCTGGTAGGTGAGGGTGGTGGACTGGGGTGGGAGGCTGGGCGATCCGGTGTAGGTTCCGGTGACGGTTACGGTGTAGGTGCCCGCATACGGGTTGCCGTTGTTGTTGGTGGTGGTTCCGCTGGATGAGGGCGGCGGGGGCTGGCTGCTTGCGCCGCAACCGGAGACTCCGACGGCGAGCGCGACCGATAGGGCCAGCAGCAGAAGGCCGCCGAGGCGGCGCCTGCGGGGCAGAACGAGCAGGAGCAGGGAAGCGAGGGCGACGCCGGAACCGGCGACGGACCAGGGCAGGGAGCGGGTTGGGGCCTGTTGCGCCAACAGGGTTGCCGGGGCGGTCTTGCCCGGCGCGGCGGGCAGATGCAGGCCGGCCACGATGCCGACGAGTGTGAGCGTGGTTGAGACCGGAGTGGAGGAGACGACGTTGACCGACGGGGGGTTGAAGTTAAGCGTCGGGATGTAGCCGGAGGTGCTGGCGACTGTTGCAGAGAAGACCACGGTTCCGGTGAAGCCGTTGGCGGGCGCGACGGTGATGGTGGCGGGCGGGACCGTGCCGCCAGCGGCGACATTGAAGGAGGCGGTGGGAGCGGTGAGTGAGAAGTTGGAGCATGTGGCCCCGCTGACCATGACGATCAGGGGACTGGTGAGGGTGGCCCCGCTGGATGCCGTCCCCGCGCCGCTGGAGGACAGTGCCGGGCCGATCGATCCCTGGTAGTTTGTGTCGCCGGCGTAGGAGGCGGAGATGTTCTGGGAGCCGAGGGTGGAACAACTGGCGGTGAACTGGTAGGTAGCGGTGGCGGTACCGGCGGAGGCGGGGACGAGCGCGACCAGGCTGGTTCCGGCCGCGGCGACGTTATTGACCAGGAACTGTACGGAGCCGGTGGGTGTGGCGGCAGAGCCGGATACCGTGGCGGTGAGGGTGACGGTGACCGGCGCGGAGGGAGTGACGACGGCGCTGGTAGTCGAAGCGGAGAGGTTGGTGGCCGAGAGGTTGGGGCCGAGCGAGCCGACGCCCTCGGGGGTGACCAAGTTCCAGGCGTTGGCCAGGTTGTCGACATCGACGCTGCCCCAGCCGGTGGCGAGATCGAAGCCGGTGCCTGCGTTGTATCCGATGGAGCCTCCGGTGGGGCAGTCCACCGATCCTTCGGTGCAGGGCATGGCGTTGCTGCCAGAGGTGACATCGTGGAAGACGCTGCTGGAGGTGGGGTTGTAGTAGGCGACGGTGTTGCCGAGGGCGTAGAGGGTTGGGTTGATGTTGCCGAGGCCCTTCGCGATGTTGTTCTTCTGCTCGACGAGGGCGAGCATTCCGCTGAAGACCTGGGAGTCGAGCGAGGTTCCGCCAGCGACGTTGAGGTTCTGGTTCGAGTCGCGGAAGCCGTTGACGCAGGATCCTTGGACACAGAAGAGGTAGGAGTCGTGGTAATCGGAGGCGTTGAGGGCGATGTCTGGGACGTCGCGTGCGGCGTCGGGTGGGACCTGGGTGGTCATGCCGGACGCGCCGGTCTCGACCTGCCATGCGGGCTTGGCGAAGAAGGCGCTGGCCCCGCCGCCGCCGCCGCCGAAGCCGTCGTAGCCGACATCGTTCCAGGCCGCCTCGGGGATGTACTGAATGGCAGAGACATCGGCGGCGGGGACGGCGGCACCGGCGCTGAAGGTGGTGTCTGAGCTGAGCCAGTACGGGGTGCCTCCGGTTGCGTTGCCCTCGGTGAACATGGTTCCGCCGAGAGAGGTGGCATAGGGAGAGCTGCCGGGGAAGTCGACGGCGAGGCCCTCGATGGCGTATGCCTCTGTATTGACCTCGCAGTCGGTAGCTCCCAGGTCTCCGGCCGGAGTGAGGATGGTCTGTCCCTGCGCGTTGGCCTCTTTGAAGAGCTGATTGAAGGTGTTGAGGTCGGACGATCCCCAGGCGGCCTCGCAGTTGCCGTAGCTTGTGGTGACGATGGGAGCGAGGTCCTGGTCGACGGCCTGGGTCATGGCGTTCAGAAAGACATCGGGGCCGTTGACGAAGAGGATGTTGGCGGCTGGGGCGATTGCGCCGGACCACTCGACGTCGATGGTGGACTCTTGCAGGTCGAGGACGTTCGGCGAAGAGCAACTGCTGGAGGTGGAGGGGGTGCAGTTGTTGGCGGTTCCGGGATCTCCACCCTCAGAGACGGTGGTTGGAATGTTGGCGGTGCTGAGGCCTGCGGCGCTGCGAAAGGAGACGATGTCGGGGGTCTCGATGTCCACCTGACCGGTGACGGCAATTTTGATGCCGGCTCCGTTGACGGAGTTGGAGAGCAGCGGCTCCATGTTGTAGATGACGTAGATGTCGCCGGGAGCGAGGTAGTGGTTGCCGGTGATGGAGGAGGTGAATTTGGGGTTTACGACGGAGGTGTGGACGCGTGGACTGGGGTGGAAGTCGTTCAGCCCGGTGACGTCGCCGACGACGCCGGAGAGGGCGCTGGGAACGTTGAGGTTGGTGACGTTGGCGAAGTGAGACTGGCCGTTCAGCGAGAGGGAGTGGATGCTGGTGGAGAATGCGTGCTGGGCCTGTGCGATGGTGCCATTGAAGGTGACAAAGCTGCCACCCTGGGCGACGCCGGTGACGGTGAGGCCTTGGCCAGTGAGCCAGACGGTGACCTTGGCGAGGTCGGCGCTGGAGAGGCCGAACTGCGCGGCATACTGCTGCGGCGTGAGCCAATGGCGATAGAGCGGCGAGGCGGGATCCTGCTGGCTGGCGAGCAACTGGTCGAGCGCGGCCTGCTGGGCGGCGCTGGGGGTGAAGCGGAGGGACAGGCCGGTGAGCCTGGTGTTGGCGGGCGCGGGGCCGAGATCGGTGGCCGTGCGGGCCATGGGCGATACCGAATTGGGAATGGCGACCGAGCTGCGGTCGGAGACGGCGGTATTGATGCGGTCGGGGATCGCGTTCTGGGCCGCAGCCGAGACGGTCGGAACGGTAAGTGCGGCCAGGAAGACGATGGATATGGCAGAGGTAAGAAGCCTAGAAAGATGGATCCGGCGCATGAGTAAATCCTGTGTTTCAAATAGGTTAGGCAAAGCCGACAAACGGTACGGTGGAGCCGGGCCGCGATTTTGGAAGCTCGCCCCAAAGAGTGGGATGCGAGTTTCCGCTGACAGGCATACAAGGATAGACCATGCCGGGAGAAAAAGGTTGCGGCTGGGTGGAGCAATGTCGTGTGGAGCGGCGGCGGCGTGCTAGTCTTTGGCCAGGATGAGCGGCTACTTCGATCAGACGCTGGCGCAGTTGAAGGAGTTTGAGGGGTGCGTGCCATGGATGTACCGCGACAGCGTGGGCCGGGTGACGGTGGGGGTTGGACTGATGCTGCCGGATGCGGCGGCGGCGTGCGGGTTGCCGTTTACGGTTGGGAGTGGGGTGGGTGTACCGGCGACGGCGGAGCAGATTGAGGGGGATTTTGCGCGTGTCTCCGCACTGACAATGGGCCGGTTGCCGTCGTTCTACCGGGCGATGGGCTCGCTGGAGCTGCCGGAGGCGGCGATCGATGAGAGGCTGCGCGCGGTGCTGACGGGCTTCGAAGCGACGCTGCAGGCGCGCCTGGCGGGCTACGACACGCTGCCCGACGGGGTGAAGATGGCGCTGCTGGATATGGCGTACAACCTGGGGCCGGAGGGGTTGCTGCAGGGCTATCCGCGGATGATCCATGCAGTGGAGACGGGCGCGTGGGCGGAGGCGGCCGCGCAGAGCGGGCGGGAGGGGATCGGTGCGGCGCGCAATGCATGGACGCGACAGCAGATGCTGTCGGCCGTGGTGGGCGCGATCCATGCGGAGGTTGAGGCGGTGGAGAAGAGCGCGGGCGGGTGGCTGCGGCGGTTGTGGAGCGGAGTGCGGCGCGTTCTGCGCTGGGGCCGGAAGGACTGCTGCAGGTAGTGCGACATCCCATCGATTGCTGCGTGAAGGGGAGGTTGAAATGGCGGAGAGGGGGAGATTCGAACTCCCGATAGCCTTGCGACTATGTCTGATTTCGAGTCAGGTGCATTCAACCGGGCTCTGCCACCTCTCCACCCAGGCTTAGTTTACCGGTAGCGCCGCCAAGGCGCAATCAATCATGGTGCAATCGAACGACTGATTCAGTCGCGGCCCGAATTCATTGTTCGCATTTTCAGGTTCCCTCGATCGCCGCACGGCGGAGAGAACGCGCTCCTGTCAATTGTCCTGCTTTGCGGCATGGGTGAAGCCGTTTGCTTGCGGCCAATCCTGCGCTTCGGGTCCGACCGGCACCTGAAGGCGCAGGAGGAGCGCGTCGTCCTCGGGGTCACGGTAGTAGCGCGGGCGCCGGGCGACGAGGGTGAATCCGAGCCCTGTATAGAGGGCGACTGCGGCGGCGCTGGCGGCGCGGACTTCGAGAACGGCCTCGGTTGCGCCGTGGGAACGGCACCAGTCGAGCACGGAGCGACAGAGAGCGCGAGCGATTCCGGCGCGGCGTGCGTTGGCGGCCACGACGACGCTCTCCAATTCGGCGACGCGAAGCTGTGCGACCCGATTTGTGGCGTCTTGCGGCGAGGGGCCGTGCGGCGCGGGATGGCCAGTGGTGGGATGGAGCAGTCCGACGGCGAAGCCGAGGAGCGAACCTTGCGCGCAGGCGACGATGAGACAGCGCTGCGCGGCGGTGGAATCGAGCAGGGCGGCGTAGGCCGAGGGTGGCCAGTGCGGCGCGTTCTCCGTAGCGCGCTCCAAGGCCAGCACTGCGTCGAGGTCCGCAGCCACGGCGCGGCGCAGATGGAAGTGCTGCTGCGTCATTGCGCGGGCGTTCCAGGCTGGGGCTGGGTTCGGCTGCGTTGCAGCGGCGGTGGGCTGCGCGAAGATCTCGGCGTCGCTGCGGCGCAGGTAGTTGGCGTCGATGGTTGCGGGGTCGTCGAAGGTGCGTTGCTGGATCCGAGCGAGGACCAGAGGCAGGGCATCCTGCGCGGTGGGTTCGGCGACGAGTTGCGGAGCGAGCGTGGCGAGCGATCCAGCGAGGGGCGGTTCGCAGACCACGACGAGCTGCGCCGAAGCAGCGAACGGCAAACTCTGCGGCACTTTCCCTCCCGTGGCGTCGGCATCCGCAACGGTGTGCGCCGCTGCGAAGCTTGCAGCGAGGCCGGGTGGAGGGCCGCTCGTTGGGGAGTAATCGAGCGAGGACAGGAGTTCTCCGCGCGTCAACAGCACCTCGCGGAGACAGGCCCCGTCACGGTAGATGCCGGAGTAGAACTCGCCGCGACCAGCGTCGAGGAGGGCGTGGACGAGCACGGCGTTCGGCACGACCGCTGAACCGGGAGACTTCGCGAGGCTGGCAAGCACCGCGAGGCGCGAGACGGCGACCAGCGGCCGGTTGAGGGCGTGGCAGAGGCCCTTGGCGGCGCTCAGCCCGACGCGCACACCGGTAAAGGAGCCGGGGCCATGCACGACAGCCACGGCGTCCAACGACTCCAAGCCAGTGCCGGGTTGCAGTCCGGTCGTGCCGCGTGCCGCGAGTTCCTGAATGGTTGGGAGGAGCCGCTCGGCTGCTGAACGACCGGGAAGGCTGGCCGAGGCGATGTGTGCGGGCGAGCGAACGGTGTCGGCCAGGGCCACGCTGCCGGTTGCGCCGCAGGTGTCGATGAGCAGGATCTTCATTGTTGAATCTGCCGTTGAGTAGGGTGCTTCCGTTCGCGAAGATGCTGGCGTAGGACTGTTGCGCCGAGTATACAGCAAAGAGGAAAGATCCCCTGCCGGCATGACCGATCCAATCCAGGCAAACGCATTTGAAGATCGGTGGTTTCAAGGATGAAGAGCAACGGGGTTGCAGGTGCGGTGCCAGCATGTCATGTAGTCGAATTTGGGCAGGAAGACATCCGCTGGGCACTTCCATCCGAGTGATTTTCGGGGTCTTGTGATGGGGGCCCGAGCGATGGCATCGAGACCGTTCTGGGAGTGGACGCTGAGCTCTTCTCCCATGGGCAGGGTCTGTCGCAGCAGAGCGACGACCTCGGCTCGGAGATCGCCGCGCGGCATGGCGTAGATGGCCTGGTAGATGGTCTCGTGCGAAAAGTGGAGGTCGGGGTCCTTCGGGTGCATGCGCTTGAGCGTTCGCGGGCCGGCTCGGGCGACAAACCCGCGGCAAACTGCTCCACCACGGCGTTCCAGGCGGCTGTGCCAACCACCAGCTTGTGTTCCACACGCGGCTTGCGGGACAGCCGAACGGCCCGCTGCTGGGCCTCGGCCGCGCTGTACGGCGACGATATGCGCTGTTGTCAAGGGCGGACTAAAAGGAGACCAGGGTGGCGGAGTAAAAGGGAGCCATTGTGAGTCTGCGATGTTTCTTGGGGACTGCAGGGGCGAGGGCCTCTGGAGCGTAG
>JAJZDL010000029.1 GCA_021851465.1 Acidobacteriota bacterium
CTCCAGCAGAAAGGCCGCCGGCTCCGGCTGGCCGTTGGCCTTCCGCGCAATGCGCAGAAACGCCGAGACCGGCGTCTCCAGGTCCGCGGTGAGCGTTCGGTAGACCGGGACGAGCGTGTGCCTGCGGCCCAACTGGACGAAGTCGCGGGCGGAGGGCTGTGCGGAGACGGAGGAATCTGCGGTTCGAGCGGGCATACCGTGTGCATTTATCCTACAAGGTTCGGGCGACAGGCACGGCCCCAGGTCCGGGCCGGCTTGCGCCATCCTCCTCGGTCCGCGCACCCATCTCTAAATCGTGGCGTTGAGGGTGACGGCCTGCGACTGCACCTCGCCGGTGACGGTCGAGGTGCCGATCACCTGGATGGTGTAGGTGTTCGGGCGCGTGCCCAGGTCGGTGCAGGTGCCGCACCCGGCGATCTGCGCGATGCCCGCGACCACCGCCACCGCCAGCAGCGCGCGCAGCCAGCGTCGCCTGCCGGGGATGAAGAGCGCGAACAGGCCGGCCAGCGCGGGCAGCGCCAGCGGCGCCAGGTTCGGGCCGCCGCCGTTGGCACCGAAGAAGTAGGGCTGAGTGGCGCCGCAGTTATGCGGCGCAGTCGTCTCCAGAATCAGGTTGCTCTGGCCGCCGCCGCCCGCGATCGTCGGCTGCGTAAAGGTGCAGGTCGTCTCCGAGGGCACGGCGCCGCAGGCCAGGTTCACGCCCTCGCTGAAGCCGTTCTGCGCCGTCACCGTCACGTTCAGCAGCGTGCCATAGCCCACAGTTACGACCACCGGGTTGGGCGTCACGGTGAGGGTGAAGCTGGGCGCGGCCAGCGGCGCGATCGTCTCGTTGAATGCCGCCGAGGCCGTTGGCTGGAAGTCCAGGCTCCCCGCATACGTCACCGTGATCGGGTCTGTGCCCACGGGAAGCGACGAGGTGGTGCAGGTGGCCGTGCTGCTGACGCCCGAGGCGCCGGCAACCAGGGCCGCCGGTGCGCTACAGGCGATCGGCGTGGTCCCATCCATGAAGACGACCGGGCCAGGGGGCGGCACATAGTTGCCGACCGGCGAGGCTGCGGTACCCAGCGGCGCGTGGACTCCGGCCAGCGTCGCGGTGAGGGTGACGGGCTGGCCCACCGGCGCACTGCTGGGTGTGCCGACGACCGTCGCATTCACCGTGTCGGGAGTGACGGTGATGGTGACGGGAGGCGAGGTCGATGGCCCATTGATGATGTCGTTTGTTCCGGGAACGTACGACGACGTGAAGACATTGACGCCCACCTGCGTCCCCGTTCCCACGCTCGGCGGGCAAGGCGTGGTGGACAAGGGCGAAAGAGTGCAGAGCAGTCTGGGCGGCAATACTCCGTTGTACACGTCGTTCAAGACAGTGGTGCCGATCAGCGTACTTGGATTGACGGCGTTGACTTGAGTGATGCCGTTGAAGGTCTGGCCGTAGATCATCGACAGGGTGGGCACATACGGAGGAGGCGGGGCGATGATGCCCGTGGAGCGGCAGCTCGCGGTTGGGCCGACGCAGAGGTCGAGCGTGGTGGTGGTTGAGTCGGCCTCGACGGGCTGTGTGTTGGCGACGGTGAGTGGCGAGTTGCTGCTGTCGCCGCTGTAGGCCGCGCCGATCGGGAATGTGCCGCCCACGGTGGTAACTCCCACGGGGACGACGCAGGTCGCGGTCGAGTAGGTTGCGCCCTGCGTGAGGGCAACAGAAGAGCAGCCTGCAACCTGAGCTCCGTTGAAGAAGAACTGCACCGGGCCGGTGGGTTCCGCAACTCCTGCGATCGAGCTGAAGGTCGCGGTCATGGTGAATGTCGCCCCGATGTTGCTCGGACTCGGCTTCGAGCTGAGAGATCCCGTCACCGGCGCGGTGATGACTCTGTTCGCGAGGACGGTGATGCCACCGGTGTTCACGTCCGGCGGGTTGGCGGGCAGGCTTGTCTGTCCAAGCGCGGCCAGCACCAGCGGATCGGAGATCGTCGCGCCGCCGTTGGCGACGATGAGGCTGGGGGTGATGGCACCGCCGAGCTTCACCAGCGAGAGCGAATTGATGCCCTGCCCGGCCAGGAACTGCTGCTCGCCGCCGCACAGGGGGCAGCTTCCGTTGAGGGGTTGGATGTCGCTCACAAAACGGCCGTTCTGGCTGCTCAGTTTGCCCTGGTTGTAGAGAATGCCGACCACATACCCATCGCTGAGCACAAGGTCGGGATAGCCGTCGCCGTTCATGTCGCCCACGGCGGCCAGATAGTAGTTGCGGCTGAGCTGGAGGATGAATGGCGTCTGGCTGAAGGTGCCGTCGCCGTTGCCCCACCAGATGTACAGCCAGTTCGGCGTGGTGGCGCTGGGGTTCGCCGGGGTGGAGTCGGAGTTGTGATAGATGGCGACCACATCGCCGTTGCCGTCGCCGTCGATGTCCGTGAGCAGGAGCGTGCTGACAGCGAGGTGCGTGCCAGCCGCCGGAGTGCCGGTGAGCGCAGGCTCCTGCGTGAAGTTCGTCCCAGTGCCGTCGCCGGTGTTCTTGAATGGAACCAGGCTGGTGCCTTGCTGGAAGACGAGGTCCTGATTGTGACCTAACTGTACCGTGGCCAACTTGAAGTAGCCCGCCGCGACCTGGTTGTAGCCGGGGTTGCTGCTGGGTGCATTCAGCCCGACGTTGAAGCCGCCGCTGGCCTGGCTGAGCAGCGTGTCGTCATCGTTTGCGTCGGCGTTGGCGATGTTGGCAAGGTTGTCGCTGCTCTCGAAGTAACCCACCGCGCTCTCGCCGTACAGGGTATTCCCACTCGATGCACCGCTGACGGCAACGGGATTCTGGAAGGTTCCATTGCCATTGCCGAACTGGACGTAGAGGCCAGTTCCGGTGGTGGGCAGGGGCGGTAGGCCGGTGAGCGAGTAGGCGAGGTCGAGATTGTTGTCGGCGTTGAAGTTGTTGAAGTCGCCGGAGAGGATATTCGACCAGAGGTTGCTGGGAACTCCGCTGGGGTTGCCGACGATGTTGGTAGGATTGGCGGCCGTGGTGAACGTCTCGTCGCAGTTGCCGTTGCTCACGTTGCCGGTCAGCAACTGCCCCTGAACGGCGGAGGAGGCGGAATCGATGGCCGCCACCACATCGAGGCAACTGTGAGGGTTGCTTAGCCCGTTTCGGAAGAGGTTGACGGTCGTGCTTAGCACAGGGGCCAGGGCCGAGTAGGCCAGCGAGGTCAGGTAGCCGCCGTTGCCGTCGCCCAGCGCGATGGCGACGCCCTCCGGCGAGTTGACGGCAAGGTCGTTGGGGAAGCCGTTGCCGCGGAGGTCTGCCAGCGCGTAGGACGAGCGGCCGGGCCCGATGTTGTAGATGCCCTTCAGCGCGTAGTTCAGGGTGCCGACCGGCGCTGTCAGAACGCTGAGGCCGATCGGCGTCGCGGTCAGGATGTTCAGCGTGTTGGAGTCGATGGCGACAAGGTGTCCGCCGTCGCCAGTGAGCGAGCTGCCGCCGGCCCCCGTGCCGCCTTCGCTGGTCGTCTGGAAGGTGCCGTTGCCGTTATTCTTGAATATCTCAATGCCGCCGTTGCCACCCTCCACCACCATGTCCAGGATGGGATTGACATTCGGGTAAAAATGTCCGCTGCCGCCCATGTTCTGCAGCAGCATGGAGTAGACCTGTCCGCTGAAGTATTTGACCGGTGCAGCAAACCCGCCACTGCCGTTGCTCAGGTAGACGGTTGCGCTGTGGCTGCTCTGGCCGTTGAGGATGAAGTCGGTGTTGCCGTCGCCGTTGAGGTCGCCGGCGAAGATCGGGCCGGGCCCGTCGAGTGGCGCAATGGGGATGGTCGATTCGACCGTTAAGCTGGCCGTGGCGCCAGTGCTGACGGTGACGCCGACGACGTAGAGGAGATTGTTGGCGCTGTCTTCCACCAGGAGTTGTGGCGAGGAGTTGAAATTCAAGGTGAGCGCGGCGATGGCGGTAAAGTTGGGCGGCTTGGCGGCTGGGGGCAGTGTCGTGCAACCGCTCCCACTGTCGGGAGCGGGAACGTAGCTACTACTGTAGCTGTAGCCCGAGTAGGGTTCGGTCTGGTTCAATATGGCGTTGCTTTGGGAATTGAAAGAGTAGAAGCACAGATTGTTGGCGGAGACGCCGGTGATGGCGAAGGCGTAATCGGTGGTGCCCTGGATGACAGGCAGGGCGGCGACGACGTTGGTGGCGCCGTTGAAGGTGATTTGGTCGTAATCCGCATCGCTCAATTGACCGTTGCCTGAGCCTGCGTTCAACTCTTCTCCAACGAGGACGGCCGGGCCCGTCTTGGTCACCACGGAGGCATCGATATACAGGATGTCCACCGACGGGATGCTGTTCCCCTGCAGGCTGCCGGTCAGCAGGCTGGCGACCGGGCTGGTGGACGATGCCGACGAGCTCGATGTCGGCGAGAGCTGATTGATGAACTGATTGCCCGACTGCGAGACGACCTGAGCGCCCGACCGCGCAGCGAAGACCATGCCAAGTAGGCAGAAAACGGAGCGCCGGATAGATCGAGAGAGGAGCGGCATAAGGGCATCGGCCGGATTCGGGAGGGTTGCTGGGTATCTGCAAATCTACCACGCCCATCCCCCCGCGCACGAGGCCCGCCCCGCAAGCCGCCCACCCCACCCACCGCGCATTCGCCCTGGCCACGACGGTTCTCACAGCCATTCGCCTCGCGGGTGTGGGAGAATGCTAGTGTCTGGCTCTGGATGGTTTGGACGGCGTCTACCGGGACGCCGCCTCAACCCTGCCCGCGCAGGCCGCCGCGCGCCCGTTGCACGGCGCGGCAACACAAGGCCCATGAACCTGCCCAACTCCATTACGCTCAGCCGCATCGCCACCGTGCCTCTGCTGATGTGGATTCTGTCTCCGGCCTTCCCCGCCAACCACTCCGCCCACGGCCTGATGAGCGGCGAGCAGGAGCTCATCGCCTCGGGGGTCTTCATCCTCGCGTCGATCACCGACGGACTCGACGGCTACCTGGCGCGCCGGCGCAACCAGATCACGACCCTGGGCATGCTGCTCGACCCGCTGGCCGACAAGCTGATGGTGACGGCGGCCTACATCATTCTGGTCGCCTACGAGCCGAGCATCGTGCCGCCGTGGATTGCCGCCATCATCATCGGCCGCGAGTTCCTGGTCAGCGGCCTGCGCTCCATCGCCGCGTCGGAGGGCTTCACCATCGACGCGTCCGAGATCGGCAAACTGAAGACCGTGATCCAAATCGTTTCGGTGGTGGCGGCGATCCTGGCCCACCGCTGGAACTACTGGATCTGGTTTCCCAAATTTGGCGGCGGCTTCGTCATCGCCGTCCACATGATCGCTGTCTGGGCCATCTACTGGATGACGATCGTCTCCATCATCTCCGCCGCCGACTACTTCATCGGCTTCTGGAACAAGATCGACCACGCCAGCGAGCGAGCGCGCACACGGCGCACTTCGGTGCTCAGCCGCAGCAGGGCCAAGCGCGCCGCGGCCAAACAGCCCTCTCACATCGCGTAGGGCGCGACCGGAGTTCAGGGCCAGGCAATGGAGTTCGCAACGCGGCTTGCGATTGAATATGGCATTGCAAGCTACGGTTCGAGGTCAAGCTGTTGCCTCGCCGAAGCAGGCGTGCAGCAGGTACTCGTGGTTGCCCTCCATGCCATGAATGGGCGAATCGACGACTGCGATCTGCGCTCCGCCCAGCTCGGCAACGCACTGCCTCACGCGCTCGATGGCCGCATCGCGCGCGGCCTGCTCGCGCACGATTCCGCCCTTGCCGATGTGCTCTCGTCCGGCCTCGAACTGCGGCTTGATGAGCACCACCGCCTCGCCATGCCACGTCTCGCCCGCCGGTGCCAGTGCGCCGAGCACCGCGGGCAACACCAGTGTCGCGGAGATGAAGGAGACATCCATCGCCAGAAATGAAATCGCCGCTCTTTGCTTGTCGCCGGGCTGTAGCTCTTGCTTGCCATTCCGAAGCGCCCCTTCTCTTTCATTCCGCTGCGCAGCGAAGAAACCTGCTTTTGTCCGCGTCCCTTCCACGGACAACCGACCGCCGATCGCGGACAACTCTCCCACACCGAGCAGCCGCGCGTTGCATCGCTCGCGCAGGCTGACGCGCGGGTCCACGCGCAGCTTGTGCGCAATCTGCCCGTAGCCGGTATCGACCGCAAGCACGCTCGCCGCGCCATGCTGCAACATGCAGTCGGTAAAGCCCCCCGTCGAAGCGCCCACATCGATGCAGGCGCGCCCGTCCAGCTCGATCCTCCAGTGTTCTAGCGCGCCTTCCAGCTTCAATCCGCCGCGGCCCACATAGCGCAGGTCGCCGCCCAGCAGGCGCAACTCTGTGCCCTCGTCAACCGGAGTTCCCGGCTTCTCCACGCGCTGCTCGGCCACCAGCACGCGCCCCGCCAGGATCAGCGCCTGCGCACGCTCGCGCGATGCGGCCAACCCGCGATCCACCAGCGCCTTGTCCAGCCTGATCTTCATCTGCCTCTTCGAGCGCGCGCGACCCGCGCAGAACTCAGGATAAAGTAAACTGGTCGCGATCGGTCCGGCCCGACCAGACAGCCAGCGGACACGTTTTTTGTGGGTGCGTTTATGGACAGTGAGACAGCAGTCGCCGACAACCCGCAGCCCTCCCCCGCGGACGACCGGTTTCTGCTCGCACTCGTGCAGTCGGGCGACGAGCAGTCCATGGCTACTCTATTCGACCGCTATTCAAAGGCCGTCTATTCCATCGCGCTGCGTGTGTTGGAAGACGAGGCCGCGGCCGAAGACGTGCTCCAGGCGGTTTTCATGCAGCTCTGGCGCAATCCCGAGAGCTTCAACGCCGATAGCGGAGGCCTGGGCGGCGGTCTCGCGCTCAAGGCGCGCGCGCGTGCCCTCGACGCGCTGCACCGCGCGCACTCCACCGGCTTCATCAATCCGGTCGCCCTCGCGATGCCCGCCGATCTCGCAGGCGAGGCCGGGCGCAACGCTCTAGCCGCAAGGGCGCGTGCCGCCCTTCAGCATCTGACGGACGGGCAACGCAAGGCCCTCGAAGCGGCCTTCTTCGACGGCCTCACGCATGTCGAGATCGCCGAGACGACCGGCACGCCTGCGAGCACTGTCAAGGCCGCACTGCTTGGCTCGCTTCTGCATCTGCGCGAGGCATTTCAGGCATGAGCGCCAACCGCATCGCAGCGCCCAGCGCGTACCCGTACTCCACTCGCCCGGCCAACGCGAGCGGCCCGCGACATGCCGACCCGGAAGACCTCGTTCTCTATGCGATGCAGCTTCTCTCCGGCGACGAGGCCGCCGAACAGGCTCGTCACGTCGAGGGCTGCGCGGAGTGTCAACGGGGGCTCGCCTTGATACTGCGCGATCTTGCCGTCTACGCTTTCACCGTCGATCTGCAATCGCCTCCGCCGCTCGCCCGCCAACGCCTGCGGACGCAGGTTGCGCGTGAGAACCGTCACGCTTTCAGCGCGCCGCCTGCGTTCGCCGCCTTTGGCCGCAACGGCTCCATTCTCTCTCCAGACGAGGAGGCCGAACCGCGGCGCAATCCCATGCTCACATTTCTCGGATGGCTTGGTTGGATCGTCGCTGCCGCCCTTGCGGTCGCCGCAGCCATGTTCTACAAGGAGACCGGCGACCAGCGCGCCCACCTCAGCGTTCAGAGCGGAGAGCTCGCCCGTCTCGACGCCGATGCCGCGCGCGCACAACAGTTGATGGATGCCCTCGCTGGCCCCAACGCCACGCACGTCACGCTGAGCCCCAAGCCCCCAGTAAACCCGCAGCCCACCGGTCGCATTCTCTACGACGACGCCGAAGGCAGCCTCGTCTTCCTGGCCGAGGACCTTGACCCGCTTGAGACAAACAAAGCCTATGAGCTATGGCTCATCCCCGCCGACGGACGCACCGCCATCCCCGTCGCCGCCTTCCATCCGAACATGCAGGGCGACGCCAGCGTCGTGCTGCCCGCTCTGCCCAAGGGCGTCTCGGTCAAGAGCTTTGGCGTTACCATCGAAGACGCTGGCGGCGCACAAACGCCTGCCCTGCCGTTTGTCATTGCGGGAAGCTAGGAAGTATAGGAAGCTGGCGGTTGTCCGACGATCTGGTTGGCTAAATAGTTGCGAGGAGGCAAGGAAAGCATGACTTCAGGCGTAAAGGCGGCGATCGGCGGGACAGTGGTCTTTCTGCTGGCGGTAGGGATTGAGCTTGCATGGATGCACCACCAACGCGATGAGTCCTGGTCGGCCTCCCCGGCGGCGACCGCGACCCCACAGGTAGATCCGGACGATCTGGTCTTCCTCAAGCGCGAGCGGCCCTCGTCGCTGGCAGACTTGAAGCAGTTGGATGGCACAACCGTGTGGATGTCCGCGGGCGGGCAGATGGATTACTACGCCTGCGTCGGCCACCATGCGGAGTACGCAAAGCCCGTCGGCACGCTGCTCGGCGCCGAGCCGCTGGCCATCAAGGACGCCTTCGAGCAGGTGGCGCCGAAGTCGGCCACCTTCCGCATTCCCGGCGGCGACAAGCAGGTGCTGCTGGCGTTTACGTTGCCCAGTTCGGCGGATCCAACGAAGCTGTACGCGGTGCCCGTGGGCTACAAACAGGGCAGCGACTACACATTCTTTACCGACAGCATCTTTTTCTACGAAGACCCGCATGAACTGTACAAGCATTGGGGGCCGCAGATCTGGCAGGCAGTGGATGCGCACCAGGTAGTTCTGGGGATGAACGAGCTACAGGTCGGCCTGTCGCTCGGCCAGGTCTCCAAGAGCACCAGCCAGGACATCGGCAATCGGATGGTCGTCTACGATAACCTGGGCAAGCCCATGGCCGTGACCTTCGTCCACGACAAGGTGACGGCCTTCCGCCCCGACCAGGGATTCTGAAGCAGGCAGAGAATGCCGATGACCGTCGGTGCCTGAAGACGGCGATTCCGCCCCGACCGGAGCAACCTCGCCGGGGCTGGCGGGCCGTGGCCGCGCCGCCCTCCGTCGCGCTGTCGCGCCATTTTTGGTGGAGAGGGCACTCTGCCGCTATACTCAAGTCTCCCATGCAGCCAGCCCAGACGACACAGTTCGAGCAAGCGGCACTGAAGAACTATCTGCTGGACCGCGCCTACGACGAGATGTTCTCCGGCCCCAGCGTGCTGCATCCGCACTACGAGCCTCTGCTGGAGCACTTCTCCTCGCTACCCGCCGATGAGCTGCGCCGCCGCAAGCAGGCCGCCGACCTCAGCTTTCTCAACCAGGGGATCACCTTCACCGTCTATGGACGCGACGAGGGCACCGAGCGCATCTTCCCCTACGACCCCGTGCCGCGCATTATTACCGCAGCCGAGTGGGCGACGGTGGAACGCGGGCTCACCCAGCGCATCACCGCGCTCAACCTCTTCCTGAAGGACATCTACAACGAGGGCCGCATCCTGAAGGAAGGCCTTGTGCCGCGCGAGATCGTATACAGTTGCAAGCACTTTCGCCGCCAGATGGTCGGCCTCCAGGTGCCGCGCAACGTCTACGTCGCGGTCTGCGGCACAGACCTGATCCGCATGGAGAACGGAGAGTTCGTCGTACTCGAAGACAACCTCCGCGTTCCCTCCGGCGTCAGCTACATGCTGACAAACCGGCGCGTGATGAAGCGCATCTTCCCCCATCTGTTCCGCAAGTACAATCCACGGCCCATCGAGCAATACACGCAGTTGCTGCTCAGCACGCTGCGCTCGCTCGCGCCCGAGGGCCGTGCCGATCCGAACATCGTCCTGCTCTCGCCGGGCGTCTTCAACTCCGCCTACTTCGAGCATGCGTTCCTGGCACGGCAGATGGGCATCGAGCTGGTCGAAGGCCGCGACCTCGCCACCCACGACAACGTCATCTACATGCGCACCACCGGCGGGCTGCGCCGCGTGGACGTGATCTACCGCCGGGTGGACGACGACTTCATCGACCCCATGGCCTTCCGCCGCGACTCGATCCTCGGCGTCGCCGGCCTCTTCAATGCCTACCGCGCGGGCAACGTCACGCTGGCCAACGCCTTCGGCACTGGAGTGGCCGACGACAAGGCACTCTACGCCTACGTCCCAGACATCATCAAGTTCTACCTCAGCGAAGAGCCGGTCCTGCAAAACGTGAAGACCTACCTGCTCACCGACCCCAAATCGCGCAGGCATGTCCTGCAAAATCTCGACAAGCTGGTGGTGAAGGCGGTCGGCGAGAGCGGCGGATACGGCATGTTGATCGGTCCGCAATCCACCGCCGCCGAGCGCGAGGAGTTTGCCCGCCGCATCGAGTCCGATCCGCGCAACTACATCGCGCAGCCGACGGTCTCATTTTCGCGCGCGCCCTGTCTCATCGGCGACGAGCTGGAGCCGCGCCACGTCGATCTCCGCCCTTACATTCTTTACGGCGAGAAGGTCAACATCGTGCCCGGCGGCCTGACGCGCGTCGCGCTCAAGCAAGGTTCGCTGGTGGTCAACTCCAGCCAGGGCGGCGGCAGCAAAGACACCTGGGTGCTCAGCCAATAATGCGAATTTTTGTCGCTGGAGGGAACCAATGCTCAGCCGCGTCGCCGACAGTCTCTACTGGATGAGCCGCTACATCGAGCGCGCCGAGCACACCGCGCGCCTGCTCGACGTGAACCTGAATCTGATGTTGGACGAGAGCCCCACCAGCGCCGACCACCGCTGGCAACGCATGTTGCAGGCCCTCGGCAACCCCAAGTCCGCATTGTGGACGGGCGACCCCTACGCCCTGGTCCAGACGCTCATCTTCGACACCGGCAACAAGGTCTCCATCCTCTCCTGCATCATCGCGGCACGCGAGAACTCGCGCCAGGTGCGCGAGCAGATCTCCACCGAGCAGTGGCAACGGCTCAACAGCCTCTATCTCCAGGTCACGCGGCCGGAGATGCAGAGCGCCCTGCACGCCGAAGCCATTCTGGCCGGCGCCGAGCAGCCCACCGAGTTCCTGCAGCAGGTGATGGAGGGGGTCCACCAGTTTCAGGGCGTCAGCGACTCCACCATGAGCCACGGAGAAGGTTGGCAGTTCATTCAGGTGGGCCGCTACATCGAACGCGCCTCGGCGACCGCCTTGCTGCTGGAGGCCTACCACTCCGACCTGTGGAGCCAGCCCGAGCGCATCCCCGAGGGCAACGAGTACCTGGAATGGATGGGCCTGCTCCGTTCGGCGACCGCGTTTGAGGCCTACTGCAAGGTCTACACCGCCGACCTCACCCCCGAGCGCATCTTCGAGTTCCTCTTGCTCGACCAGGAGTTTCCTCACGCGCTCCGCTTCGCCATCGACAACCTACAGCACGCACTGGAGGCCATCGAAGGCGAGAGCGGAAGGAGCCGCGCCGAGCCGCTGCGCCGCCGCGCCGGTCGCCTGCAGGCCATGCTCAATTACTCCAGCGTCGATGAGATTCTCAGCGGCGACGTCGTCGCCTACCTGCGCGGCATCCAGATCGAGTGCCGCGCCATCCACGAGGCCATCTACAATCTCTACATCGACTACAGCGTTCAAGCTGCCCTGGCGGGATAATGACGACCGAACCCTTAATGACTCCTCCATCCGCGTCGCTCAGCGTCCCCACGCGTTCCACGCTGGTCGATATTGTCAAAGGCTTTGCGATCCTGCTTGTTGTCTACGGCCATACCGAGCAGGGCCTGTTCCATCGCAACTGGTGGACGGGGCCCTCCGCGGTCCTCTCGGATACCTTCGTCTACAGCTTCCACATGCCCGCCTTCTTCTTCGTCGCTGGGTTGTTCCTGGCCGGCAGTCTGGAGCGGCGCGGCCCAGTAAAGTTCGTGGCCGACAAGTGTAAGACCATCCTTTACCCGTACGTCTTCTGGGCGATTGTGAGCGTCCTCATCGAGCCGCTGATCGGCCAGTTCAAGATGAACACCACCCCATTCCACTGGAAGCAGTTTCTCCTCCTCCTTGTCAGCGGAGATGACGGTTGGTTCCTTTCGGCCCTCTTTGCCTGCCAGATCGTCGCGCTTGTCACATGGAAGCTCCCCGCCTGGTTGCGCCTGGCGATCGCGCTTGTCGTTGCGGCGCTCATGCCCAACTTCGGCCCGACCATTCTCTACAAGACTCTCCAGGACTTCTGTTTTCTGGCAGCAGGAATGCTGATTGGCCGGATGATCTTCCGGCTTGCGGAGCTTCCCGTTTGGGCTGCCGCCGCCGGGGCCATCCTGTTCTTCGTTCTTCAATTCGCACTCATCATCGACGACGGCCAGAACGCACAGTTCGGCGGGCGAGAACAGTGGCTTGCCGTCGTGCTCGGCTTCACCGGAACCGCCGGACTCATTCTGCTTGCCAGGACCATCGATGGCACACGCCTCGGCGATGCCTGTGCCTGGATTGGCAGGGCATCTCTGGCAATCTATCTTCTCAGTGCATATCCACAGGGAGTGTTTCGCGAGTTGCTGCTGCATGTGCTGCATACCCACGCGCTATTGCCCCAGCTCATCGTTCCGAGCATTGCCGCCGCCATCCTCCCGGCGATCCTCTGGCACAGGAGGGAACGCTGGCATCTGGGATGGCTCTTCCACTGGCCCGGCGTTGAGACTGGACGTCCAGCCGTACAGTATTGATGGACCTGTCGTGAGAGGAGATCCATGTACTATTCGATCCGCCATCTGACCAAGTTCCTGTACTCCAACCCAGTGAGCGAGAGCATGATGGAGACGCGCATGCATCCGCGCAGCGACCAGAACCAGCGCTGCCTGACCTTTCATCTCTCAGTCAGCCCGCGCTGCCGCGTCTTCAGCTACCGCGACCACCTGGCCAATCAGGTGCACCACTTCGACATCCCCGGCCAGCACGGCCAACTTGTCATCGTGGCCGAGTCGCTGGTCGAGGTGCAGCCCGCCACGCCCGTCCCCGCAGCGCTTGCGCCGAATGCTTGGGCCGAGTTGGATGGCATGGTCGAGCAGGGCGACTACTGGGAGATGCTTCTGCCCAGCGAGTTCACCGCGCCCACGCCCTCGCTCGACGCCCTTGCCGAGGAGTTCGACGTGCGCCGCCGCGACGATCCGCTCAGCGCCCTCCACCAACTGAACGAGCAGATGTACCGCCACTTCGAGTACGTCCCAAAGTCCACCAAGGTAGACTCTCCGATCGACCTCGCGCTGCTGACCCACGCGGGCGTCTGTCAGGACTTTGCCCACATCATGATTGCGCTGGTGCGCAGCAAGCTGCGCATCCCCTGCCGCTACGTCAGCGGCTACCTCTTCCACGGGCAGAGCGACCACGACCGCTCGGCCACCTCGGCGACGCACGCATGGATCGAGGCGTTGGTGCCGGAGGTCGGCTGGGTGGGATTCGATCCCACCAACAATCTGGTCTGCGGCGACCGCCACATTCGCACCGCGATCGGGCGCGACTACTCGGACGTTCCGCCGACGCACGGCATCTTCCGTGGCCGCGCCAGCAGCGAGCTATCGGTTGCCGTCCGCGTCACGCCCAGCGAAGGGACGCCACCGCTCGATCAGGAGCTGCCCGTCCCAGAAGAGTGGTCGATTCTGGTTGAACGCGCCCAGGCGCTGCCCGAACTGCCTCCGCCGCCCACGCGCCAACAGCAGATGGCGCAGCAGCAGCAGCAACAATAGGCTCCGATTCGCTTCAAATGCAGCCGTATACTGAACCAAGGAACGACATGGCCAATATCATCAGCGATGCGGCGATTGAAAATCGAAAGCGTTGGATCGGCAAGATCAAGAAGTTGAGTGGTGACTTCGGCGCTGATTCGACCCGCCTTCACAGTGAACTGGAAGCCGAGTTGAAGGAGGCGGGAGGCGCTTGCCTCAGAGATCATCTGCGCCTCTGCGGTGCAATACCGGAGGTATATGCACACGATTCAAGCGAGGAAAA
This sequence comes from Acidobacteriota bacterium, assembly GCA_021851465.1. Lineage (GTDB taxonomy): Bacteria > Acidobacteriota > Terriglobia > Terriglobales > Acidobacteriaceae > Edaphobacter. The sequence continues at coordinate 13,834 of JAJZDL010000029.1, forward strand.
ACTTTATTCCAAGTACACGGACGTGCTGGCTGCTCTCGCATTTGTCAGCCTTGGAATAAAAGCTGCGGTGCTGACGGAGCGCGCAGACGCAGCAGATGTGGAGTGTTTTGCGGGCGATTATGAATTTGTGGTCGATGCCAAGGCATTTCGCCTGACTCGAACCGCCAAAAACCAAAAGGATTTTAAAGTTGCATCCATGCACAAGTGGAAGTACCACCGCGAACATGCGATGGTGATCTGTCCGTTGTACCAAGTCCCTTCGCAGTCCAGCCAGATTTATCAGCAAGCAATCCAGAATGATGTCTGCATCTTCTCGTTCTCCCATCTCTCACTACTTTCGTCCTATGCTGAGGCAGCGTCGCAAGAAGATGCCAAGCATCTCTTAAGGAAGATTTTCAAGGTAGTCAACACGCTGCACCCTTCAAAGGATGCGGGGGCATACTGGAGAGCAATCAACGGCACCTTTCTGAAATTCGACGTTCGACTCAAAGCCCAATGGCACACAGAAAAATTGGCGTTTGTTGAAACATTAGAAGACGCGAAGCAGGAGGCATTAGAGTGCTTATCCGCAGAGCGAAGCAGAATCCTGCGGATGAGTCACGATGAAGCGATTCAGGCGCTTGTGACAAGTCGAAAAATTGATGCGCGGGAAATAATGGTCAACGCTTTCTCCGACAACGGACTCCTGGAGGTCGTATGAATCCGTTTCCGTGTGGCGTAACTGAAGGCGATTCCGTTGCTTTGATGCGCACATTGCCATCTTCCAGTATTCACTTAATTCTGAGTGACATTCCGTATGGGATCGGTGCTGACGACTGGGACGTTTTACACGACAATACCAACTCGGCCTTGCTCGGATCGAGTCCCGCACAAGAAAAAGCTGGCGCAATCTTCAAGAAGCGCGGCAAGCCTCTCAACGGGTGGTCGGAGGCCGACCGGGAGATACCGAAGCAATACTACGAATGGTGTCTTACATGGGCCCCGGAGTGGATGAGAGTCTTGAAGCCGGGTGGCTCGGCGATTGTTTTTGCAGGACGGCGGCTTTCGCATCGCTGTATCGCGGCCATGGAAGATTGCGGTTTCACACACAAAGATATGCTCGCCTGGGTGCGCGAGCGGGCTGCCCACCGTGCCCAGCGATTGAGCGTGGTCTTTGAGCGCCGAGGAGACCTGCGCAATCGTGAGCGATGGGAGGGATGGAAGGTGGGAAACCTTCGCCCGACATTTGAACCGATCTTATGGTTTGTGAAGCCCTATCCAATTGGTACAACGATTGCTGACAACGTACTGGAGCATGGCGTCGGCGCGTTCAACGAGCAGGCGTTGCTAAAGTATCAACGCGACCCAAACAACGTGATCGTTTGTGCCCTGGATAGAGGCGAAGGAGGGTTGCACCCAACACAGAAGCCGGTACGACTTATGCGGGCGCTGATCGAGTTGACTACCGTTGAAGGTCAACTCGTTGTTGATCCATTCTGCGGGAGCGGAAGCACATTGGTCGCGGCACAAGCTGGCAATCGTCGCTATATCGGATTTGAGCAGGATGCCGAATATTGCAGGATTGCGCGGGAGCGACTCGTCGAGTATCCGCTGTTTACGCGAGCTACCGCTTAGAGATTCAACTTCTTGAAGATGCGTTCTGGGATGTGCCGAATGACCAGCATGATGGGCAACCAGATGGAGGGGACGTAGAGCGTGTCCACGCGTTTGTCGATGGCGCGTACGATGGTCGCGGCGACCTTATTTACGTTGGCGAACTTCTCCGCGCCCTTCATGCTGGCGGTCATCGCCGTCTTCACCGGGCCGGGCTTGATGGTGAGAACGGTGACGCCCTCGCGGTTGATGCGGTTGCGCAGGCCGGCGAGGAATGCGGTCAGCCCGGCCTTCGACGAGCCGTACACATAGTTCGACTTGCGTCCGCGGTCGCCCGCGACGGAGGAGAGCACGGCGAGCACGCCCGCATGGCGCTGCACGCAGTAGTTGGCCAGCCAGGTGAGCAGCGAGACCGGGGCCATGAAGTTGGTGTAGACGATCTGCGCGGCGTGATTGAACTCCTGCTCGGCGCGCGGCTGGTCGCCCAGAACGCCCAGCGCGAGGTAGGCGATGTCCATGCCGGTCAGCGAGTTGATGGCGTGCGCCAGCATCTCCGGGTGTTTGTCTGTGTCGTCAAGGTCGGCGACGGCGGTGCCGACGTAGGACGCGCCGCGCAGCCTGAGATCGGCGGCGACGGCGGCGAGTTTTTCCGCGTTGCGCGCGACCAGAAAGAGCTGCGCGCCTTGCGCCGCCCAGATGCGGCAGGTGGCCTCGGCGATGCCCGAGGTCGCGCCGAGGACGAGGATCTTCTTCGCGGGCTTGTCGTTGCGGTTGGCGACGATGGCTGTCGCTGGGTGCGATGTGGCGTGCCTGTTCATAGGGTCGATTCACCTCCGGTGACGCGCTCCCAGAAGCTGGAGGTCAACATGGGATCGCGGAAGCGCGCGAACTGTTGGCACTGCGGATAGAAGGCCTGGAACTGCTTCGGCGTCATCGCTGCGTCCTTGGCGGAGTAGAGCCTTCCGCCGAACTCCAGCGTCATGTCGCCGAGGCGCTGGAGCAAGGGAAAGGTGAGGTCCGGCTTGATGGGGAAGTCCAGTGCAAGCATGATGCCCGGCTGGGGAAAGCTCATCGTGCCCAGCGAAGGGATCTCGCCGAAGGCCTTGAGCACGGCGAGGAAGCTGGCCAGGCCCGACTTTGCAATTTCGCGCAGAATGGCGATGGTCCCCTCCTTAGCGTTCTGCCACGGAATGGCGTACTGGAACTGCACCAGCCCGCGCTTGCCGTACATGCGGTTCCAGTGGAGTATCTTATCCAGCGGATAGAAGAACGGCTCGTAGTCCACAACCTGCTTTACATGCGGCTTGATCTGCTTGTGGAAGAAGACGGAGTTGAAGAGGCTGACGGTCGCGTGGTTCAGCGCGAAGCCCGGCGCATTGAAGGGAAAGACCAGCTTCGGCTCGGGCGAGGGCCTCAGTTTGTCCGGGTCCTTGGCGTGCTCTCCCAGCATGTAGATGCCGCGGGCGAAGTTTTTTCCGGTGGAGGCGCAATCGACCCAGCTCACGCTGTACTCGGCGTGCCGGTAGCGCTGCTTGAGGTCGAGGAACTCGTCGATGCCATGGAACTGGATTCCCTCGTAGTCGATCTTGCGCGAGACGATCGGCCGCAGCCGAAGTTGTGCCCAAGCGATGAGGCCGGTCAATCCCATTCCGCCGATGGTCGCGGCGTACCAGTCGGGGTTCTCGGTGGGCGAGCAGATGCGGCGGCTGCCGTCCGAGCGCAGCAGTTCGAAGCTGGGGACGTGGTTGCCGAAGGAGCCGACGGCCTCGTGGTTCTTGCCGTGAATGTCGTTGGCGATTGCGCCGCCGAGCGTGACGTACTTGGTTCCCGGCGTGACCGGAAGAAAGAACCCGCGCGGCACGGCGAAGTCGAGCACCTGCGCCAGCGAGACGCCCGATTCCGCGGTGAGGACTCCCGTTGCGGGATCGAAGTCGATCAGTCGATCCATGCCTGTGGTCTGCAGCAGGTTGCCGCCCTTCAGCAGGCAGACATCGCCGTAGCTGCGGCCCAATCCGACCGGCAACGCACCGTTGTTCAGCCCGGCTAACACTCCGGGAAAGTCATTCTGCCAGTTCAGGGGAACGATCTTCGCGTCGTACCTGGGATAGCGGCCCCAGGACTCAAAAGCGGGAGGCGCGGTCTTTGCTGCTTGCGGATCGATTACAGGATGCGACATGGCACTAGGATACAACCAAGACAATGCCAAGAACGGTGGACGCTCCGCTTGAGACTGGCCCTCCGGCCACGCCCCAGGCGATTGCTGGGGTTGCGGGCCGCGAAAGTATATATTTAATAGTCTATATTAAGACCCCCCCCCATCCCCCCCTTCTGCATTGCGCGGGGTAAGGTGATTGTTTTCAAGGGCTCCAGGGTAAAGTATAGAGGATAGAGACTTTGTGCGTAAGCCGATTGGATTCAGTGGCTTGCGGGGTGATGGTGGCGGCAAAGTATTCAATCGGTGGGGCTTACAGAT
>JAJZDL010000030.1 GCA_021851465.1 Acidobacteriota bacterium
GCGGCCTCCGCGCCAGCATCGGTTGCGGCCTTCACTGCGGCCACGTCGCCCTCAACAAAGGCGGTGACCAGTCCCGACCCCACCGACTGCCAGCCGGTAAAGGTCACGTTGGCCGATTTCAGCATCGCGTCAGTCGCCTCAAACAGCGCAACCAGGCCCTTCGTTTCAATCATTCCAAGCGCTTGTTTCATCGAGTCCTCTCTTGTCCCTTCAATTGCCGAATCTCTTGCCAGTCTTAAATGTCTTCTCGCGGAATCCCTTACTTCAGCAGTTCAATGTCCTTGGTCAGATGCAGGCCGCACGCATTGGCCTCGTCGGTGTCCATGTGTACATTCAGCCGCGAGGTCGGGTCGATCCGCACATGCACGCTGTTGAATGTGGTGCTCGCTTCGCCGCCCACACGCAGCTTCATCAGGTCGCCCTGCTTGACCCCGAAGTAGGCCGCCTCCGCCGGGTTCATGTGAACGTGGATCGCCGCGCGGATGATCCCTTCCTTCAACTCGATGTTGCCCCTCGGCCCCATGATGATCGCCCCCGGACTCCCCGCCAGGTTGCCGGAGAGACGCACCGGCAGATTGTCGAAGCCCAGGCTGATCGCGTCCGTGAACGCAAGCTCCACCTGCGACTGCTTGCGCATCGGCCCCAGAATGCGCAGGTTGGAGATCAACCGGCTGCGCGGCCCAATGATCGTCACCTTCTCGTTGGCCGCGAAGTTGCCCGCCTGGTAGAGGTCCTTGTAGACCGTCAACTCCGTGCCCGGCCCGAACAGAACATCCATGTCCTCGCGGCAGATGTGCATGTGCCGCGCCGAGGACATAACCGTCAGCATCGGCGCTGAGCCCGCACCGCGCCCCGCGCTCCCCCGGCCAAGATACTCCAACGCCACCTGACGGACGATCTGCTCGACCAGCGAGCGATCAACCGGCCCGGACGAATTCAATCCCACTACGCTTTCACTTGCCATAGGCAACCTGACTCACCCTGCTCTGTATTGCTACTGCCTCATCTCTACTGCATCGGTTCATGCACCTGTATGTGCCGCTTGCATTGCTCCTCGCTCAACCAGTCTGGCCGTCTCGCGCGCAACAATGCTCTCTTCATCCGCCGGAACCACCAGCACCTTCACTGCGGAGACCTCGGTAGAGATCGTCGCCGCCGTGCGCGCTCTCCGGTTCGCCGCCTCGTCCAACTCCACCCCAAACGCGGCCAGGTCCTTGCACACTGCCCTGCGCGTCTCCCAACTGTTCTCGCCGATGCCGCCCGAGAAGCTGATCGCGTCCAGCCCGCCCAACTCCACCATAAACGCGCCCAGATAGTGGCGAATCGCGCGCACAAACACGCCCAGCGCAAGTCGCGCGCGATCACTGCCCGCGGCAGCGGCCTCTTCCAGGTCGCGCATATCGCCGCTGGTTCCACTGATGCCCGCCAATCCCGACTTGCTGCCCAGAATGCGCGCCATCTCGTCCACGCCCACACCCAGCTTCTTCATCATGTACAGCACGGCAAAGGCATCGATGTCGCCCACGCGGTTGTTCTGCGGCAGCCCGGACTGCGGCGAGGTGCCAAAGCTGATGTCGATCGCAACCCCATTGCGGAACGCCGCAATGCTGGAGCTCCCGCCAAGATGGCACGAGATATGGCGCAGGTTGGGCCGGCCCATCTGTGCCATCACCCGTTCGCTGGCCGAGCGGTGGCTCGCGCCGTGGAAGCCGTAACGGCGTATGCCGTGCTCCGTGCGCCATTCGTACGGCGCCGCATAGGTGGTCGCCGCTTCGTCCAGCGACTCATACGGAATCGTCTCGAAGACTGCGACCAGAGGAACGCCGGGAAGCTCGTGGCGGAAGGCATTCATCGCGGCAATGTACGGCGGATTGTGCGCCGGCGCAAAGAAGGAAAACTCCGCCATCGTCGCCAGCAACTCGTCGTCTACCACGCGCGTTCCTGTCAGCGGGCCGGGATGAACCGCCTTGAATCCGACCGCATCAATCTCCGACAGGCTCCGCAGTGCCTTGTCCGGGCCAACTACATCCTCGATGCACTTGCGGATCGCCGTAAGGTAGTCGGGGCAGTCGCCGCCCGGCTGTCCGATCCGCTCCACCCGGCCATTGGCCAACACCGTCGCAGAAGGCATCTCCAGCACGCGGTACTTGAAGGAGGTGCTGCCGATATTTGGGATCAGACATTTCATCGGGTCGGATACTTCCACTTCGTCTTGAATGAGCGGAGCTTTCAGTCCCGCCCTAAGCGACAAACTGCCAACTGAGATCTACCATCGAAGGGACGCCCAATCCCCCATCCATCTGGACTGAATCCCCACAAATAAATTTCAATCCATTCCATTCAAAAGCAACACGGACAACCTACCTACTGGCAATCTTCCACTGGCAATCTCGAAGACCCAATCTTGACGGATCATGATCGTTCTTGACTACATGAACACTCTACCGTATATTTACCGTCAGAGTCAATCAGAATAATGAAAGACTTTGAGGGATTTCCAGATGGCACCAGATGCAGGTGTGTCAAGCGTCAGCGCGGCAAAACAAAGTGCGCAACCCATGACCGCCGAGCGCGTCGCCGAGCTGGGCATCGTGGGCGCGGGCGGAGGCGGATTTCCAACCGCCGTCAAGCTGGGTACGCGCGTCCCTCTGGTCATCGCAAATGCAGCCGAGTGCGAGCCCCTGCTGCATAAAGACAAAGAGCTGCTACACCACCTCTCCAGGCCGTTTCTGCGCGGCATGGTTCAGGCCATGGAGATGGTCGGCGCGCCCCAGGGCGTCATCGGCATCAAGGAAAAATACAAGGACATTATCGCCGCGCTGGAGCAGCAGGTCCCCAACAACATCCGCGTCGCGCCACTGCCGGATTCCTACCCGGCCGGCGATGAGTTCATCCTCGTCCACATCGTCACCGGGCGCGTCATCCCCCCCGGCGGTCTGCCCAAGGACGTCGACGCCATGGTCGCCAACGTCGAGACCCTCATGAATATTGGCCTGGATCAGCCCGTGACGCAGAAGTATCTCACCGTCGCCGGCGCCGTTCGCACCCCCGTCACGCTACGTGTTCCGATCGGCATCTCCATCGGCGAGGTGATCGAGGCCGCCGGAGGCGCCACTGTGGACGACTTCAGCGTGCTGCTCGGTGGCGTCATGATGGCCAGGCCCGCCGCAGGCATCGATGTCCCCGTGACCAAGACCACCGGCGGCATCGTCGTCCTTCCCTCCTCCCACAGCCTCATCCAGCGCCACGCCGCCAAGTGGCCCGTCATCGCTCGCGTCGGCCGCTCGGCCTGCGACCAGTGCCGCTTCTGCACCGAGTTCTGCCCGCGCTACCTCCTCGGCCATCCCATCCAGCCGCACCGCGCAATGCAGTCGCTCGGATTCAGCACCAGTCCCTCGGCCATCATTGCAGGCACGCTCTATTGTTGCGAGTGCAACCTGTGCAGCCTTTACGCCTGCCCCGAGGATCTCGATCCCAAGAATGTCTGCGTGCAGTCAAAGCCCGCGGCGCGCGCCAACGGCCTCTTTTTCACCGGAACCCCGGAGTCGGTCACGCCGCACCCCATGGCGGACTACCGCCGTGTACCCATGTCTCGTCTCATCGCGCGCCTCGGCCTCTCCGAGTTCAATAACGTCGGCCCGCTCACCGAGCACGCCTTCACCCCTGGACGCGTCGTGCTGCCGCTCAAACAACACGCAGGAGCGCCTTCTGTTCCCGTCGTCAAGACAGGACAAAAGGTGAACGCGGGCGACCTCGTGGCCGTGCCCGAGGAGGGCAAGCTCGGCGCGCGCATCCACGCCAGCATCGGCGGCATCGCCCGCCTCGCCCACGATTCGGTGGTGATCGATGCGTAACGCCCGCTGGATCTACAGAACTGAACCGATGCTCAGGATTAAGCTCGGAAGGAGCCAATCTCGTGGCTGATATTCAATCCATAGGACTCATCGAACTCTCCAGCGTCGCCACCGGCTACATGGTCGAGGACGCAATGTTGAAGGCCGCCTCCATCCAGCTTCTCATGGCCCGCAGCATCTGTTCCGGCAAGTTCCTCATCGCCATCGCCGGCGACGTGGCATCGGTGACAACCGCGGTCGAGGTCGGCGGGGCCGCTGCCGGCGCTGCCCTGATCGAACGCCGCCAGATCGCCCGCGTCCATCCCTCCGTCCTGCACGCCATCGCCCAATCGGTCGAGATCAATCCAAAACAACTGCGCTCCATCGGCGTCATCGAGACATTCTCCGCGTCCAGCATCATCGACGCCGCAGACGCAGCCATCAAGTCCGCCAACGTCACCCTCCTCCGCGTTCATCTCGCAATGGCCCTCGGCGGCAAGGGTTTCGTCATGATGGCGGGCGATGTCTCCAGCGTGCAGGCCGCCGTCGAGGCAGGCTCCAAAGCCGCAGCCGAAGAAGGGATGCTCGTCTCCCGAGTCGTCATCCCAGCCCCCTCCGAAGAGCTCTTCCGCGACTACATCTAGCGTTCTGTCTCTATAGCCAGTTTATAGAGGCTGTCATCCTGAGCGGAGGCGCTCACGGCCTTATCGTGAGTGCCGGAGTCGAAGGACCCCGACGATCTCCGCCTCACCCCATCCCTCCGGACCGTTCTCCCAATAATCTCCAGCTTCTGCTCTCGTGCCGGTCCCGTGCCCGTCCATCCCTGCCCGCCAGTGCTACCCTTGACTCATCCCCATGAATCGTAAAGACACGCCAAAGCCGCCCGCCCAATCGCAGCAGGAGCAGTCGCCTGCCGCCAACCTTCCCAAGGCCTACGACCCCGCCGCCATCGAGCGCCGCTGGGCCGAGTACTGGGTCCGCGAGCGCCTCTTCGATGTCCCCACCCCCGCAACGGCCCCGAGTGCTTCACGTCTCCCAGAGATGGGCGATGAGGCGCCAAACGGAGTTCTGTGCCGACCAGCGGGAGGACCATCCAAAGCAGGAAAAGAGCGTGCGAACGCCTTCACCCTCCTCCTTCCGCCGCCCAACGTCACCGGACGCCTGCACATGGGCCACATGCTCAACCAGACCGAGATGGACATCCTTGCCCGCTGGCGCCGCATGGGCGGACAACCCTCGCTGTGGGTCCCCGGCACAGACCACGCCGGCATCGCCACGCAGATGATGGTCGAGCGCCAGCTCGCCACGGAAGGCGCCGACCGCAAATCGCTGGGTCGGGATGCGTTTACCGCCCGCGTCTGGGAGTGGAAGCGCCAGTACGGCTCCGCCATCACCAACCAGATGCGCCGCCTCGGAGCCTCGGTCGATTGGTCGCGCGAGTACTTCACCATGGACGACCGACTCAGCCTCGCGGTCAAGGAGGCCTTCGTCCGCCTCTACGAACAGGGCCTCATCTACCGCGGCGCCTACATCGTCAACTGGGACCCCATCCAGCAGACCGCCGTCTCCGACCTCGAGGTCACGCACGAGGACCGGCTCGGCAAGCTCTACCACATCCGCTATCCCTTCGCGGATGGGAGCGGCTCCATCGTCGTCGCCACCACGCGCCCGGAGACGATGCTGGGCGATACCGCCGTCGCCGTCAACCCGACCGACGCTCGCTACGCCGCATTCATCGGCAAACTCGTCTCCCTGCCCCTCAGCGCCCTCAACGGCGCGGCCAACCGCGAGATTCCCATCCTCGCCGACGATTGGGCGCAACCCGAGTTCGGCACCGGTGCGGTCAAGGTCACGCCCGCGCACGATCCCAACGACTTCGCCATCGGTCAGCGCCACGCGCTCGCCTCAATCACGGTTCTCGACACCGCAGCGCAGATCGACCTGCCCGGCTCGCCCTACCACGGCCTCGATCGCTTCGCCGCGCGCGAAAAGATCGTCGCCGATCTCGAAGCGCTCGGTCTGCTCGTCGAGGTCCGCGATCACAATCTCGCCATCGCCATCTCCCAGCGCTCCCGCGCAGTCATCGAGCCGCGTCTCTCCCTACAGTGGTTCCTCGCCGTCAACAAAACACCGGCTGCTGGCGGAGATTCCATCGCCTCGAATGCCATCGCCGCCGTCCGCGACGGCCACATCAAGTTCACTCCGTCCATGTACGAGAAGACCTACATGGAGTGGATGAACAACATTCACGACTGGTGCATCTCTCGCCAGCTCTGGTGGGGCCATCGCATTCCTGCATGGCACTGCACGGCCTGCCACGCAATCACCGTCGCCCGCGATACGCCCACCGCCTGCAACACATGCGGCTCCACGGATATATCGCAGGAGACCGACGTCCTCGACACCTGGTTCTCCTCCGGCCTGCTTCCCTTCACCGTCTTCGGCTGGCCCGGCAACTCGGAGAAGGCTTGTCATTCTGACACTGAACGAAGTGAAGGGTCAGAATCCCCGCATTTTGCGCAAAGCGAAACGGCAAGCGCGCTCACCCCGGACCTCGCCGCCTTCTACCCCACCGCGCTCCTCGTCACCGGTTTCGACATTCTCTTCTTCTGGGTCGCGCGCATGATCATGCTCGGCACGCACTTCATGCGCGATGTGACCGCATCGCCCGCGCAAGAGGCTGAGTTCACCGCGGAAGAACGCCGTGAACTCGCAACGCGCACAGGCCGCCCACTGCGTTTCGCCGTCCCGTTCCGCGAGGTCTACATCCACGCGCTGGTGCGCGACGCCAACCGCGAGAAGATGTCCAAGACCAAGGGAAACGTCATCGACCCCATCGAGATCATCGAGCGCTTCGGGACGGACGCAGTGCGCTTCACCCTCGCCAGCATGGCCTCGCCCGGCACAGACATCGCCTTCTCCGAGGCCCGCACCGAGGGCAACCGCGGCTTCGCCAACAAGATCTGGAACGCCGCCCGTTTCCTCTTCATGAACCTCGACCGCGCCCGCGAGGCCGGCTACAAAGTAAACCTCACCGCGCCAACCCTCCTCGCCGAGCTTCCCGACGAGACGCCGCTCGAAACCCGATGGATGTTTTCCCGCCTCAACGCCGTCTCAGCCGAAGTCCATCGCGCCCTCAACGACTACCGCTTTGACGAGGCCGCCAACGCCATCTACCAGTTCTTCTGGGGCGACCTTTGCGATTGGTATCTCGAAATTGTCAAACTCCGCCTCATCTTCGAGGCACCCGTGAACGCCGTCACCGCCGTCACGCTCGCCTCGCTCACCGTCGTCTTCGAGTCCGCCCTTCGCCTGCTCTCGCCCTTCATGCCCTTCCTCACCGAAGAGATCTGGCACGCCCTATACGCAGGAAGCCCGCCTGCCAAATCCATCGCCCTCACCCACTATCCGCAGCCTGCCGACTTCCCTGCCAGCATGCTCTCCGTCGCCGCCATGGAGACCATGCAGGAACTTATCGCCACCGTCCGCGTCCTGCGCAAAGACCTCAACGTACCGGAAAAGGAAGCCGCGCCCATCAGCCTTCATGCGGGAGCGCGCGTCATCGCGCTCGCCGACGCGCACGCAGACATGCTCGCCCGCCTCGCCCGCGTCAGTGCCATCGAGATTGCCCCCAATCCTCTCACCGGCAACAACGCCCGTAGCACCGCCAGCTTCGACGTGGCCGTCCTCTATGAGCGCACAATCGACATCCCAGCCGAACGTGAGCGCCTCACCAAAGACCTGGCCAAGTACGAGAAAGGCCTCGCCGCCGCCGAGCGCCAGCTCGGCAATGAGTCCTTCATGTCCAAGGCTCCCGCGCACATCGTCGAAGGCCTCCGCAAGCAAGCCGCCGAAACCCGCACCCTCCACGACAAAACCCGCGCCGCCCTCGACGCCCTCCCACCCGCGTAACCCTTCCACCCGCGTAGCCCTTCCACCCACGACGCCCTCCCACCCTCGAAGCCCTTCCACCCGCGTAGCTCGTCCACCCGAGTAGCCCTCCCACCCTCCGCCGTCATTCTGACTCGAAGAGTCAGAATCTCCGTCGTTGCTCTTGCCCTGTCATTCCCGCCCCGAACCCGCTTCTATCCCCAAGCCCCCCTCAGCCCCTGCTCCCTGCTACACGCCGGATCCATCGCGCTGGTTTACGATGAATCCATGGACTGGAAATCCCGCCGCATCTCCGCGCTGCTCGAATCCGCCCTCATCGAGGACAAGGCCGCCAACGACATCACCACAGCGCTCACCATCGACCCTGCCTTGCGCGCCACCGGCATCATCGTCGCCAAACAGAGCTGCGTCGTCGCCGGCATCGGCTGCATCTCCGCCTTCCTCGGCCTCTACGGCAAGCTCTCCGGCAGGCCCGCCAGCCGCTTCGAGGTCGTCAGCCACCCCGAAATCTTCGACGGCGTCCGCGTCAAAAAGGGCCAGGCCATCGCCGTCATCCGCGCCAACGCCGCCTGCATCCTCTCCACCGAGCGCGTCATCCTCAACCTCATGCAGCGCATGAGCGGCATCAGTACGCTCACCAATGAGTACGTCCAGGCCGTCGCCTCCGTAAAATCCAAAACAAAGATCCTCGACACCCGCAAGACCATCCCCGGCCTGCGCGCGCTGGACAAGTACGCCGTCAGTTGCGGCGGAGGCACAAACCACCGCCTCGACCTGCAGGACGGCATCCTCATCAAGAACAACCACATCTCGCTCGGCGGCGGCCTGCCCACGGTGCTCGCGCGTGCCCTCGCCGGACGCAGGCCCGGCCAGATCGTCCAGGTCGAAGTCCGCACCCCAGCCGAACTCGACCAGGCCATCGCGGGAGGCGCAGAGTCCATACTTCTCGACAACATGACTCCTCACGAGGTAAAGAAAGCCCTCAAACTCATCCGCAGGTCCCTGCCCAAGGCCACCGTCGAGGCCTCCGGCAACATGAGCCTTAAAACCGTCCGCGACTACGCCAAAACCGGAGTGGACTTCATCTCCGTCGGCGCGCTCACACACTCCGCCACTGCCGTCGACCTCAGCATGAAGATCACCGCAGACCTCCTCTGAGCCGTTCGCTTATGACCACCGCCCCCTTCGACGTTCGCGGCTTCGATCTCTTCGACTTCGACCTTCACGCAGTGGAGCAGGACATAGCCGCCACGATGTTCGCCGGCCACCTGCAACACATCGCCTCGGTCGATTCCACCAACACGCTCGCCCTCGTCGCCGCGCAATCCGGCGCGCGCAACGGCGTCTGGATCGCCGACCGGCAGACCGTCGGCCGCGGTCGCGGAAGCCACTCCTGGCACTCTGCGGCGGGCACTCCGCGTGGGCCGTTCGGCCTCTACATGTCCGCGCTCATCGCGCCGCGCATCCCCATCGAGAACGCGCTTGGCCTCTCGCTCACCACGGCCATTGCTGTGCAGTCCGCCATCGCCTCCACCTTCGGCTTTCGCATCCGCTACCAGATCGACATCCGCTGGCCCAACGACCTCCTGCTCAACGGAAGAAAGTGCGGCGGCATCCTCATAGAGACCGCGTCCAACCCCGCCACGCCCACGCAGCCCGCGACCCTGCGCTACGCCGTCATCGGCATCGGCGTCAATCTCAACCATCTCGTATTTCCTCCCGAACTCGATCCCATCGCCACATCCCTTCGCCGCGAGCTGCCCGACCCCGCCCAGCCACTGCGCCGCGAGCCGCTCACCGCCGCCATCCTCCTCGAACTCGATGAACGGATCCGCCACCTCGCCGCGAGCCGCTCACCGCAGACCGCAGACCTCGCCCCGTTCAGCTCCTGGATCGACGGCAGGCACGTCCGCGTCGAGGCGCGCGACGACGATCCCGGCGGCTATACTGGCACTACCGCTGGCCTCACCCCCAGCGGCTTTCTCCTCGTTCGCGGAGACGACGGCCATCTCCACACCGTCCTCTCCGGCGGCCTCCGCGAACCGTGAGACGCTTTACGGTTCCAATCGAGTAAATCGAATTGTCATTCTGAGCGCAGCGAAGAATCCCCGTATTGTCTTTTCCTGAAAGCCCCATGCTCCTCGCCATCGATGTCGGCAACACCAACACGGTCCTCGGCCTCTACCGCCTCGCCACGCCGCGGGCGCCCGCCACGCTGCTCGCCGATTGGCGCATCACCACCCATCGCAACCCCACCATCGACGAGCTTGGAATCCTCTTCCGCAACCTCTTCGCTCTGCGCTCCATGGACATGGCGCAGATCACCGGCATCGTCATCTCCTCGGTCGTCCCACCTCTGGATTCCACTCTGCGCCGCGCCGCCGAGATCTACTGCGGCGTCAAGCCGCTCTTCGTCGAACCCGGAACCCGCACCGGCCTGCCCATCCTCACAGACAATCCCGCCGAGGTCGGCGCAGACCGCATCGTCAACTGCGTCGCCGCCTACGAGTTCTTCAAAGACCCGGCCAACTTCAAAGACCCACTGCCCGAAAAAAATTCAGCCCATCCGCCAGTCATCGTCGTGGACTTCGGTACCGCCACCACCTTCGACTGCATCTCCGCCAAGGGCGAGTTCCTCGGCGGGGCCATCGCTCCCGGCCTCGGCATCTCCGCCGACGCCCTCTTCACCCGTGCCGCCCGCCTGCCGCGCATCGACATCCGCCGGCCCGCCAAGGTCATCGGCACCGGAACCGTCGACAACCTCCAGATCGGCCTCTACTACGGCTACATCGGCCTGGTCGATGGCATCCTCGAACGCATGATCGCCGAGCTGGGCACGGACACGCGCACCATCGCCACCGGCGGCCTCGCCCGCCTCATCGCCACCGGCTCCAAATTCATCCGCCAGGTCGACGAGCGCCTCACCCTCACCGGCCTCCGCCTCATCTACGAGCGCAACCAGACACCCCACGCCCGCCCACGCAATCCCAAGCCACACCGCGACTAACGCATTTTCACCCTTGGTATAGATACAAAATGAACTGTCCTTCTGAGCGCAGCGAAGAATCCCCGTATTGTGTTCGACGCGCAACACTCTCCGCCACCGGTGAAAACGCGCTGGCTTTGCCGACCCACTTTGCCTCCGAGAGATCTGCCGCCGAACCTCCGCGACGTGAACCTCCTTTGAGAATGCGCTTCACAGTCAACTTACATTAACGTCGAACCTCCGCCGTCTTCACTGACAACTGACAACTGCCAACTCACAACCGTTTCCATGAACTACTTCAACTACTTCACCGAGATCGAGACCCGCTTCCAGCAGCGCCGCGGCTCGCTGCTCATGCTCTCCACGCTCGATTGGGCGCTCATCGAGACCTGGCGCGAGGCGGGCGTTCCGCTCGAAACCGTCCTGCGCGGCATCGACGCCGCCTTCGACAAGCACGACGCGCAAGCGCTGCGCAGCTCCCGCCGTCCGCGCAAGGTCAACGGCCTCGCCTGGTGCGCGCAGGCCATCCTCGAGGCCGTCGAGCACTCCCGCGAGGCCGCCATCGGCACCGCACCAGCCAAAGCCGCCGAACCACGCGACTCCGGCTTCGAGGCCACCCGCATCCATCGCTATCTCGAACGCAACGCCGCGCTTCTCACCGCAGCCGCCACCCATCTCGCCGCACCCGCCAACACCGCCGCCACCGAGGCCGCCGCCCGCCTCACAGAACTCGCCGCGCCGTTATTGCCATCCCCCAGCGCAGCCGAGGCACCTGCTTCCCCCGCAAACCTCAAACCACAAACCTTCGATCTCGAAGCTCTCGACCGCATCCTCTCCGTCCTCGAAGAGAAGCTCGTCGCCGCGCTCCTCACCGTCGCGCCGGAGGCCCAACTCGTCTCTCTGCGCGAACAGGCCGCCCGCGAGCTGGCCCCCTATCGCGGAAAGATGCAGGCCGTCCAGATCAAGCAGGTGCAGCAGCAGTTCCTCCAGAAGCGCCTCCTGGAAGCCCACTCCATCCCCCGCCTCAGCCTCTTCTACATGCCGCACGAAGAGCAGGCCTGATCGATGCCTCCCGCGCTCAATCCCTCGGCAGAGGTCCCGACGCAAGACCGCGCAATCCCCTCCTGCCCGCACTTCGGCCCCTGCGGCGGATGCCAACTCCAGCACCTCGCCTACCCAGCCCAACTCGACCTTAAAGCCGCGCAACTCCACACCCTCCTCGAAGCCACCGGCCTCCCCCTACCCGAACTCCAACTCCACCCTTCTCCGCCGCTCGCCTACCGCAACCGCATCCGCGTCACCCTCGCCAAGCACGACGGCCAACTCCGTGCCGGCTACCTCCGCGCCACTACTGAATCCGAATCCCCCACCTTCCTCCCCATCACCGAGTGCCCCATCGCCGCACCCATTCTCTGGCGCGCCGCTGAAGCCCTCCTCGCGCACCTCAACCAAAGCCCCAGCCTCTGGCTGCGCAATCCCAACCAAGTTCCAGACCAGATCGAACTCTTCGCCACCGCCGACGAGTCGCGCCTCCAGTTCACTCTCTACCTCCGCACCGCCGCAAAGTCCCTACCAAAAAATCTCGCCGCCGACTTCACCACCCTCTGCGATGCCCTCCACGTCAACCTCCCCGAACTCACCGGAGCAGGCATCGCCGTCCTCCCCGCGCGCTCCAAAGATCGCAGCCGCCGCAACGAGCAACCCCGTCCCGGCCCCGCCTGGGGCAGCCCCGGCCTCCTCTACTCCATCCCCACCCAGAATGAAGCCGCCACACACGATACATCCATCACACAAGATCAAGCCCCCACACACGATCAAGCCCCCGCTGAGGATAATCTTGTCATTCTGACCCTGAGCGAAGCGAAGGGGAAGAATCCCCGCATTGCGCCCTTGTCTTTGCCTGTCCTTCAACCCGCCTCCACAAACGAGATCGCCTACTGGCTCCCCCGCACAGCCTTCTTCCAGGTCAACCGTTTCCTCCTCCCCGAACTCCTCGCGCTCGTCACCGCGAACCGCACCGGCCCGTTGGCCCCCAAACTTGCGTTCGACCTCTACGCCGGAGTCGGCCTCTTCTCCCGCGCCCTCGCCGCGCGCTTCACCCAGGTCATCGCCGTCGAGATCGCCGAACCCGCAGCCTCCGCCCTCGCCGCGCGCTTCACCCAGGTCATCGCCGTCGAGATCGCCGAACCCGCAGCCTCCGCCCTCGCCGCCACAAAACTCCGCAACCTCCGCGCCGTCAAATCCACCACGCTCGACTTCCTGCGCACCGCCGTCACCGGACGAGACCGCCCCGATCTCATCGTCCTCGATCCGCCCCGCTCCGGCGCTGGCCGCGAGGTCTGCAAACTCCTCGCCCGCATCGGTGCGCCCACCGTCGTCTACGTCTCCTGCTCGCCCGAATCCCTCCCCGCCGACCTCCTCACCCTCGCCGCCTCCGGCTACCGCATCGCCGAACTCCACCTCCTCGACCTCTTCCCCCAAACCACCCACATCGAAACCGTCGCCATCCTCACCCGCCCCAATGAGTTGTCATTCTGAGCGCAGCCCTTTTGCTTGTCGTTCCGCAGCGCAGCGGAGGAATCTGCTTCTGCCGTTGCTTGTTCTTGTTGTCATTCTGAGCGCAGCGAAGAATCCCCGCATTTCGTTCGAGGGGCGCAACACTCCACGCCATCGGTGAAAATGCCCGTCCTTAACCGATTTCTCTGGTTCTCCCCACTCCAATCTGAAAAGATCGTCCCTGAAAGACAGGTGGCCTGTTGCGGCAAATCTCTGGCGTTCCCAGACCTGCATCCGAACCCGAACCGCAAGACCGGCGTGAGCGCCGCCTCTGGCCCCGCTTCCCGCGCGTCGAACCGCTCCGCCTCCGCCGCGCTCCGCTGCTCGCCGCCGCGCTCTGCTTCGCCCTCGGCGAATCCTTCACCAGGCTCCCACCCCCAGCCACGCGCCCAACAATCGTCCTTCTCCTCGCCGCCCTCGCCCTCGCCGCGCTCACTCTCCTTGCGCTGCGCCGCACCCTCCGCCTCGCCATCCCCGCGGTTCTCGCGCTCTGGATCGCCGCTGGCCTCTGGTCCGCGCAGATCCAGCCCGCGCCCTCACCGCAAACCGCACTCCTCGCCTACACCGACGGCCTCAGCCGCACCGTCCAGGGCCGCATCGTCCGCATCCGCATCCTACCTCCCCACGCTCAAGGCCTCGACAGCTCCAACAACCCCGACAACGACGCCGATCCCGACCAGTGGGAGCAGTCCGCCGGGGCCGCCGACAACGCCACGCCCTCCACCTCCCTCGACCTCTCGCTCACCGCCATCGAAGCGCTCACCCCCGACACCTCCCGCATGGTACCCATCGCCGGAGGCGTCCGCGCCATCCTCTTCGCCGACCGCTCCTCGCAGCCCACACTCCACTGCGGAGACCTCGTCGAGATCCCCCTCCGCCTGCGCGCACCCGAGCGCTACCGCGATCCCGGCGCATGGCAGTTCGCCGACTACCTCCTCGATCAGGGCATCGCCGCCTCTGCGGCCGCGCCCGCCGCCAAACTGCATCTCATCGCATCGGCTCAAGCCGCATCGACCCTGCAATGCCGCATCTTCGCCGCGCAGAGCTGGGCCGCCACCCGCCTCTTCGCCTATACAAACTCCACCGCAAACCGCCGCCTCCCATCGCGCCTCCGCCTCACTCCCGACGACGCCGGAATGCTCAACGCCATGCTCTTCGGCGACCGCTCCAGCCTCGCCCAACCGCTGCGCGTCGGCTTCCAGCGCACCGGCTCCTTCCACCTCTTCGTCGTCTCGGGAATGCACGTCGCGCTGCTCGCCGCCCTCGTCTTCTGGATCGCCCGCCGCCTGCGCCTGGGCAACTGGCTCGCCACACTGCTCACCCTCGCGCTCACCTACGCCTACGCGCTGCTCACCGGCTTCGGCGTCCCCGTCCAGCGCGCCCTCCTGATGACCGCCGTCTTTCTGCTCGCCCGCCTGCTCTCTCGCCGGCGCAACACGCTCAACGCCCTCGGCGCCGCCGCGCTCGCCGTCCTTGTCTGGTCGCCGCGCGCGCTCTTCGAGGCCAGCTTCCAGATGACCTTCCTCGCCCTCGTCGCCATCGCGGGCATCGCCATGCCTCTGGGCGACCGCGGCTTTCTCCCCTACGCCCGCGCCGCCCGCAACCTTCACCACCTCTGGATCGATAGCGCAATCCCACCGCGCCTCGCACAGTTCCGCGTCGCTCTTCGCCTCTGGGGAGAGGCCCTCGCCAACCTTCTCGACAGATGGGCCTGCTTGCTCCCCGCAAAAATCGTCATCGCAATACTCTGGGCCGCGCAGCTCGCCCTGATCGGCCTCATCGCCGAGGCCGTCATGGTGCTTCCCATGGCGATGTACTTCAACCGCGCCACCGTCTTCGCTCTGCCCGCCAACATGGTCAGCATTCCGATGATCGCCGTGCTCGCATCGCTCGGCCTCGCAACCTTCCTCGCGTCCCTGCTCAGTCCGTGGCTCGCCGCCCTGCCCGCCGCCGCGCTGGCGCTCCTGCTGCACGCGGTCACTGGCACAATCCACCGCATCAGCCAGGTGCCCGCCGCCGACCTGCGCATCCCCGGCCCGACTCTCACGCAATCTCTGCTCGCCCTCGCCTGCTTCGCCTTCTGCTGCTGGGCCGTCCGCCGCACACGCGCGTTGGCATGGACAGCCGTCGCCGTTCTCCCGCTCGCCGCCGCAATCGTCCTCTGGCCCACGCCACCCGCAGTCCATCCCGGCCAGCTCGAAGTCACCGCCATCGACGTCGGCCAGGGAGACTCGCTGCTCGTCGTCGGCCCCACCGGCCGCGCCATGCTCATCGACGCCGGAGGCCCCTCCGGCGCCGCCGCCAACGCCGAAAACGCCATCGGCAGCACGTCCTTCGACATCGGAGAAGAGGTCGTCTCGCCCTACCTCTGGTCGCGCCGCCTCCGCCGCCTCGATGTCGTCGTCCTCACCCACGCCCACTCCGACCACATGGGTGGAATGCCCGCCGTCCTGCGCAACTTCCGCCCCCGCGAGCTTTGGGTCGCCGTCGATCCCGACTCCGCACCCTACCGCGCCCTGCTCGCCGAGGCAGCAACCCTCGGCATCCGCGTCCGTCACCTCCGCGCCGGAGACGCGCTCGCCTGGGACGCCGTTGCCATCAACGTCCTCGCGCCCACCCCCGCCTACACCAACCCCGGCCCGCCCATCAACAACGACTCGCTCGTCCTGCGCCTCGTCTTCGGTCGCGCCTCCGCCCTGCTCGAAGGCGACGCCGAGGCCCCCAGCGAACGCACCATGCTCGCCGCCAGCCTCAGCAACCCCGCCGCCCAGCTCGGCCCCGACACCCTCCTCAAGGTCGGCCACCACGGCAGCCGGACCTCCACCACGCCCGCCTTCCTCGCCCGCGTCGCTCCGCAGGACGCCGTCATCTCCGTCGGTCGCAACAACACCTTCGGCCATCCACGCCCGCAGGTCATCCAGCAACTCGCCGACGCCCACGCGCACGTCTTCCGCACCGACCGCTTCGGCCTCACCACCTTTCTCCTCGCCCCCAACGGCCAAATCGCCGCCTCGAACCCTTAATCCGCCTTCACAAACTCCACATCCAGCGTGATCGTCACCTCGTCGCCGATCATCACGCCGCCGGCCTCCAGCGCCGCATTCCACGTCAACCCAAACTCCTTGCGGCTGATCTTCGCGCTCGCCGAGACACCCACGCGCAGCTTGCCCCATGGGTCCTTGGTCGGCGCAGTCGGCCCTTCCACATGGAAGACCACCGGCTTGGTGACATCGCGAATCGTCAACACGCCCTCGACCGTTCCCTCACCCGCCGCACTCGCCTTCACCTTCGTCGATTGGAACGCCATCGACGGGTACTTCTCCACGTCGAAGAAATCCGCGCTCTTCAAGTGCCCATCGCGCTGCGCATCCCGCGTCTCGATCGAGGCCACGTCGATCGTCGCCTGCACACTCGACTTGGCCGCATCGGCTTCGTCCAGAGTCAATGCTCCCGCCAGCTTCGGGAACTGTCCCTTCACGTTCGAAATCATCAGGTGCTTGACCTTAAACTCGGCGATCGAGTGGGTCGGGTCGATGTTCCATGTAGTCGTCGTTGCGCTCATCGTAGTGTTCCTCTCTCAATTCATTTTTTACCGCTCGACAATGTTTTAGGTGCGTTGAAACAGTAATCGTTTCAACGAATAATAGGCACAGAAAATCAACTGGGCCGCTCGCGCGAAGCCCGCAGCAACTTCGCCAACGCCCGCAACCGCTCTCGCCCCAGGTGCCCCAACTGTTTCCGGTGCGTCTCCCGCACCGGCTCATCCATCAGCGCCAGCAACTTCATCCCGTCCGGCGTGATCCCGGCCATCACCATGCGCCGGTCTTTGGCCTCGCGGCAGCGAGAGATCAGCCCGCGCCCCTCCAGCCGATCCAGCAGCCGCGTGATGTCCGGGTCGCGCGTAATCATGCGATTGCCAATCTCGCCGCAGGCCAGCCCCTCCGTCGCGCCGCGCAGGATTCGCAGCACGTTGTACTGCGTGAAAGAAAGGCCCTCCGCTTTCAACAGCAACACCGGGCCGCGGGCAAGAATGTCCGCTGTGCGGCACAGTTCGAGAAAAGCCAGTTCCTCCAGGCACTCCGCCTTTCGCTTCTGCCTGCTCTCGGATTGGGCCGATTGCCTCATCTCCATCGAGATTATCCGTTGAGACAACTATTGTCAAGACAGATAAATCGTGACGCTCCCTTTGCTGTCCCCGCCGTGGCAAGTCAACCGGGGACGCGGTGCACACCCTGAACACCTTCTGCACCAGCCTCTCCAAATTTCCAACCTGCCGCATGCTCACAATCTCATGCGGTTGGCTGGCCTCCTGGCCGATCGCCGTGACAATCTTGCATCGCACCGCCTTCTGGGCCAGCATCCACACCAACCAATGCACGAAGCCTTCCGCGGCGATGAACAGGCCAGCCAGCGATCCAATCATGGCAGCCGAAAACTCCGATCCACCTGCTGCAGTGCCAGGCGCTCAACCATCTGCACCTCCTGCACGCCACCGCTCAACGACTCCTCGATCCGCTTTCGTTCCAAAGCGTTCAATGACAACTGCAATCGAACTCTGCCTCGCAT
>JAJZDL010000250.1 GCA_021851465.1 Acidobacteriota bacterium
GGATTCCACAACATCGAGGTCTGGAACATCACCGCGCTTGCGGGCGTGCCCAACGGAGTCCTCTTCAAGTCCGCACACACCCGTGGCGGCACTGCAACGGACATCCGCATCCACGACCTCACCCTCACCGGCGTTGCCACGCCCATCAGCATGACGATGAACTGGAACCCCAGCTACAGCTACGCCACGCTCCCCCCCGGAACAGACACCAAGACCATGCCGCCCTACTGGGTTCCGCTCACGACTCCCGTCCCTGCAGACCAGGGCCTCCCCCACTTTTCCAACGTCCACATCTGGAACATCCATGCCACCGACGCGCGCCGTGCCTTCGCCGTCTCCGCCTACCCCAACGCTCCGCTCACCGACTTCCGCTTCGACCACCTCGACATCCAGGCCGCCACCGCCGGCTCCATTGCAGATGCCAACGACTGGACCTTCGCCGACGACAACATCGTCACTGCGGACGGCAGCTTTGTCAAAGTCACCGACTCCACTAACGTCACAGGGTTGCCATTAGCATCAGACGCTGTATCAATAACATCCACAGAAAAATGAACCTTATGAATTCAATAAATTCGAGCATGGAAGCCGCAGTTTGAAGCCGAAGAAAATTAACCGTCCAGAGATGAAATCGGGAGTAGAATCCATGGTATGACCGTTCTTTGGCCATTGGAAGAGATCGCAGTGACGTAGGGCCAAGCAGCCACTTCAGATTCATGCATCCCCTGCAAAGCCCTCGAGCCTGCTCCCTTCATCGAGGGGATCATGAATGGCACACAAATCTCCATCCTGTTATACGAACGCGATGCCCATCTGACGCAGACCATGCAGTGGGCTTTGCAGAGCAGCGGATACAGAGTGCTGTCCGCGTCGCATCTCGGCCAGTTCGATTCCATTCCGCTCACCCCGCCCATCGACCTGCTCGTCCTCGGTCACACGCTGACCTCAAGGGAGTGTGCCGCGGCCATCGCTCATGCATCCGTGCGATGGCCCCGCATCAAGCGTCTCACCCTCGTCCATGACAACTCCAGCGCCCTCGCCGCAGCCAGGGGCCGGAGGCTTCATCTCATGGATGCGCCAACGCGTCTGCTCTCCACGGTGAGTGAGCTTGTCGGATGCGCTGCCAGTTCGCCCTGCTCCCACATCTACTGAGGCGCCTCGGCCCCGCCGACCGCATTCGCAAAGATCGTAGGTGCCGTGTGCCCAGCGCAGGCGTCCCTATCCGTCGCACTGCGCATGAGACCGACAGCACCCGTCCCAGACCCTTAGCCCTGCCCGCGCGATACAATCGCCTGAAGGCTAGATCGAACCCGCATCCAATCCGGCCTCTTGCAGTGGATCGGACTGCGCCACTTTACTGTTATAGCAATGCAGAAAAGTATCGACCTGCTAAACGCAGCGAAGAATCCCCGCATGGCCTTCGCGACACGAAGCTCTTCACCGTTTCAATGTGGCATCGCAGCAAACGCTCTCATGCGCTCGCGGCATGACCCAATCCTGTGCAGGGATCCAGAACGCAAGATGACGCGCAAGCCCAAACTCGGCCAGAATTTCCTTGTTGACGACTCCGCCTGCGTCGCCATCGCCGACGCTTTTGGCGACGCATCCGCCCGCACCGTCATCGAAATCGGCCCCGGCCACGGGGCCATCACCGCGCTCCTCGCTGCGCGCTGTCGTCGCCTCATCGCCATCGAGATCGACCCCACGCTCGCCGCCGAGCTGCGCTTTCGCTTCCGCGCAGCGCCTCAAGTTGAAATCCACCAATCCGACATCCTCGAAGTCGATCTCGCCACGCTCCTCGCACCCGGCGAGACCGCGTATATCGTCGGCAACCTTCCCTACTACATCACCGCGCCGATCCTGCTCCGCCTCTTCAGTGCAGGCTCACGCGCCCTGCTCGCCCGCGCCGTATTGATGGTGCAGCGTGAGGTCGCCGATCGTCTTGCCGCATCGCCTGGCTGTCGAGACTACGGCCTGCTCTCCGCCACCGCGCAGATGAACGCCCGCGTCGAGACGCTCTTCACCCTGCCGCCCGCCGCCTTCTCGCCTCCACCCGAGGTCTTCTCCACCGTCCTCCGCCTGGAGTTCGCGCCTCGCTTCGCCGAGCTTGGCGTGGATCCCGTCGGCTTCGACGCCTTCCTGCGCGCCTGCTTCGCGCAAAAGCGCAAGACCCTGGCCAACAATCTCCGCGCCGCAGACCACTCCGCCGAGGCCCTGCGCGCCGCATGGCCTACTGAGATTCCCCGACTGGCCCGCGCCGAATCGCTCGCCCTCGAACCCCTCGCCGCCCTCTACCGCGCCCTACCGATTCGCGCCCTGTAGCAGCAACGTCTGCGCAGTATGGATGTGGCAGATGGCAAGCGCCAGCGCATCCGCCGCGTCCGGCGACTCCGGCACACTCTGCAGCTCCAGCAGCCGCGTCACCATATACTGCACCTGTTCCTTCGCCGCCAGCCCATACCCCGTCACAGCGGACTTGATCGACAGCGGCGAGTACTCCGCCACCGTCAGCCGACAGGTCGCCGCCGCCAGCATCGCCACGCCGCGCACCTGTCCCAGCTTGAGCGCCGACTTTGCGTTCGCCGAGAAAAAAACCTCCTCGATCGCTACGCAATCCGGCGCATACTCCGTCATCCGCGCAAGCAGTTCGGCGTAGACCTGCGCCAGTCGCTGCGGAGTCTTCTCTTTTTTGTTGAGCCGGATAGTCCCCGCAGCAACGTGAACCAACCGCGGCGCACGCGCGGCATGATCCATCTCCACCACGCCGTAGCCAGTGAACTCCGTCCCGCAGTCAATCCCAAACGCGCGCATGGGCCAAGTCTATAGCAGCGAAAATATCGGCAAGCGGAAAAACAGGTACGCCGGAACAACTCTTCGCTTGGTTCTTACGCCTTCTTGCCCATGCACATCCCAAGACAGCCGCCGATAAAT
>JAJZDL010000251.1 GCA_021851465.1 Acidobacteriota bacterium
GTTCGGGCACTTCGTGAGCCTGCACAACCAGCAGCAGCAGTTCTTTCCGGTGGTGAACCTGTTTGTCTCGCCGAAGTGGGAGATCAACTTCGGCGCGGGCTGGGGAGCGACCGCATCGACCGACCACCTGATCGTCAAGCTGGTGCTGGGGCGGTATTTCAACTGGGGCAAGCCGCGGCCGGCGAAGGCCCTGCCCGCGGAGAAGTGAGGCGCGGACTTCAGGCGCGACAGCAGATCCTGCGCGGAGGGTTTGCGGAGGGTTTTCAGCGCCGGGGCTTACGAGCCGGCGAGGTGGCCGATGCCGATGCCGATGACGTAGGTGACGGCGCCTTCGAGGGCGCCGATGGCGGTCATCTCCAGGCCGCTGGACCACCAGGAGCGGATGGTGATGAGGGACTTGGCCGCGCCGACGGCGAAGTGCGCGAGGAGCGAGACGATGGCGGCGACGACGATGGCCGGGATCCCGGCCATGAAGAAGAAGGGGAGGACGGGGATAAAGGCCCCGACGGCGGTGGAGAGCGCGCCGGAGGTGGCCGAGACCCAGGGCTTGCTAAGGCCCTCTTCGCTGGTATGCAGGCGTTCGCGGGCGAGGGCGTCGACGAGCTGGCCCTTCTTGGCCGCGATGTGGCCGACGAAGTGGTCGGCGTCTTCGGCGGTGAGGCCGCGCACCTGGTAGATGAGGGAGAGCAACTGGCGCGCCTCGGGCTCGTTGTAATCGACGGCCTCGCGCTCGCGTTCGTACTCGGCCTCGTAGATCTCGCGTTCGCTCTTGGCGGCGAGGTAGGCGCCCGATCCCATCGATAGAGCGCTGGCGAAGATTCCGGCGAGCCCGGCGATGAGCACGAAGCGCGCGTTGCCCAGCGTCGCGCCGGAGACGCCGGAGACGATGCCGAAGATGGCCCCGAGGCCGTCGTTGACGCCGTAGATGGCGTCGCCGATCCAGCTTGCGGCCTTGGGCTTGCCGTGGTCGCGAGCGGCCATCAGCTCGTCGAGCGCGCGCCTGGCCTGCGCTGGGTCGAGCTTGGTGGACGGCAGGTGGTGGCGGATGAGGTTGCCCAGGGTGATGTAGTGGTCGCGCTCGTCCTCGATCACTTCCTTCAGGATGGCGATGGTGGGTTGGTCGCCGAGATCCTCGATCTGCTTGCCGTAGCGCGCGATGTCGCGGCTCTCGTCCAGTTCCAGGCGGCGCAGGGCGAGTTCCAGGCCGCCGATGCGGTTGGCGAGGGAATCGGCCTCGCCGGACTCGTCGCCGTCGTACTCGGGAACCGGAGCGTCGAGGGCGGTGAGGCGAGTGGCCCAGAGGTCGGCGTGGTGCTTCTCGGCCAGGGCGAGCGAGTGCAGCGAACGGCACTGCTGCGGATCGGTGGCCCGCTTTGCGAGTGTGTTGTAGGTGTGGTAGCCGCGCATCTCGGTCTGCCAGTTGCTGGTAAGCGCCTCGACCAGGTGTTCCGTGTCGCGTGTGTCCATGATCTACCAGTGTGCCACGCGTGGAGGGCGCGCGTCGCGCGAAGATTTATGTGGCGCAGCAGCCCGGTTCTGGGCTGAATGGGGTGCGCGTTTGGAGCTTGTTTGCAGGCGCGCTATTTGTGGAAGTGGCAGGCGACGCCGAGGGTGAGCAGGCTGGGGTGGAAGGATCCCAGCGGGAAGCCGGACCAGGTTTGGAGCTCGTAGTCTGCGCGGAGGTTGAGGGTGCGGGTGAGATCGTAGTCTGCCCCGCCGCCGAAGGTGTAGAGGTTGTAGGCGATATTGGCGACGTTGCCGGAGAAGTTGTAGACGCCGCGTCCGGCGAGGACTTTGGCGTAAGGGGCGAGGCGCCCGCGGGTGAGGAAGAAGCGTGGGCCTATCTCGTATGTTCTCTCATAGACGGTGGAGTCCGAGGTGGGCCTGGTCTGGTGGAAGTCGGCCTCGAATCCCCAGTGGCCGCGGATGTCGAATGTAGCGAAGGCGGCGCCGCCGGTGAGGGTGGATCGGGTGAAGTTGTATGTGGAGCTGCCGAGGGTGAAGCCCCCGCCGATCTGGAGGTCTCCGGCGCGGCTGGCTGTGGGCGTGGACTGAGCGCGCGCCGCGAGCGAGAGGCAGCAGGCGACGAGGAGGGCGGATGCGAGCGCGCGGCGGAGCCCATCGCGGCGGTGCGCGGCGGTCGTAGCGGTGTGCGGGCCGTTCATCTGTTCCTTCCTGCGTTGCCGCGGCGGTTGCCGGTTGAGAACGGTGCGCCGGGTGAGAGGTGTGTTGAACCGTTGCCGGATCGACTCCGTTGCAGCGGCAATGCGCGGCGACGGGAGAACTCTCGATCGAGCGGGCCTTCAGCCCGTGGCGGTTTGTATCCAGCCTGGGGCAGGAGAACCATCCAGCTATAGATCGCCTAGCAGTTATCGCCAAGCAGTGCGTAAACGACTATAAAGGATTGCGGTTTAACTCCAGCGAATGGTAACAGGTCTGCTCCACAGGCTGACAGTCCTATCTATGCGAAGACTTTCCACTTTGACGATCGTTGCGCTTGCGCTCTGCGGCGCGGCCTGTGCGCACTCGCAGGGGACGTGCGCGGCCGGGTCGAGCGCGAGTGTGAGCGGAACGGTGTACGCGCCGAATGGGACGGACCCTCTGCCCAATGTGACGGTGTACATTCCGCTCTCGACCGCACCTGCGCCGCTTCCGGCATTTCCGCAGGGGGTGGCGTGTTCGACAGTTGGGACGCCGCCGGCGGAGGCGTCGACGGTGGGCACGACGACTGCGGTGGATGGCACGTTCACGCTGACGAATGTGCCGGTGGGGAACGGCATTCCGATCGTTGCGGTCTCCGGCAAGTGGCGGGTGCAGGGGACGGTGAACACGACCGCGTGCGGCAGTTCTACGATCAGCCTGAATATGCCGCAGAACCACACGCAGGGCGATATTCCGTGGATTGCGATTGCGACGGG
>JAJZDL010000252.1 GCA_021851465.1 Acidobacteriota bacterium
GATTCGAGCGGAACCCGCGGAGAGGGCGCGGTGGTGGTGGTGCCGACAGACAACGATCCCGAGGCAATCCGCTACTGTCTATGGACCGCAACCGACACGGCATACAAGAGCGCACTGCGCGCATACTCCGCCAAGCAGGCTGCGTTGAAGCAGTTCGAGACCCCACCCGCCCAGCAGGATTTCGCGCCAGCCCAGCCAGTCACGCACATCGGCCCGCTGGTCTCGCTGCAGATCGACCGCGCGGAGTGGAAGCGAAATATTGTGGAAGCAAGCGGCCTCTACGCCAGCGACCCGGAGGTGCGTACGAACGCCGCGAACGTGGAGTATTCCTCCGCAAACCTGCGCGCCCTGGCCGTGAACCGCTATCTGGTCAACACCGAAGGCACGGTTGTGCGTCGTGGATACACCGGTTACAGCGCCGACATCGGCGTGGGCGGGCAGGCCGCCGACGGCATGCAACTGGCCCGCGAAAACGGTTCGACTGCGGCGACCGCAAACGACCTGGAGACGTGGCCGGTGTTCCGCAAGCGCGTGATCGACGACCTCAACAGCCTGGAGGCCCTGCGCAATGCGCCGGTCGTCTCCGCCGAAGACTACCACGGCCCGGTGCTCTTCAGCGGCGACGCGGCCGCCGACGTGATGGACCGCCTCTTCGTCCCCAACGTCGAGGCGGACCGGCCCGATATGGGGACCACCGCGCGAACCCAGGGAATCTATACGTCCAGCTATCACGCGCGTGTGTTGCCCGAGTTCCTCAGCGCGACAGACGACCCGCGGATGACAACATTTGACGGTCGCTCCTTGCTCGGCGCATACGCGGTGGACGACGAAGGCGTGCCTGCGCAGGCGGTCGATGTTGCGGTCAACGGCAAGCTGGAGTACTACCTGATTGGGCGCACACCGGTGCGCGACTTTCCCGCGTCGAACGGGCACGGACGAGCTGCCGTGGGGCAGGCCGCACGCTCGCGCGAGGGCGTGATGCTCTTCCAGTCGAATGCGCCCTTGAGCGCCGATGCGATGAAGGAGCGCTTGCTCGCAATGGCCAAGGACCAGGGCCGCGATGTCTACGCGGTGGAGACGCTGGGCGGAGACCTGGCGCCGCGCCTGCTCTACCTGGTGCATCCCGACGGCAGCCGCCAACTGGTGCGTGGCGCTGTCTTCGACGAGCTGGACAACCGAAGCCTCCGCTCCGACATTGTGGCCGCGGGCAGCGACGAGTATGTCTCCAACACACTGGGCCCGGTACCGGAGACGACCATCGCTCCCAGCCTTCTGTTTGACGACATCAGTGTGAAACGCGCCACCGACGGGCAGCAGAAGCTGCCCTACTACCCGCCGCCCGCGCTGGATGCATCCGCCGCGCAGCCCCTCGACAAGTGAGCGCCGGTCGGGCCTAGTTGAGGCGGACGACGTACGGCTGCGTGCCGGGCTTGTGGATGTGGATGCTGTTGGCGATCCGGTTGGCGGTGGCCTCGTCGGGCTTCTGTGGGTTGATGCGCACCCAATGGCCGGTGGGGCCGGCAAACTCGAGCACTTTGGCCGTTGCATAATGGCGCATGAGGTTGTTCTTCAGCTTGATGGCCTCCGCCTCGTCGGGGAACGCGCCGATCTGCACGCACCATCTTCCCGCGGGATCGACACCCGAATGATAGGGTGCCGCATAGGCCTCCACTCGCACCTTCGCTACTCCCACGCGATAGACGCCGGTGGCTTTGGCGGCAGCCAGCGAGAGATCGATAATCCGGTCCCCGACAAACGGCCCGCGGTCCGTGATGCGCACGAAGACCGACTGATCGTTGGCCAAGTTCGTGACCCGGACGATGGATCCCATGGGCAGCGTGCGGTGCGCGGCTGTCATTGCATTCTGGTCGTAGACGGTTCCGTCGGCCCCCTTGCGGTTGGCGTAGGGTGGCCCGTACCAGCTTGCCAGGCCTACTTCGCTCGACACCGGCTTGCCGTGCGGCACAGGCTGGACAGCGGAGGACGGCGTCCCCGCGGATTCGCTCGGCGCACCTTGCTCAGAGGAGCGTTGCCTTCCTGCACTCGATTGTGCTGAACGCGAGACACTCGCGCTGCGAGCGGTCGAGGTCAGTGGTGGCGGCGGCGGGTAATTGGCCGTCGCGGCCTTGTGGTGGCAACCCGCCAGGCCAAACAGCAGCGCCCAGCCAAACGCCCCGCCATACTGGACGGCCCTGCCACGACGGCTGTGGACGATATGCTTCAAGGCTGCTTCCTGTCATCTTCCGGCCCAGGCCCTCGATGGTCGGGCGGCCCTTGTGAAGGCTCGGCGTGTGCAGCGCTGCGGCGATGATCGTCCATGCGCTCGGCCAGCTTCTGCAACTCTTCGGCGGCGATGCGCAGTGCCTTCGAACCGTTGGCACGGATCTCCGGCACAACCGCATCGTTGATGTAGGCCACGACGCGGCGCAGATCCTCTTCAACGCGCGCTGCGGCGTCGCGCGCCTGCCGCTCCCAACGCCCAGCCCCGTCGTTCGCCACGGAGACACCTCCCCACCCTTCAGTATGGGGAGGTGGAAAAGCACGGGTCAATGGCACAATCGCGCTTTTGCCCGCAAGGTGCCCGATTGGTAATCCGCCGCAGGCGCTGCACTCGGAGGCAGATGGGCAACTGCGCCCGCTCGCGGTGCATCGAGTTCCCGCACGCGCCCCACTCGCCAGAATCGCCTCAAAACCTGTAGACTTCGCTCGCCAGCAATTCCGCGACGGGCTGCGTCGCGGTCATCCCAGGAGACCCTGCCATGCCGACGCCCGAAGCGATGCAAGCTCCAACCAAAGATCCAACCCAGGACACAACCCGCCGCGACTTCGTCAAGCTCAGCGCAGCGGCCCTCGCCGTCGCCGCCACTCAATCGGCGCAGAGCTACGCCAGAATTGTCGGGGCCAACG
>JAJZDL010000031.1 GCA_021851465.1 Acidobacteriota bacterium
CGCGCTGCTGCTGAGCCCGTTTGCGTGGGTTGCGGTGGAGTTGGCCCGGGCGCGGATCACCGGGTTTCCGTGGGACCTTCTGGGCGTCTCGCAGGTGGACAATCCTCTGTTGACGCGGCTTGCCCCGTACATTGGCGCGTATGGTCTTTCCTTCGCAATTGCCGCGGTGAACGCTCTTTGGCTGGTGCGGATCAGGCTGAAAGCACGGCGCTATACGCGCCCCGCACTGGCGTTGGGCTGTGCGGCGGCCCTTGTGTTCTATGTATTTCTCCTGCGGCGGATGGGAGGGCCTGCGCCGGAGCCGACATCGGCCACCGCAACCCTTGTGCAGGAGAACCTGGCAGTCGGCCCGACGGGCGTCAGCGCAGGCTCGCAGTTGACGATCGGCCAGAAGTTGCAGGAGTTTTCGCAGTTGAGCCTGTTTCCCACCAGTGGCGCAACCTGCAATGGAATCCCGGAACTTGTGGGAACGCAGTGTACGGGTGGCAGCGCGCGAGGACAAAGCCCGGACGCTGGCGGCACGCAATACTTGAAGCCGACGGAGCTGATTGTGTGGCCGGAGGCCCCAAACGATTTTGTCGAGAGCGACCCTGCGGTGCGCGCGGGCCTCTCCAGCCTTGCGCGGGCGGCGCGCGCGCCGGTCATTGTGGGGGAGTTTGGGATCGACGCGGATCGCGGGGTGAGGCTCGGATACGACCTATACAACTCCGCGGGCTTTGTCCGGCCCGACGGGAGTTTTGCGGGCAGGTACGACAAGATGCACCTGGTTCCGTTCGGCGAGTACACCCCATACAAGCGATTGTTCTTCTTTGCGGGAAGCCTGTTGCAGGACGTCGGCATATTGACTCCGGGAAAGCACAGGTCGATGTTTACCACGGGCGGACACAGCTATGGCGTCTTCATCTGTTATGAGTCGGTCTTCGGCGACGAGATCCGCCAGTTTGCGGAGATGGGCGCGGATGTTCTGGTAAACATCTCCGACGACGGCTGGTATGGAGACACCAGCGCGGCGTGGGAGCACCTGAATATGGTGCGCATGCGCGCCATCGAGAACCATCGCTGGGTCCTGCGCGCCGCCAACACCGGGGTCACAGCAGCCATCGATCCCGATGGACGCGTGGTTGCCGCGGCCCCGCGGCATATACGCACCAGCGTTCGCGTGGGCTTCAACTATGAGCGCGATCTTACCTTCTACGCCCGGCACGGAGACCTGTTTGCGTATCTCTGCGCGCTGGTGACGGCTTGCGTGTTGTTGGCGGGCTGCTTGAGCAAAGGTTGGCCAATGCCCCAGCGAGAGGGGTAGGATCTCGCCGGCAAGGCTGCTTTCCGATGCTCAATCCGTTGCGATTTCTGCGTCGGTGGTGAGTTGGTCGACGCAGATGAAGAGAGCCTCGCCCAGTTTTTTGAAGGGACCCTTCCACTCCGCGGACTGGAGGATTTTGTTCCCTCGGCGATAGATGTCGTTCCAGATGTTCTGTGCCTCCCAGAGGTTCACGTCGAAGGGCATGGCATGGAGGGCAAGTGCAACGCTGAGCGCGGTTCGCAGGGGCGCATCGATGTCGCGGTTCGTCCAGTCCGCGGTGTCCAGTTCGACCATGGCGCGTTTAATCCGTTCACCGGCGGCGAAGCAGAGCGTGGGTGTATCGAGAGTGACGCGGTCTGTGGTGGCCCGCAGAAAGAGCGCGTCGATCTCGGCGGCGTCGAAGTCGTCCGCCTCGATGGCGCGGCGGAGGCTGGCGTTGATGGCAAAATTGGCGGCAATGGCGAGGGCGGGCGGCGCGGCCATCCCGGACTCGGTGAGGAAGTGGAGCAGCGAGGCATGGTCTTCGTAGATATTGCGCAGCGCGTTTTCCATTTCGGCCAGTGTGCTGTTCAGGATGGTGTGCAGGATGCTCTGCTGCTCGTCTGCGAAGAGGTTGATGAGCGAGTAGGCCATGGTGCCGAAGAAGCGGTCGATGAGGCGGATGACCTGGGGAAGGTTGGCGCGGCGGATAGCGGTGCGGACATCGTCGGCGAAGGCGGTAAATGCCGCGCCGTTGCTGGGCCCGGAGGAGGAGTAGCGGCGCACGGCGGCGGAGAGGTTCTGGTCGCCGAGATGGAGGACGGCGAAGCATATCTCCTCGGCCTCCTCGGTGATGCGCGAACGCAGATGCGCACGGCCGATCGCGACCTTGCCGCGGCCCGAGGTGTAGCTCTCGTAGGAGTCGCGGTGCAGGTCGAAGCAGAAGAGAGTGCTGTCCTCTGGGTAGCTGCGGAAGATGGAGCTGATGGCGTAGTGCGCTCCGACCTGTTCGAGGCCGATGCGGTGCGCGGTGATGTAGCGGCGGTAGAGGCGTGCCCCGTCGCCGGCCTCGGTTACGTTGGATTTGGCGCGGGCGAGGACCTCCAGAAAGCGGCTTTCGAGGGCCGCGCCGGCGGGGCCGAAGAGCTTGGCGGCAAGTTGCAGGGCGCGGCCTGCGTAGGCGACGACCTGCATGGACTCGATGCCGGAGATGTCGTCGAAGAACCAGCCGCAACTGGTGTACATCAGTTGCGCGTGGCGTTGCATCTCGAGCAACTCGAGGAGGGTGGTGCGCTCCTCGTTTGTGATGGGACGGCTGGCGTATCGGTCGAAGAAGCGGTCGATGGAGGCTGTGGAGCGGTCGAGGACGACCGCGATGTAGGCGTCGCGGGCCGACCAGAGGTCGGTGAGCAGCGGCGCTGCGAGGGCTTCCGCGAGCGGGGCGATGGCGTCGCGCAGAAAGTCGAGCGCCTCGCGCAGGGGGGCGCGCCACTTCTGGTTGTATCCCGGCTTGCCGCCGCTGTTGCAGCCGCAGCCGGAGCGCCATCGTTCCACGCCATGCTCGCAGCTCCACGAGGTGTCTTCGACCACCTCGGCCTCCCATTCGGGAGGAAACTTTTCCAGGAACTCTCCGTAGTTGGTGAGCCTGGCGTGGCCGTTGGACTCGATCCATTGCATGGCGTAGGCGAGGGCCATCTCCCCGTACTTGTGGTGGTGTCCATAGCTCTCACCGTCGGTGGCGACATGCGAGAGTTGGGCCTTGTCGGCGGAGCCGGGCGCGGGTGCGCGGAAGCCGTTCAGCAGGCGGCTGCCGAAGGTCTCGCCGCTGTTGAGCAGGCCCTCGAAGGCGATGGCGCGCGAGGCGGGGCCATCGTAGAAGAAGACCGCGATGCTTCTGCCCTCGTCGAGTTGGATGCGGTAGGGGTGGGTTGTATCGACGGTGGCGTTCGGCGTAGGGGTCCAGTCCTCTTCGTCCGCAACCGGTTGGCCGTTATCGGTTGCATCCGAGCGGAGCGGCCGGATGCGCGCGCACTGATGGGGCGCGAGGATGGTGAACTTGACCCCTTCGGCGGCCATCAGGTCGAGAACGCCGCGGTTGACCGCCGTCTCTGCCAGCCACATGCCCTCGGGTTTGCGTCCGAAGCGGAGCTCGAAGTCGGCGATGCCCCAGCGGATCTGCGTGATGGCGTCGCGCCGGTTGGCCAGCGGCATAATAATGTGGTTGTAGACCTGCGCCATCGCCGAGCCGTGGCCGCCGTACTGCTGCGCGCTGGCGCGGTCCGCATCGAGAACGGCGCGGTAGGCGGAGGGAGCGTTGTCCGCCATCCATTTGAGCAGAGTGGGGCCAAAGTTGAAGCTCATGCGCGCATAGTTGTTGACGATGCGCACGATCTCTCCCTGGCGATTGGTGATGCGCGAGGCGCCGTTGGGCGCATAACACTCGGCGTTGATGCGTTCGTTCCAGTCGTGGTAGGGGGCGGCGGAGTTCTCCACTTCGACCGTCTCGAGCCACGGGTTCTCTCGCGGCGGCTGGTAAAAGTGGCCGTGCACGCAGACGTAGCGGTTGGGCGGCGGTGGGACAGATTCTGCGACTTTTGGGGAGGGACGCTTGACCATGGGCAGATACAAGGGTAACGCGGCGGGCGAAATTGCGCAGGGGAAAGGCACGCGAGGCCTGAAATGTACCGACAAAAGTTGCCTACTGAACGTGGCAGGCTCTCTGCGGCAGTTATGTTATAACGGTGTTATAATTATCATATGGAATTCAAGATTCGCAAGATCGGCAATGGATACGGAGCGCTTTTTCCAAAGCAGCTTCTGGATGACCTCGCGTTGGAAGAGGGATCGAAGCTGACGGTTGAGAAGGTGGAGGGGACATACCGGCTGCTTCCGGTGGACGACGAGTTCACGCGCCAGGTGGAGGCGTTTCTGCGGACGGAGCCGCTGCACAGAAACACGTATCGTGAGCTGGCGAAATGAGCCTTGAGTTTGTCCGGGCCGATGTTCTGCGGAATGTGCAGGGCCGACTGACCGAGCGCTATGGCGGGTTGCCCGGTGTGCGGGACGAGAGTGCGCTGGAGTCGGCGATTGCCCGGCCCAAGAATCTGTTTGCCTATGGGCAATCGAATTCGGTTGCGGAGCTTGGGGCGGCTCTGGCGTGGGCGCTGCTCCGCAACCATCCATTCGCAGACGGCAACAAGCGCGCCGCCTTCGCCGCGCTGACGATGTTTCTCGAACTGAACGGGCACCGGCTGACGTGCTCCGAGGTAGAGGAGACCGCGATGCTGCTGCGGGCGGCGGCGAGCGAGATCGCGGAAGAGGACTGGACCGCATGGGGGGTGCGGAGCGCGGCGGTGAGATGATTCCGCAAACCACTTGCAAAATAGGTCAACCAGTTAATTTTCCGAAGGCCGCTCGATGTGGTCGATGACCAGCGTCTCCACCGGCCCCCTGCTTTTTTCCAGTTTCAGCCCCAGTGCCTCGGCCGCAGTAAAAGCTGCCAGGCTGGGATCGGGATCCGCGAACGCTCCCTGCGTCCCACCCTGTGCTCGCGGCTCGATCGGCGGGAACTTGATCACAAAGTCGTATCGCCCGGTCAGCCCGGTCTTGTCTTGGACCGTGCCTTCATGTTGGCCCATACCAGATACGATATTCGACAAGAGGGAAGCAAGCGAGGCCATCGATGCCCCATAAAGTCTCATGTACGATCCCTTGTCGTCCCTGCTATTATCCAAAATCCCGCCCCACGGCAGCGGCATTCCCTCCGGATGCTCCATGGTTGGGTCTGTCTCCTTGAACTTGATTCCGCTTTTGCCGACCACCAGCGAATAGACCGGGGCGTCTTTGACCTCGCGATGCACCGCTAGCTTGAAGCGCTCCGCCAGCATCGTTTGCAGCATCGACCGCAACATCACCTTCTGCTCGGCTGGATTCTGCCACGCGGCACGGTCTTCGTCGGAGATGCGCGCATCGATGTCGTACTTCTCCGTGCTTTCCCATTTTGGAAGGCCCTTCACTTGACCTGGTGAGTAGAACGCCGCCCCTCCGATCTGCGGAACAAACGCCGTCTTGATCACCATGTCTAGTAACGAGTTGGTCGTGCGATAGCCATCTGCCGTTGGCTTTCCAATTTCTCCGGGCGTATCAGAGATGTTCTGCCGGATCGATACCACCTCAAACGCATACGCCATGGCTGGCGCAAGAGTCGCGGTTGGTGCTGGCGCTGGCACAGAGCTGGCGACCGCTGGGGTGCCCGCAGCCGCCGGAGCTGTTGCCTTCTGCCCCACCGCCGCACACGCACAAACAAATCCCACTGCCAGAATCTTGCCAATCATGAGATAAGCCGCCTCAAAATCGAGTCCAGAATACAACCTATTCCTGTAAGGGGGACTTTTCGGAAACTTCAGGGGTTGCAACGTTGGACCTAGTCGCCGGGTCTGGGGGTGAGGGTTCCGGCGGCGAGGTCGCAGGCGCGCCAGAGGTACCAGCTTGCAACTGAGCGCCAGGGACGCCAGCGCGCGGCACGGGCCTCCATGACGGCGGGTTTGGGCAGATCGGCTGGCGTGACCTTGGCGGTCGGCTTGAGGCCGGTGAAGGTGAGCGCGAAGCCCTTGCGCACACCGTAGTCGCTGACCGGGAGGACGTCGGGGCGTCCGAGGCGGAAGATGAGCAACATCTCGACGGTCCAGCGCCCGATGCCGCGAACCTGGGTGAGGTGCTCGACGATGGCCTCGTCGGACATGCGGCGGATCTGGGCGAGCGTGGGGACGGTGCCGTCGATGGTCTTGGAGGCGAGATCTCGCAGGGCGAGAGATTTGTTGTGGGAGAGCCCTGCCGCGCGAAGCTGTTCGTTGGAGCAATCGATGAGGTGTTGCGCGGATGGGTGGATTGGATCGCCGTTTGCGGCGCGGCCACAGAGGGGCGCGAAGCCTTCCAGTAGACGGCGGTGAATGGTGGCGGCGGCCTTGCCATGCAGTTGCTGATAGACGATGCTCTCCACCAGCGCCTCGAAGGGCGACTGCGTGCTGGCGAGGCGCAGCGTGAACGGGCCCGCGCGAGCGATGAGGCGGGCGAGTTTGGGATCGGCGGCGGTGAGCGCGCGGCAGGCAAGCGCAGAGTCGTAGCGGGGAGGGCGCGAGCTGCCGCGGGGACGAGGCATGGCTCGAAGGTACCGCAGGCGCGTGTTGAAAGCCATCTCGATCTGGAGATGAGCGTTGCCACAGGCCGTACAGATATGTGGGGGCGGCGGCAACCGCTCGGCAGAGTGGGGTTGCCTGCGCTGTGTGCGCAGGTGTTCGCGTTGCGGGCCGATTGAGTGGCCCCACACGCTTATAACAATAGCGTGGCGTGGTCTTCTCGGCAGACAACCACACACCGATATTGCCCCATCGAACGACCTGCCGAGACGGTTTCGTCCGATTATCGGAGCGGTGCACAAAAAAATATTTAGCCCAGGGCCGTGTCCGTTGGAAAAGTTCATTTGCCGCTGTTATACTCGACCCCTGCGCAATTGATGAGCGTGATGCTCATCACAGACAAGCCTGAATTTTTATGATTTGTTCCCACTGCCATACTCGAGCCCTGCACCCTACGATGTCTTCGGTAAGGACAGGTCGCCAACGGCGCGACCATGGAAGTTCAACTTGCTGGGAACCGTCCTGTGGGGAAGCAGATCGCTGCAACATATCGCGCTTGGCAATTACCCATAGCTAACCACGCAGTACTCAGAGGAACGGGAACGCATCATGGCGCAGGTTTTCGACCGAAGTTCGAATGCACTGGCACGGGCAAGCCTGGTGTTGACGGGACTGATTGTTATTGTGCTCGGCGTCACGCTGGACCAATTGCAGCGTTCCCCCTGGGTCACCCGGCAGGGACAGCGGGCGGACCAGCCGGTGCCGTTCAGCCACAAGCACCATGTGCAGGGCCTGGGCCTGCAGTGCCAGTACTGCCATACGACGGTTGAAGTATCGAGCTATGCGGGCATTCCTCCCACCAAGACGTGCATCAACTGCCACTCGCAGATATGGACCAACGCCGCGCTGTTGCAGCCGGTGAGAGACAGTTGGGCGACGGGCCAGTCGATCCAGTGGATCAAGATCCACGACCTTCCCGACTTCGTCTACTTCAACCACGAGATCCATGTGAACAAGGGGATCGGCTGCGCGAGCTGCCATGGCCGCGTGGACGAGATGCCGCTGATGTACATGCAGAACTCGTTGCAGATGGAGTGGTGCCTCAACTGCCATCGCAACCCGGCTGCAAACCTGCGGCCCACCGGCCAGATATACAACATGGCATGGCAGGGGCCCTCGACCGACAAGCCGGTGTGGTGCGCGCCGACCGGCAAGGGCGGGGCCACCGCGCAGAGCGTGGACTGCACAACCAAAGACCCCGCAGGCGGCAATCCCGAGCTGGCAATGCTGCAGACAGCCGTTAAATCCACGGCAGTCAGCGACGTGGATCCGGGGGCCGGGCTGGCGATGCCGGAGCAGTATCGGAAGTTCACCAGCCAGATGGATCTTGGCAGTTACCTGACTGCCCAGTACCACATCCGTCCACCGAACGAACTCACCAGTTGCGAGACGTGCCACCGATGAAGATGACGAACTCAGGGAACAGGGAACAGGGAGCGGAGCATGTTGCCGCGCAGGTTGTGACAGCCATTGCGCCAGCGCAGTTGACGCTCGCCGAGGTGCGCGCCAAGCTGGAAGGCAAGAGCGGCAGGCGCTACTGGAAGAACCTGGACGAACTGGCCGAGACGCCCGGCTTCCACGAGATGCTGGAGCGCGAGTTTCCGCGGCAGGCGAGCGAGTGGGTGGATGCGGTCAGCCGCCGCGGCTTTCTCAAGGTGATGGGCGCGTCGCTCGCGCTGGCCGGACTTGCCGGATGCACCAAGCAGCCGGACGAGCCGATCTTCCCCTATGTGAAGGCGCCCGAGGACCTGATTCTGGGCAAGCCGATGTACTTCGCCTCGGCGTTTCCCTTTCCCACGGGCGCCATTCCGGTGCTGGTGAAGTCGGACGCATTCCGCCCCATCAAGGTGGATGGGAACCCGGACCACCCGATGTCGAAGGGCAAGTCCGACGCGTATACGCAGGCGACGCTGCTCGATCTGTACGATCCGGACCGCTCGAAGGAGGTGCGCTTGCGCGGCCAGCCCAGCGAGTGGGCGGACTTTCAGCAGGCGTTTTCGACCGCTGCGAAGAAGATGAACGGCGGCGAAGGAATTTATTTTCTCAGCGAGACGATTACATCGCCGACGCTCGCCGCGCAGTGGCGCCAGGTGCAGGCGAAGTATCCGCAGGCGAAGATGGTGCAGTGGGAGCCGGTGAACCGCGACTCCGCGATGGCCGCGTCGAAGGCCGTGTTCGGCAGCTATATGGACGCGCAGTACAAGCTGGAGAACGCGGACGTGATTCTGTCGCTCGATGCGGACTTCCTCGGCGGCATTGCGCAGCCCGGCTTTTTGCCTATGGCTACCGCGTATGCGAAGCGGCACCGCTACGAGGCAGGCAGCGCGATGAACCGGATGTACGCCGTCGAGACGATGGCGACGGTGACCGGCATGAAGGCGGAACACCGGCTGGCGCTGAAGCCGAGCGATCTTGCGCAGTTTGCGGCACTGCTGGCTGGCGGCGGTGAGGCGATTGCGGGCAGTGCGATCGGCCAGCCTGCGCAGAGCTTTGCGGCGGCGGTGTTGAAAGACATGCAGGCGAGCGCGGGCCGGTGCGTGGTGGTCCCGGGCGAACAGGCCCCGCCCGTGGTGCACATGGCGGCCCACGCGCTCAACGAGCAGTTCGGCGCGGTGGGCAACACGGTGGTCTACACCGAGACGGTGAACCCGATGCCGTCGGAGCAGGTTGCGGACCTGAAGGTGCTGGTCTCCGACATGAACGCCGGGAAGGTGCAGTGGCTGGTGATGCTGGGCGTCAACCCGCTGTACTCCGCCCCGGCCGATCTGGAGTTTGAGGCTGCGTTCAACAAGGTGCCAAACACGGTGCATCTGGGCTCGCATGTGGACGAGACGGGCGCGGCCAGCGTGTGGCACATCAACAGGGCGCATTATCTGGAGAGCTGGTCGGATGCGCGCGCCTACGACGGGACGATCTCGATTATTCAGCCGATGATTGCGCCGATGTACGGCGGGCACAGCTCGCACGAGATGCTGCAGACGCTGCTGGACGATCCGCAGGTGTCGGCCTTCGACGCGGTGCAGGCAAACGCGAAGACATATATCAAGGATGCGGATTTTGCGACGGCGTGGCGCAGGGCGCTGCACGATGGCTGGGTCGAGGGAACGGCGTTCACGGCCGCCACGGCGAAGAGCCTGCCGTCCGCGGGGCCGATGAAGGGCAATAACGCCGAGATCTCCGTTCAGCAGGGCGGGGTTGAGGTTGTCTTCAAGCCAGACCCATCGCTCTACGACGGGCGCTTTGCCAACGTGGGCTGGTTGCAGGAGCTGCCCAAGCAGATCACCAACCTGAGCTGGGACAACGCCGCGCTGATGAGCCTGGCGACCGCCGAGGGCCTGGGCGTCAACCAGAGCGACGCGGTGGAGATCGAAGTCGAAGGCCGCAAGCTGGTCGCCGGCGCGCTTGTTGTGCCGGGGCACGCGGAAGGCTCCGTGACCGTGCATCTCGGGCTTGGACGACGCGCCGAGGCAGGCCGGGTGGGCGCGGGGGTCGGGTTCAATGCCTACTATCTGCGTCCTTCGGATGCGCCGTACGCGGCGGGCGGCAGGCTGACGAAGACCGATGGGATCTACGATCTCTGCGTGACCAAGGTGGACACCATCGAGCACCGAGGGGCGTTTGCGCAGCAGGACCTCAGCGACAAGGAGTTCGACACGCAGGGCACCTACTCACTGCCAGGGCACGAGGCGATGGAGCGCGCGATCATCCGCTACGCCACGCTCGCCGAGGTGAAGGCGAACCCCAACTTCGCGCACGAGAACGAAGGCGACGTGCCCGGCGCGCTGATCAACAAGGTCGGCTACGGCCCGGAGGGCGAGAAGCCCGCGCACGATAGCAGCTTCTTTCCCGATGCGTGGGGCTACAACCACAAGGACGTGTCGTCGCAGAC
Organism: Acidobacteriota bacterium; assembly: GCA_021851465.1. GTDB lineage: Bacteria > Acidobacteriota > Terriglobia > Terriglobales > Acidobacteriaceae > Edaphobacter. The sequence continues at coordinate 10,367 of JAJZDL010000031.1, forward strand.
GGTGCAGAACAAGTGGGGGATGGCGATCGACCTGAACTCCTGCGTGGGCTGCAATGCCTGCATTGTGAGCTGCTATGCGGAGAACAACATCCCGGTGGTGGGCCGCGAGCAGGTGAAGATCGGCCGCAACATGCAGTGGATCCGCATCGACACCTACTTCGAGGGCGACCTTCATGCGCCGCGCGCGCACTTCCAGCCGATGCTGTGCCAGCACTGCGAGAACGCCGGGTGCGAGCAGGTGTGCCCGGTGGGGGCGACGGTGCATACGCCCGAAGGGCTGAATACGATGGTCTACAACCGCTGCGTGGGCACGCGCTACTGCCAGAACAACTGCGTGTACAAGGTGCGGCGGTTCAACTTCCTGCTCTATTCGGACTTCGACACCGAGAGCCTGAAGTTCATGCGCAACCCGGACGTCACGGTGCGTTCGCGCGGCGTGATGGAAAAGTGCACCTACTGCGTGCAGCGCATCGAGGCGGCCAAGATCGAGGCCGACAAGAACAACCGTCCGGTGCGCGACGGCGACATCGTCACCGCTTGCCAGCAGGCGTGCCCGACCGATGCCATCGTCTTCGGCAACATCAACGACCCGAAGAGCAAGGTGGCCGCGCGCAAGGCAACGGAGCGCGACTACCAGGTGCTGGCGGACCTGAACTACCGTCCGCGCACCACCTATACGGCAGGCGTCATCAACCCCAATCCGGAGCTCGCATAGCATGGCGACGAAATCTCCTATCGACGATCCGAGCATCGATCCGCGCACCGGCGAGTACGCGGTCATCGCGCCGGGCCAGAGCTTCAAGTCTGTGACGCAGACGATTGCGGGCCTTGTGCTGACCGACTACACGCCGATGGGCTGGATCGGTGGAATGATCGTGGCCGGCGGCGTCGCGTGCCTTGTGGTGGTTGCGCTGACGTGGCTCTTTCTGAAGGGCGTGGGCATCTGGGGCGTCACCGTTCCCGGCGCGTGGGGATTTGCCATCATCAACTTTGTGTGGTGGATCGGTATCGGCCACGCGGGCACGTTGATCTCGGCGATCCTGCTGCTGTTCAAACAGTCGTGGCGCAACTCGATCAACCGCTTTGCCGAGGCAATGACCATCTTCGCGGTCTGCTGCGCGGGCCTCTTCCCCATGATCCACGTCGGACGCCCGTGGCTGGCCTACTGGCTCTTCCCCTACCCCAGCACGATGAATGTGTGGCCGCAGTTCCGCTCGCCGCTGGCATGGGACGTCTTCGCGGTCTCGACCTACGCGACGATCTCGGTCGTCTTCTGGTACATCGGCATGGTTCCCGACTTCGGCACGCTGCGCGACCGTGCATCCATGCCCTTCGCCAAGTATATGTACGGACTGCTGGCGATGGGATGGCGCGGATCCACCCGCCACTGGGTGCGTTATGAGTCGGCGTCGCTGCTGCTGGCCGGCCTGGCCACACCGTTGGTTCTTTCGGTGCATACCGTCATCAGCTTCGACTTCGCGGTGGCGGCGATGGCCGGTTGGCACACCACCATCTTCCCGCCGTACTTCGTGGCCGGGGCCATCTACTCCGGCTTCGCCATGGTGCTTACGCTGGCCATCCCCATCCGTAAGTTCTATCACCTGGAGGGATTGATTACGCTGCGCCACCTGGACAACATGGCCAAGGTGATGCTTGCCACCGGGTGCATTGTGGGATACGGCTACGGCATGGAGGTCTTTATGTCGTGGTACGCGGCCAGCCACTGGGAGTTCTTCATGATGTGGAACCGCATGTTCGGCCCCATGGGCTGGGCGTACTGGTGCCTGATCCTGACCAACCTCGCCATACCGCTCACCACGCTGTGGTCGCGCAAGCTGCGTGTCAATGTCGTGTACCTCTTCATCCTCTCTTTCATTGTGAACACGGGGATGTGGCTGGAGCGGTTTGTCATCGTCGTGACCAGCCTGTATCGCGACTACCTGCCCAGCAGTTGGGGCACCTACCGCGCCACGCGCTGGGACTACATGACCTTCATCGGCACCTGGGGCCTGTTCACGTTCCTGTTCCTGCTCTTCGTCCGCTTCCTGCCCATGATCCCGATGTCGGAGATTCGCATGATGCTGCCCCAGTCGAAGGTCCATCGCGGCGGGGCAGACGCCGAGACCGTTGTTGAGGAGACACTCTGATGCCGCCGCGCGAGGGAATATACGGACTGCTGGCCGAGTTCAACACTCCGGGCGAGCTGGTACGCGCCACCGAAGAGGCACACCAGGCGGGCTACCGGCGCATGGAGTGCTACACGCCCTACCCGGTCGAGGAGGCGGCGGTTGCGCTTCGCTTCCACAAGACGCGTGTGCCGCTGGTCTGCCTGCTGGGCGGCCTGCTGGGAGGGACGACGGCGTTCCTGATGGAGACATGGATCTCGGTGTGGTCGTATCCGCTGAACATCGCGGGCCGCCCGCTCTTCTCCTGGCCCGCGTTTATCATTCCCGCGTACGAGTGGACGATCTTGTTCGCCGGCCTCTCCGCCGCCTACGGCATGCTTGCATTGAACGGCCTGCCGCAGCTCTATCACCCGCTCTTCAACGCCCCCAACTTCCGCGACGGCGCCTCCACCGACAAGTTCTTCCTGTGTCTGGAGGCGGCGGATCCACGGTTTTCCATCATTGAGTCGCGGGCATTTCTGGAGCGGTTCGCTCCTGTCTCCGTTGTGGAGGTGGAACTGTGAGTCAGGTTCGAGGTTCGAGGTTCGGGATCCAATGCGGCAGGGCCCGCGGCGTGGTCGCACTCTGTGCGATGGCGGCGACGTTGACGGTGACTGGCTGCCGCCAGGACATGCAGGACCAACCCAAGTTCATCCCCCAGCGCGGCAGCGACTTCTACCCGGATGGCCGTTCCGTCCGGCCGCAGGTGGAAGACACTGTGGCGCGCGGTCAGCTCCACCAGGACGCCTACTACTACACCGGCCTGATCGACGGCAAGGAGGGTGACGCGATGCCCTTTCCGGTGACGATGACGGTACTGGAGCGTGGCCAGGAGCGGTACAACATCTACTGCACACCCTGCCACTCGCGCGTGGGCAACGGCGAGGGGATGATCGTCGAGCGCGGCTACCGTCCGGCGGGCAACTTTCACACGCCGCGGCTGATGGCTGCGCCGCTGGGGCACTTCTTCAACGTGATGACCCATGGCTACGGCGCGATGCCGGAGTACGCGGCACAGATCGCGCCGCAGGACCGCTGGGCCATCGCCGCCTACATCAGGGCGCTGCAACTGAGCCAGAACGCAACCCCCGCCGACGCGCCTGCCGACGCGCGGATCGAATCGCTCGCGACCGTTGCGCAGAGCGAGGGGCTGCCAGCGGATTTTGCCGGCCAGTGGGCACTGCCGCCGACCGCCGTCTACGGCACGCCCAACGGCCAGGACAACGGCATCCCGCCCGACCTGAAGGTCAAACCCAACGGCGGCACAACGCAGTCCACACAACCTGCGCCTGCGCGGGGCAACGTCCCGGCAAGCGCAAAGACGAAATAGAGACGAATACCTTTTACGAAGGCCGAAGACCAATGTCATCTGCACACGAACAACACGGGGAACACGGCGCACAAGGCCACCACGGCCCGCAGGCCGATCATGGGCCGCGGGCGCTGCCGGCATCGCTGAACGCGCCGGATGTGCTGCTGGCGTGGCGCAGGCGCGCGCTGCTTGTGGCGGCGGCCTTCGCGCTGCTGACGCTGCTGTTTACCTCTACGCACGAGGGCCGCAACCACATCATGCGCGCCTACCTCATGGGCTACATGACCGTCTTCAACTTCGCCGGCGGCGCGCTGGTACTGTTGATGCTGCAGTATGTGACTGGCGGCAAGTGGGGGCTGCTGCTGCGCCGCCCACTGGAGGCGATGACGCGTACCCTGCCGCTGGTGGCGCTGATGGTTGTGCCAATCCTGGTTCCATTCCTGGGCAAGCACCTCTACCAGTGGGTGCTGTATCCCGATGCGGCCTCGACCCACAACGCATATCTGAATCACCTGATCAACCAGGAGCAGGAGCTGACGGCGAACTTCAAGCGCCCCATGTTGAACCCGCACGCGCTGGTGGTGGAGTCCTGCATTATCTTTGCCGTGCTGCTGCTGTTCATGGTCCTGCTGAACAGATGGTCGATCGAGCGCGATGCCGATCCAGCTAGCGGCACGGAGCCGAGCTACGACCGCTGGCGCACCCGGTTCGAGAACCTCAGCGGTCCGGGCATTCTGGTCTACGTCATCCTGCTTACGCTGGGCGCCATTGTGTGGATCAAGTCGCTCGACGTCACCTGGTACTCTTCGATCTGGGGGCTGCAGTTTCTGGTGGCGCAGGGCTACGCGGTGCTGGCGCTGAGCATCCTCAGCGTGATCCTGCTCTCGCGCTACGAGCCGATGAAGACACTGCTGCGCACCACCGAGCAGCACGACCTGGGCAAGCTGGCCTTCGCCTTCGTCATGCTCAACATCTATCTCTGCTTCGCCGAGTTCCTCATCATCTGGTCCGGCAATATCCCGGACGAGCTGCCCTGGTACCTGAACCGGATTCGCGGCGGATGGTGGTATGTCTGCTCGCTGGATTTTATCTGCCACTGGCTGATCCCCTTCTGCCTGCTGCTCTCCCGCGACCTGAAGAGGAACAAGCGGAAGATGATCTGGCTGACGTGCTTCATGATCTTCGCCCGGCTGGTCGATATGTTCTGGCTGATCGAGCCCAACTTCTCGGACTCGGCGGCGAACCTGCACATCGCCGGCAATATTGGAATGCTGGCGTACATCACGGTGCCCGCAACGGTGCTTGCGTTGTGGTCCGCGTATTACATGACGCAGTTGATGTCGCGTCCGCTTGTATGCACCAACGATCCGCACCTGGAAGAGATTCTGGAGCCTGAACATGCATTCTGAGGACAACAACACGGGCAAGCGGAGCGGGCACGGCCCCGGGCCGGACGATCATGTGCCCAGTGTCGATGCCGAGCATCCCGGCTACGAGACCACGGACGCCAACGTCCATGGCGTGGCCCTGTTTCTCGCCGGGCTCTTCGCGACGGTCATCGTCTTTTTCTACTTCTGCTATGTGATGGGCGCGGCCATCAACGCACAGTGGGCGAAGGAGGACGGCGCGCCCACCAAGTGGACGATTGCGGCTGGCAATGTCCCTCTCGGCAAGGGCAAGAACCTGGCCAGCAACCCTGAGATCGAGCAGAAGCAGTTGCAGCAGATCGTCGGCAACTTTCCCACGCCGCGGCTGGAGATGGACGATGGCGAGCAGGCGACGGCCGACCTGCACGCGCGCGAAGATCTCCTGCTTGAACACTACAGCCTGATTGACGGGCAGCCGGGAGCCATTCGCATCCCCATCGAGCGCGCGATGGAACTGGTTGCGCAGCGCGGCCTGCCGGTGGCAGGCGAGGGCCAAGCGCCGGACGCCGTCGCGTACGCCGCGCCGCCCCAGATTGAGGCCCCGCTCACCACAGGCTTTGCCCGCACAGGTTACGAGCAGACGCAGATTGAAGCGCGCCAGCAGAAGATGGACTACGGCAAGGCGGAATCCGCCGCGGAGTCTGCACCGCAGAAATAGAGAGACAACGGAAGCAGTTCAATGGAGTGGAAGGAACAGATGATTCAGTGGCGGAGGATGCGACGGACGGCAAAGCGAGGCGGGATCGCCTTCGCGTGCTGCGTCTTGCTCGGCGCCGCCGCGCTGGCCCAGGTCTCCGGCTACGGCGACAAGCAGGAGGGGCAGAACGTGGGCGACCAACTGCCCACCGTGCTGCAGCGGGTCGGTGTCTCGCAGCGCCTGAATCAGCCGCTGCCACTGGACGCGCAGTTTGTAGACGAAACCGGCAAGACCGTCCGCCTCGGCGACTACTTCGGCAAGCGCCCGGCCCTCCTCTCGCTGGTCTATTACAACTGCCCCATGCTCTGCTCGGAGGAGATGGACGGCCTTGCCAGCGCGCTGATGATGGTGAAGCTCACGCCGGGCAAGGACTTCAACATCGTCATCGTCAGCATCGATCCCAGCGAGACGCCTGCCCTCGCCGCGAAGAAGAAGGCGTATTACGTCAAGCGCTACGGACGGCCCGAGACGGCCGATGGATGGCACTTTCTCACCGGCAAGCAGCCGGCCATCGATGCCCTGGCAAACGCCGTCGGATTCGGCTATGTGCGCGTGCCCGGGCCGGATGGCAAGCTGAACCAGTTTGCGCACGCCAGCGCGATCGAGGTGGTCACCACCGATGGCCATCTTGCACAGTACTATCTCGGGGTGGAGTACTCGCCCAAGGACATCCTGCTCGGCCTCATCGAGGCATCGGGCAACAAGATCGGCTCGCCCGTCGCCAACATTCTCACCTACTGCTACCACTACGACCCGCAGACCAACCGGCATTCGCTCATTGTTGCGCGGGTCGTCCAGGTGGGCGGCATGATGACCGTGGCGGGCCTCGGCGGTTTTATGTTTGTGATGTTTCGGCGGGACCTGCGGCTGGGGCGCGAGCACGCTCTGACGGGCAAACGAAGGGACGATGAAGGATAACGATGGGGATTAGTCCGGTTTTATGGGAATTTCTGGTGAAGTGGCTCAACAACTCCGCGCTCTTTCCGCGCGAGGCGTCCACCATTGCGCCGTATATGGACGCGTTGTACTTCTTCCTGCTCGCCATTACGTTCGTCGGGCTCCTCCTGGTGGCGGGCCTGCTACTGACCTTCTCGGTTCGTTATCGGAAGGCGGTGCATCCGGCGGCAAAGCAGATTGAAGGATCGACCCTGCTGGAGGCGACCTGGACGATCATCCCGCTCGGCCTGTTTCTAGTTTGCTTTGTCTGGGGCGCGCTGCTTTACTTCCGCATCTACAATCCGCCGGTCAACTCGATGAACATCTACATCGTGGGCAAGCAGTGGATGTGGAAGGCGGAGCACCCCGGCGGGCAGCACGAGATCAACGCGCTGCATGTGCCGACCGGACAGCCCATCCAGTTGACCATGATCTCGCAGGATGTCTTCCACAGCTTCTCGATTCCCGACTTTCGCATCAAGCGCGAGGTGATCCCGGGCCGCTACAGCACGGTCTGGTTCGAGGCGACGACGCCGGGCGAGTACCAC
>JAJZDL010000253.1 GCA_021851465.1 Acidobacteriota bacterium
AGCACCATTCTAAAACTTCGATCGGTTGGTCAGTCGCCGTTACTTGCGCGTATACAGCAGGTCCTTGATCGCCTGCCGCCGCGCCGCATTCGCCTCGCGCTCACCCTTCATCTCGTCCGCGCTCATGCGCGCTTTACTGACAGGCCCGGTGGCCTCCGGCGCGCTGCACTGCGGGCAGCGGTTGGCAAAGCCCGGCTTCTCCGGCCTCAGCTCGAACTCCTCCCCACACGCCACGCAGACCTTGATTGGAAACGCCATCGTCCCTCCATAATACGACGCCCATCCCGCAAGCCAACCCATCCTCGCACCGGCCGCGTCGGCGTAATCGAACGCGACCGAACCATGCACAGTACAGTTCCCACCCAATACAGCTCTACTGCTCTCTCAGTACGCCGATTATCGCAATTCCACTACTATTCTTGCAGGATTCAAAGGACATTCCATGCGCATGAAACATCTTCTCCTCACGACTCTCGCCTGCATCCCGGCAATCTCGCTCTCTTCCGCGCAAACTGCCAGTGCAGCACCGTCTGCGAACGCCCAGGCAACGCCGCTCGCGTACGACGTGATGACGATCAAGCCAAACATGAACGGCACGTCGATGGGGATGGGCATCAACGGCGACAGCTTCACCGCGCACAATGTGACGTTGAGGCAGTTGCTGCATTATGCCTGCGACATCGACGAAGATTCAATTGCAGGCATCCCATCGCAGATCGACTCCAAACGCTTCGACATCGAAGCCAAGATCTCCGACCCCGACCCAGCCGCGCTCAAGAAGATGACACCAGAGCAGACGCGTTCGATGCTCCTGCCGCTGTTGGTGGAACGCTTCCAGTTGAAGACGCATAGCGAAGCCAGGATTCTTCCCGTCTATGAACTCATCGTCGTCAAAGGCGGCCCGAAGTTCAAGCCGTCGGAAGATCAGACGAAGAGCATCTGGGGCGACAGCAGCTTTTATAGCAACAAGAGCAACATCAAGTTCGTAACCAAGGCTCTTTCCATGGCGTCTCTTGCAAAAGACCCCAGCGGATGGGCCAATCGCACCGTCATCGACAAGACCGGCCTCGCAGGCAACTACGACCTCACGCTGCAATGGACGCCCGACGATGCCCCGGCATCGACAGATGCCAACTCTGCTCCTAGCATCTATACCGCCGTGCAGGAGCAACTCGGCCTCAAGCTCCAGCCCGCCAAGGGCCCGGTAGAGATCCTCGTCGTCGATCACGCCGCAATGCCCTCCGACAACTAGCGCAGTCAATTCCTTCAATTTCAATCAAAGAAATCGTCTCTATCTCAGTTCCACGAGCGCCGCCGGTTCCACCGTCCGCTTCAACTGGCCGCACGCCGCATAGATGTCCCGCCCGCGCGGCCGCCGCGTGAACGTCGGAATTCCGCCGTCGATCAGCATCCGATGAAAGACAGCGACATCCTCCGCCGCCGGCTCGCAATACTCGATCCCCGGCCCAGGGTTCCACACAATCAGGTTCACCTTCGCCTTCATCCCCTTCAGCAGCGCCAGGACCTCCCGCGCGTGCTGCGGCTGGTCGTTCACCCCGCCCAGCAGCACATACTCGAACGTCACATACTCCCGCTTGCCCAACGGAATCGTCCGCAGCGCATCGAGCAGCGCCGCGATGTTCCACTTTCGCGTCACCGGCATGATGCGCTCGCGCACGGCGTCGTTCGATGCATTCAGGCTCAGCGCCAGCTTGGGGCGCACAGCCTCCCCCGCGAAGCGACGGATCGAAGGCTCGATCCCGCTGGTCGAGACCGTCATTCGCGATTCGGGAATCCCCATCACTCGCAGCACATGCACCGCCTGCATAAACGCGTCGTAGTTCAGGAACGGCTCGCCCATACCCATGAAGACGAGGTTGATGCGCGACGGTGTCTCCACGCCCTTGCCACTGCCGATCCGCACCCGCTGCCGGTTGAGCACCGCCGCCACCTGCCCTGCGATCTCTCCTGCGGTGAGGTTTCGCCGCATCCCCAGCTTCGCCGTCAGGCAGAACTGGCAGTTTACCGCGCAGCCCACCTGGCTCGACACACAGATCGTCGCCCGCTTGTATCCGTTGCCGGTCTCCTCCTCGGTCGCGGCCTCGCTTCCATCCCCCCGCTCGCCGCCATCGCCGCCGGGCATCCACACTGTCTCCACGGTTTCGCCATCGGCCATCCGCACCAGGTAGCGCTCCGTCCCGTCCACCGACTTCGCGGCCTGCACAATCTCGGGCACCCCCACGCAGTAGCCCTCCGCCGCCAGCCGCTCCCGCAGCTCCGCCGGCAGCGTCGCAATCTCATCCAGCGCCGCCACTCGCTGCCGATACAGCGCATCGCCCAACTGCACCGCGCGATACTTCGCCAGCCCCAGCCCCTCCACCACCGCACGCAGTTCCTCCGGCGTCCTGCCGAAGAGCGCCTTCTTGCCCGCCGTCCCAGTCGTGATTGAGTCCGTAGTCATCGCTACCACCCAGTCTATCTGCCCCCAACCATACACGCCCAGCCAACATCCAATGCCCTGTGAAACAATGTCCCTGCAAGGAGCCGCATGACCGCAACCCTCACCCCAGTCGCATCTCCCACCGAACGGCACGTCCGCAACATTCGACGCACCGTCCTGCCCAACGGACTGCTCGTCCTCACGGAATCCATCGCGCACGTCCGCTCCGTCGCCATGGGGGTCTGGATTGCCTCCGGCTCGCGCGACGAGCCACTCGCACTCAACGGCATCTCCCACTTCGTCGAACACATGCTCTTCAAGGGAACCGCCACGCGCTCCGCACAGCAGCTCGCGCGCGAGGCAGACGCGATCGGAGGGAACCTCGACGCATTTACTGGAAAAGAAAATATATGCTTCAATATCAAGGTTTTGGACGAGAAT
>JAJZDL010000032.1 GCA_021851465.1 Acidobacteriota bacterium
GCGACGTCGAGATCCTCGACAAGGACGTGTACATCTGCACCGTGAGCGAGGGCGGCAAGATCGACATGGAGATGCGCCTGAAGCGCGGGCGCGGGTATATTTCGGCGGACAAGAACTTCGACGCAGACCTGGGGCTTGGGTTCATTCCGATCGACAGCGTCCATTCCCCGGTGCGCAAGGTGAACTATCTGGTGGAGGCTGCGCGGCTGGGCCAGATCACGGACTACGACAAGCTGACCGTGGAGATATGGACCAACGGCACCGTATTTCCAGCCGATGCACTTGGCCTCTCCGCGAAGCTGCTAAAAGACCACATGAGCATCTTCATCAACTTCGAGGAGGAGATGGAGGCGGGGCATGAACTTCTGGACGGGCCTGCGCTGCACAACGAGAACCTGAACCGGTCGGTGGAGGAGCTTGAGCTTTCGGTGCGCAGCTACAACTGCCTGAAGAACGCCAACATTGCGACCATCGGCGAGCTGATCCAGAAGACCGAAGCCGAGATGCTGAAGACCAAGAACTTCGGACGCAAGAGCCTGAATGAGATCAAAGAGATTCTGGCGCAGATGGGGCTGTCTCTGGGGATGAAGATCGACGAGCACGGGAACCCGCAGCCTGGGCCGACATCGGTGTTGCCGGCTGCGACATTGGCGGCGAGCTTCGGCGATTTCGACGATGACGATGACGATGACGATGACGAGGACGATGATGACCTGGTCGACGAGGCTGAGAACTTCTAGAAAAGGCTTGGACTAGTTTCCAGGTTTGCCACTTAAAGCCGGTCACAGACTTGGGGAATGTTCACCGCGTCATAGAGTGGCTTGGTATGTACAACGGGGCGTACTGAGTGCCGGAGGTTCCGGTGCTCAGTACGCCCCGGAGTTTTATAGTGTTCCTGTTGTCGAAGCGGCTGGTGGGATTGCGGCCACAGGGGTGGTTGTGGGCGCGGCCGACGGAAGAATGCGCACCGCCATGCGCGGGAAGGTGAAGCTGCCACCCGCGTCGTCGATGACGTTGACCTGGCAGACGTAGGTTCCTGGCTTCAACCCGGCGAGCGGTACATCGAACTGGAAGCCGACGGCATCGCGCTCCGGGATGTTGATGGCGGTGGCCTCGACCGTCGGGGTCTGATAGACTTTGACCCCGCCGAGCATGAACTCGATGCTGGTGAGCACATGCACGGGCGCTACTTCCTTCTTTGAGAGGCCGGGAGTGGATGCCTGGGCGGGCGCGTCCTTGTCCTTGGTGGGGCTGTAGACCTCGTAGAGGAAGTTGAGCTTCTGGTCCTGGCGGAAGACATGGGGGACGTTCGGCACCCACGCCACTCCATCGCGAACCAGAGGATCGATGGATTTCTTTTCCTTGTCCGGGGTGCTCTGGCTGGACATGACGACGGAGCTCATCTTGAGCGGGGTTTTCTTCATGTCTGGGACCACAATGTCGGTCTCGAAGCTGCCCATGTTTCCGGTCTGGTTTTCGCGCACGACGAACTTGAAGTGGTACTTGCCGGGGGCGAGGGTGAAGCCGGTGGAGTACTGCACGTTCTTCTTCTGCACCTGCTGGTTGGCATCGACGGCCAGTTTGATGGTCTGGCGGACCTGGCCGACGATGATGTTCTCGGCGTCCCTGACCTGGCCCAGAATGTCGATGGTGGCCTTGTCCTTGTCCTTTTCCTGTACGGCGTTGATCTGCGATCCGGGAACGACCAGCGAGATGGGGATGTAGAACTTGCCATCGGTGAGCCGGAAGTAGAGCGCCTGGAGGTATACGGAGACGTCAGTGGCCGGGATGTCACTGCGCATCTGCTCGTTGAGGGCGTATTCGCGGTCTTCGCTGTTTTGGGACTTGAAGTTCGCTGCTGCGTAGTAGCCGGGTCGGTATTCGAGCTTGGCATCGGGGTGGCCGATCAGCTTGATGGTCAGATGGCGGTATCTGCCATCCTCGCGCGGGTCGGTCGATTTGTAACCGATGATGTAGTAGGCCTCTGTGTCGTGCTGCACCTGCTGGAATGCTGGGCCAAAGTCGTTGGAATCGACAAAGAGCTTGCCGCCGGTGTCGCTTGCGAGAGTGCCGAGGGTCTCCTGCGAGCTGAAGTTGGAGTTCAACTGGTTCTGCATGGCCGCGCCGCTATAGGCGGAGGTTCCGCGGATGCTGCCTGAGGAGGCATCGCCCACGGGATTGAGCGCCTGCAGGCCGCGCACGTCCACTGCGTAGAGAGCAGTATCGCCTTTGACGCACTCGTTGGTGGCGGCGCGGATGCTGGCCTGGTTTTCGATTCCCTGACGGGTGAGGCCGCCGGAGAAGTACAACATGCTCTTCTTCTGCTCGAGCTTGTCCATGGCCTTGCAGACGGTGCGGACGGCGTAGAGTTGGCGGTCGGTATTGAGGGCGTTGAACTCGCTGTCGTCGGCGACGAAGCTGGAGGAGTTGTCGGAGGTTCCGTCGGTTCCTCCGCCTTCGCTGCCCAGTGCATACCCTGAGCTTTCCGTTGGGTCGTACTTGCTGACGGCGGCGAGCAGCGCCTGCTTGTCGTTGGTGAAGTCCTGGTCCATGCTGACAGCGGAGACCAGGCTGACGGTCGCTGCCATGTCCGCCGGGGCCATGTGGTTGTTGATGTAATCCTTTGCCGCGTCCACCGCTCGCTCGATGTCCTCGGGCTGCATGCTGCTGAGGTCGAAGAACATGACGATGAGGCGGCGGTCTTTCAACTCTTGTGGCTTGGCGGCGAAGTCGTTGTTGACCAGGTCGGCGATGGTCTTCTTCTGCGTGGTCGTAGTCCCCGACACCGTTTTATCCTCCGCCAGCGTGGCGGCCCCATCGACGTTCTGGTAGTCGAAGGATGTAATGTGCTGGGGCCTATTGTCCTCGAAGACCTGGAAGTCGCTTTGCGTCAGACCTTTGATTACTGCTCCTGTTTTCTTGTCGCGCACGACGACGTTGGTCAACACGCGATTGACGTTTGCCACGAGCGTCTCCGTCTTGGTGTTGGCCACCTGCTGTTGCGCCACGGCCGCTATCGGCACACCCGCCGGTGAAGCTGCCATTCCCACCACTAAAACCGCCGCTATTGCTCGCCGCATCGCTATCTCCTCTACAGTCTTCCGTGTGCTCTGGGGGGGACTGGATAAGAGCCTTGGCCAAGATGCATGCATCCCCCGGGGCCAAGGCACCCCATATGATTTGACGTTCATGGACGAGTTAAAGACCGTCCCGATCAAAACCAATTGCAATCGAAGTTCGTACGGGCCATCGCCGCAAATCGATACAGAGCGTTCCAAGCCACAACGGACACCGGTTGTCAGAAGCGGTAGCGGGCCAGGTAGGTCATAGAGCGCATTCCCGCGTATGAGGTCACCTGTCCGAAGGTTGGTGCGTTGAGCTGGGTACTGACGCCCAAGTACTGCGAGGTGTTCAAAGCGTTGCTTGCCGTGATGCGCGTCTCCAGACTGCGCGTTCCTCCGAAGGAGAAGGTGCGCGCGAGCGACCCGTTGAACGACACAGTTCCAGGAAGCTCGATGGAGTTGCGCGTGGCATCGCCGTAGGTCCCGGTGGGCGGTGCGGAAAACGCCGCCTTGTTGAACCAATCGGTGAGCGTGCCCGCGCCGTGAATCCGCTGGCCGGGAACGCGGTTTGGGCGCAGGGAGTTGCCCGATCCGGCGGCGATCTCAGCGGGGGTGCCCCCATAGGACGGAGTTTGGAAGAACCCTGTTGCGAAGGTATAGGTGCCGGAGATGGAGTAACCGTCGAGGATCTTCGACAGCACGCCGCCCTGGTTGAGAAAGGCGCGGTTGGGGCCGAAGGGCGGTTCGATGACGAAGTTGCCGCTGAGCACATGGCGCCGGTCGAAGCTGGAGTTGCTCTCCTCGGCGCCCAGGTTCTGATCGTCCTGGGCGATGGAGCTGCCGCTGCCGCCAACGGAAGAGGCATCGTCGATGGAGTGCGAGTAGGTGTAGGTTGCCTGGAGCGCGATGCCTTTGTGCATCCGCTCGCGCGCGTTGACCGCAAGCGCATTGCTGCGCTGATAGCCGAGCGAGTCCTCGTAGGTGAACTGGCCGGAGGCCGGGTCGAGAATCCCAAGGGCGTTGCGGTTGGGGGCGCGCAGCATGTCCAGATTGCCTGCGTAGGATCCTGTGTAGTCGATGTTGAGCACGACGCCCTGAGGCAGAGTGCGCTGGATGCCCAGGTTGTAGACCTCCACCTGGCCCAGGCGATAGTTGGGATCGACGCCATAGTTGCTCTGCGTGGTCTGCGTGGAGCAGTTGAAGCCGGTGGATTGCTGGTACTGAGTGTTCAACGACATGTTTGCCGGCGTGCATGTGGTCTGGCTGGTGGGGGTGCTCAGGGTGTTGACCTGGGTGATGGCGAAGGGCTGCTGGAAGGCAAGCTTTGTGGCGAAGCGCGCATACTGCCCGGTGTTGTAGTTGATTCCGAAGCCCGAGCGCACTACGGTGTTTTTCGTCCAACTGAACTTGGGCGACCATGCAACGGATACGCGGGGCGAGAACATGGACTTGTCCGGATTGACGAGCGTGGGGGGCGTGCCGAACTGACTGGCGGTCTGGGCGCATCCGGCTGCCGCCGTAGCGCACACGTTGTTGATCTGCAGGTTGGGGTAATTGCCCGACAGGTTCAGGTTCACGAGGTGGTTGTACTTCTCCGAGTAGGGCGAGAAGTACTCCCAGCGCAGGCCGTAGCTGAAGGTCAAGTTGGCCATGGCGCGCCAGTCGTCCTGCACATACCAGTCCCACGCGTTGCCGCGCAGGTAGATCTTGCTCAGACCGACGGTGATCGCCGTCTGCTGAGGCAGGCCAAGCAGCAGGTCTGCGACGGGCGATCCGCTGGCGGTAAACGAGCAGGGTTGCGATGAGGAGGGCACGCAGGTCTGCTCCGCCGGGTTCTCGGTCGAGTATCCCGAGAAGGTGAATGAGCCAAGATCTCCGCCGGTGCCGATGGAATCGAGGTGGATGCGATGGAAGTCGAGGCCGTAACGCATGTTGTGGCGCTTGTGGACCCAGCTCACGAAGTCCGAGAACGTGATCGTCTGGTTCAAGGTGCTGGTCGGCGTTGCGTCGCCGAGGCCGGTCAACCCGGTCAGGCCGATCGACGGAATCCCGAAGTAGAAGGGATTGCTGTAGACGGTCGGGTTGCCAACAAAGACGCCAGCCGTCACAGCCGGGTTTACGGGCCCATTGGTGAAGTAGTTGGTTGCTTCGCTGAGCGAACGGTTCCAGCCCAGCGTGGCCGTACTGTTGATGCGTCCGTAGCCGATGGTGTACGCGCTGGAGAGGCTATATCCATTTGTCACCGAACTTCCGCCGAGCTGCGGGGAGAAGCTCTCGGCAGCGTTGGCCGAGTGAGAGTAGGCGAAGTTTTCGGCGATGCTCTGGCGCAGTACGGGCGAGGCATTCTGGTTGCGCCCGCCACCGCCACCGCGTCCGCCGCCAAAGCCGCCGCCACCTCGTCCGCCGCGTACCGGCGCCGCGCCGAAGCTGCGGTTGTAGCGCGCCGAGATCTGCGACGAACCGGAGGTGCCTGGGATGTTTGCCTGGTAGTTGTCCAGCGTCTGCGTTGGCGTAATGTTTGGCAAGGGGTAGTAGTTCATCAGGGCCTGTCCGGCAGCGCTCAACTCGTCCTGCGGAATGCAGGCCGTGGGATTGGGGTCGATCGCATAGAGGGCTGAAAGGCAGTTTGTGTTGCCGAATTGCTGGCCGGTGTTGGGATCGAAGTATTGCTGCCCTGGGAGCACTTGTTGCGCCTGAAATGCGGGTGTCAGATCGCCCAACCTCTCCGCCTGAGTGGGCACGATGTCCTGTGGGCTGGTTGGCGTTGTGTTCTTGGTTGCCTGGATGCTGATAAATACGAACTGCTTGGGGTTGGGGGTCGTCCAGCCTGGGATGTAGGGCGTTCCGGTAAAGCTGGCGATCAGGGTGTTGTGGTCGGCCTGCGGCTTGGGGATCGGGATTCCTGTCACGGAGTGGCTGTCCGCATTCAGCGCATTGTCCGAGCCGGTGTAGGCGAGCGATCCGTGCCATGCGTTGGGGTTCTGCCCGCGGAACCCGCCGAACCCGCCGCCGAATCCGCCACCGCCGCCGAACCCGCCACCGCCGCGTCCACCGCCAAAGCCGCCACCGCCACCAAATCCTCCTCCACCGGGTCCACCCGGTCCACCGCCGCCTGGGCCGCCTGGACCGGCAGGAAATGTGCCGGACTGCATCACGCCGCTGAGCGTACCGGCGATGTCTCCATTGTTGAAGCCGTTGCGTTGCATGTCCTGAATGCGGTTCTGCAGATCTTCCTGGCTGAAGGTAGCGAGCCCGTTGATCTGGCCCTGCTGGCCGGTGACTGCGATCGATTCACTGGCATCGGTAGAACTATCGCCGCTCACTGAGGGAAGTTCTGTACCGATGTTTCCCTGGCCGGTGCTTGCATCGGTCAGATCCTGGTCCTCGTTGCCCTGGACCGTCAGCGATTGGCTGCCACGTCCGACGCGTGCAACAGTGCCCGCCGCGGCGCCGCGAGCGGCAAGTCCAGTTCTGCCAGCGACCGCACCGGCAGCGGTTGCGGATTTACCGGCGGCTGTTGTCGTCTGCGTTGCAGCGACCCGCGAGGCGAGATCCACCTTGAGGTCCGCCGATTGAATGGGCAGGCCGCCGTTCTGGCCGGATGCATTCACCACGACCTCTTGCGTAACGGATGCAAAACCGGTGAGGTCGGTCTGCAAGACATAGCGACCGTTGAGAGGCACACTCATCTGGAATGCGCCGTCGATGTCGGTGGTGGTCGCGTATTTTTTCCCGGTCAACGAGTTGGTTGCGGTGACTGCGACGCCGGGCAGGGGAACACCGCCGACGGACTTCACCGTGCCTTTAATGACCCCGCCCTGGGGCGTGTCGGAGAGGATCGCGGCAGTTGTAGCGGGGGCAGGTTGGACTGCCGGCGATTGCGCGGATGCCGCCGGAGCAGTCGAGGTCGGCACAGCCGCAGCGGGGGCAGACGGAGTTTGCGAGACCGGAGCGGCTTCAGTTGAAGCAGGGGCAGCTTGCGCCAAAGCCGCCGTTGCAAAACCAACGGAGACGACGCCCAGCAGCGACGAACCCATTGCCAGCATAGCCATAACCATAACCGGCACCACAAACCGCCTCAGTGTATTCACTTGCAGCACGATCACACTCCCATGACAGATCGATCGATATAAACCAGAAGCAACGGACAGCGACGAATCGACATCGAACGACTAAATCTGCGATCTCTATTTTTTACAGCTTTAGATACTGGTGTTACTGCTTGTTGCTACAGGGCTTCCGCTAGCGAAGCGGGGCCACTTTCCATGGACTACAGCGACAAAACGATCTTCCAGTCCGCAGGCCCAAGCTGAAAGACTTGATTCCTGCGGTGGTGGAGCAGGCGTCTTCGTCGCTGAAGCAGCAGGAGAGATACTGCGACGATCGCGCTCAACCGAAAAAATATCTCATTGTCCGTTCTTCCGATCCATTTCACCTGTTCGGAATCTACCGATACAGACGGAGAGCCGCTCTGAAAGGACGCGACTGCGCCGAATTAATTTCGGTTCCGTTGCGCGGCTGACTGTCGAGACATGTGCCGTTTGCGCGCGCCCCTGGCCCGTGCTTTCGCGCAAAAGCGGTAGATATGAAGCCTTCGCAGGTGGCGTGGAGACGCCCACGATCGACCGCGCCGTGGCGTCGTTTGTCGGGCTGTGAATTTCAGCCTGGCGTCCGCTGTTCTGTCGTCAACGGTGCAGCCCATTCGACTCGCGGACGGGAGCAGCGCCTGAATCAGGTTGCCGTCTCGCAAGGCCAGCGAACAAGCATCGAGGTTGTGGGCCTGAGTGGAGTGCGAATTGGAGGTAACTTATGACGCCGCACGCAAGTAACTTATTCAAGGGGCATAAATAAAGCGGTTTTATTACCATTGATTGCTATCTAAACAACAAGCAACTCCATATATTTGGATGCAGCAGGACTGAAGATTTCTTGTCTATCGGCCGTTGCAGGCTGCCAGGTGAGAATGGGATCTACATTGATTCTGTAACGGGCGACGGAATTCCTGTCAGTTGCAAATGATCGTTTTGAGCAGTGATTGCCGTACTTGCGTTGTACTTTGTTGCACTGCGATTTTCAGGAGATACACAATGCATTTGAAGGCTGCCGTAGCTGCGCTGTCCCTCTCCCTTGTCTGTATGTTTTCTAGAGTAAGCTTTGCCGATTCCCTGACGTTGACTGGGGTGGGTGGCCAAAACACCGATGGGGTGTATGTCTATCCGTACCTGTTCACGGTTACGGGGCCGGGCGGTACAAACACGCTTTTGGATATGTCCTGCCTCAACTTCAATCGCGATGTGAGCATCGGGCAATCGTGGAATGCAACCCCCGTCGATGTATCGAGCATCAGCGCCAATGCGAGCATCGACGGCGAGACGGGGGCGGAGATACTTGCCGACGCCTATCTATACAACCAGTATGCCGGTGCTGCTGGCAATGCGCAGCAGACCTCGGACCTCCAGTTTGCCATTTGGAGCATCATGGATCCATCGGGCGTCTCCGGCGAGAGCGGCTTCGATGCCAATGCACAGGCGCTTGCATCGACGGCGCTGAGCACAACGCCCACGCTTCCCCCCAGCGACTTTGCGAACGACATCGTGTTCATCCCGAGCGGCAGCTACCCCAACGGCGGCGAGCCGCAGATATTTATGACCGATCCGCCGCCCTCCGCAGTCACTCCTGAGCCAGCCAGCCTGGTCCTGGTGGGGACGGGGTTGCTTGGCGCCTTTGCCCTGCTGCGCCGCAGGCAGGGGAAGGTTGTGCTGCAAAGCTGAGGGGGATGGTTTGCATTGCTGTGCGGTGCCGGGTCTATCGTCCAGTTTCTTCATAAATATCAATCAATTGCGGAGAAGAGGGGCATTTCTTTGAAGGTGCGAGCGTTGCAGGGCTTCTGTACGGTAAGCGGTTGTGGACGGACGACAGACGATGCAGAGCGCAGGTAATCCGGCCCACGGTTCGCAGGTAACCTCTTCGAGCGGCCATGGAACAAAATGGTTTGGTTACCATTTAATGAGTCAAAAAGCGATGTTAATCATCTATAGTACTGAGATCGGGTTGATGCAGTTTACGTTTTGCGGTGGTTGACGGCTGGTGGTTTGAAGCGAGTCGGCACCGTTTCCGATACGGAATTGCTGAGTTAAGGGCAGGATCGGACAGAGCCATATGGGCCGCCGAGTTCTGAATTGATTGCAAGAATTGATTGTAAGACGAATCCCGGGAGTGTTGCTATGCGATTGAAGACCGCGTTAGTCGCTCTGTCCATTATTCTCGTCGGCATGTTCGCGCGTGAAAGCTATGCCGATACGTTGACATTGGCCGGAATTGGAGGGCAGGCGGAGGACTATGAGTTTGTGTACCCCTACCTCTTGACCGTTACCGGACCGTACGGCACAACATCGCTGGTTGCGATGTCGTGCCTCAATTTAGATCGCAACGTTTCCATGTATGAGAGTTGGGATGTGAATCCCATCGACGTGGCGACTGTCACACCCAGCGAGAGCATTGACGGCCAGACGGGGCAGGAGATTCTTGCCGACGCGTATCTCTTCAACCAATATTCCAGCGCGGGCAGCCAGCAGCAGATTGACGATCTCCAGTTTGCCATCTGGAGCATCACAGATCCGACCATGACCTACGCCAACACTAATGGTGCATTCGATGCAAATGCGCAGGCCCTGGCCGCAACCGCCCTTGCCGTTGCTCCCACACTGCCCTCCAGCTACTTTGCGAACGACATTGTATTTATCCCCAGCGGCGGTTATCCAGTGGGATCCGAACCGCAGGAGTTCATGACAGACCCAGTGCCACCCGCGATCACACCTGAGCCGGCCAGCCTGATTCTGTTGGGAACGGGCCTGTTCGGCGCGGTTGCAATCATGCGCCGCCGCAAGCGGACAGAGCCTGAGCCGCAGCTTACGCATTGAGCTGCAATCCGAGGAGTTTTTTCAGAGTCCCGCGCCGATCATCGACGCGGGTTCTCTATTTGCGCTTTACGGACGAGGAGCCGCGATGGATGGCCTCGCTGCAGGTTGCGCGCAGGGCTGAGCTGGAGATGGAGCATCGCCCTGTGCGAGGATGAGGGATGAGCTTTGAAGCAGGCGGGACGGAAGCCGTGGCGCGGATTGCGCGGCGGGCGGCGGAGCGGTTGCGGGCAGGACATCTGTGGGTGTACCGCTCGGATGTGGAGCGAATTGCGGCGGGAGTGGACGGCGTGGTTGGCGGTGGCGCGTCGATGAGCGTACCAGCGGGGGCACTGGTGAGCGTCGTCGATGGGCGAGGGATAGCGCTGGGGACGGCACTCTACAGCGATGCGTCGGAGATCGCGCTACGGATGGTCTCGCGGCAGGCTGGCGTGGGACGGGAGGAGTACCTCGCCGCAGTGAAAGCGCGAATGAAGGCTGCGATTCGGCTGCGGGAGACGCTTGTGCGGGAGGCGTTTACCGGTGTGGGCGTTGCCGCAGAGGGGGTGAAGGCGGCGAGCGGAAGCACAGCGGTGGGAGCAACGGACGCTTGCAGACTGGTCTTCTCCGAGGCGGACGACCTGCCTGGGGTGGTGGCGGACCGCTACAACGGTATTGTTGTGCTGCAATTACTGACACAGGGAACGGCGCAGGACGACGTTCGGCGGGTGGTGGTGGAGGTGCTGCGCGAGCAGGCGTGGGTGGAAACGGTTGTGGAACGCGCGGATGCGCGGGTGCGGGAGATAGAACGACTGGCGCCGGCGCCGGAGGGGCCGTTGTATGTGCGCGAGGGCGGTGGGGCGGCGCTGAAGACAGTGTTCACGATCAATGGGGTGCGGTTCCACTTCGACGCGGGGGCGGGGCAGAAGACCGGGGCGTTTCTGGACCAACGGCTGAACTATGCGGCCGCAGCAAGATATTCCCGTGGGCGAGCGCTCGATGTATGCACCTATCAGGGTGGGTTTGCGCTGCATCTGGCGCAGGTTTGCGAGCGGGTGACGGGGGTGGATGCGAGCCGCGCGGCGCTGGAGGTTGCGGACCGCAATCTGGAGATGAATCGCGGGTTGACGGCTCGCGTGGACTGGATTGAGGCGGACGCGTTCGATCTGCTGCGGGATTATTCGGAGGTCGGCGAACGGTTCGATACGATTGTGCTCGATCCGCCTGCGTTTGCCAAAACAAAGCGCGCGGCGGAGGGGGCGATGCGGGGATACAGGGAGCTGAACCTTCGGGCGATGAAGATGTTGACGGCGGGTGGGACTCTGGTTACCTGTTCCTGCTCGCACCATGTGGGGATGGAGGAGTTTATCGGCGTGGTGCGCGCAGCGGCTGGGGATGCAGGACGCCGAGTGCAGGTGCTGGAGATGCGGGGCGCGTCAGCGGACCATCCGGCGATGCTGGCGCTGCCGGAGACAAGTTACCTGAAGTGTCTGGTGTGTCGGGTGGAATAGATACGGTTCGAGCGATCCAGCCAATGGTGCAGAGTGTCGATCTTCGGACAAAATGCGGGGCTTCTTCACAGCGTTCAGAATGACAATTCATTCTGCTCTATAGCAATAGCGAAGATCTAAAAGTGAAACCCGAGTTCCGCAGTGAGGGCGCGCGGGGTAACGTAGTGCGTGCCAGAGAAGGTGGAGAGGAAGTTGTAGAGGGCGTATTTGTTGGCGATATTGACGGCGGTGAGATGCAGGCTGCACTTGTACCTGTTGCCGTTGAAGAGGTTGTCCTGACCGAGCGAGAGGTCGAAGAGGTTGCGGTTCGCAACTCGTGGCGGGTTGCGGTCGTTGTTGCCGGTATACGGAGCGGGAACACTGAGGAGGGTAGAGCTGAATTGCGAGGCGGGGCAGAGCGCGGGCAGGGGGTGGCCGAGAGTCGCCTTGACGCCGTTGCAGGCGAATCCGGCCTCAAACTCCTGGTCGGCGGTCAAAGGGAGGTAGACCGGCCGCCCCGTGACGGGGTTGGTGGTTGGCGGAATGTTGTTGTCCACCATCGCAATGGCGGGTTGCCCGTTGAGTGTGGTCGAGCTGTTTGGGCAGGCGGTGTTTGGGTCGTTTGAGAAGGGGTTGAAGCAGGGGGTCGATCCTGCGACCAGGCCGCTGTCGAAGCGCCAGTTGAATCCGAACCAAGGGGAGAACCTGCCGGGGATTTGGTATTGAAGATGGCTGGTCTGGTTGTATTTTTCGTCGTGGTCGATGCGGAAGGGATAGACGGTTCCCTGGGCGACGGTGGCCCCGGCCCCGGCGACCTGTGGGGGGAAGAAGCGCGCGGCGACCGAGGACATGACGACGAAGGCGGAGAGGTTGTGGAAGTGGGGCACGTCGGCACGCAGATCGAACCCTGTGATCTTGGAGTTGTGCCAGTCGATGGGGAAGGTGATGGGTGTGTTGCCGAGGACGGAGAAGTCGAATGCGTTGCGGGTGTACTTCCAGATGTAGTCGCCGGAGACGACGAAGTACTTGCTGAGGGCCTGCTGTAGGCCGGAGTGAAACTCATTGCGGTATCCGGGCTGCAGGGTGGTTGAGACTCCGGGGGTGCAAGAGAGCAGCGGCGCGAGGACCTCGTTTCCGCAGCCTTTGCTGGAGAGGACGAGGTTCTCATTGAAGGGGGATTCGAGGGTACGAGCGTATGAGGCGCGCAGGACGGTGTTGGTCTGCTTGACGTTGTAAGACAAGCCGAGGCGGGGTTCGGCCTGGCGGGCGATGGCAAGACCGTTGTAGAGGTCTCCGCGGATGCCGACGTTGATGGTCCAGTTTCTGGCCGTGATCTGGTCCTCGACGTAGAGGGCGATCTCCTTGATGTCGGTATGGCCGAAGAAGGTGTAGTCACCACCACCTCGGGTGAGGTCATAGGGCAAGAGGACGGGGTTGAAGTTTCCTCCGGCGGAGGGGTAGTTGGAGAGATCGCCGGCCAGGACGCACTCGTTGGGATGGGTTCCGGAGAACCCTGGGAGAGAGTTTCCATTGAGGTCGACGCAGGGAGAGTTGAAGGTTGGAGCGACGATGGCGATGGTGTCGTTCTCGGTGAGGAGTGTCTGCGAGTACTCGACGCCGCTCTTGATGCTATTGATGTTCTTGACGTAGGAGAGGTCGGCGTGTGCGCCGGCATTGGTGAGGAAGCGGTCCTGGCCGACGGTCTGGTTTTGCAGCGTGGGCGGGCCGAGGTCTGCGAGCGGATCTTTACTTGGGTAGTAGTTGTATGCGTCGCGGCGCACATAGGTGGTGATATTGAAGACTGAGTTGGGGCCGAGTGTGCGGGTGTATGTGGGTGCTACGTTGAAGGTGACGATCTTGGAGATCTGATCGGTGTTGCCGACGTTGCCGAAGATTGGATTTGCGCTGGTGCCATCGGCAATAACGTTCTGGATGTTGAGGTTATCGTAGGAGTTGGGGTTCTGGAACCAGGAGCGGCTGAGGCCGAGGTTGATGTGGATGGAATCGATGGGGGTCAACTGGCGGTCGATGCGGTCGAAGACGTTCAGCTCGTTTCCTTTGTCGTGGAAGACGGAGAATTCCGGGGGATCGAGGAAGCGGCCGGTGTCGAGCCCATCGACCTCGATGAAGTTGCCCCAGTTCGCGCCTCCGTAGCTGAGATCGACGGAGCTGGTGGCTGAGCCGAAGGAGCCGTAGGAGGCGGTGATGGAACCGGTGGGCGGATCGACACCTTGACCGGAACGGGTCGTAACGTCGATGACGACGCTGGTCTTGCCTCCGTATTCGGCTGGGGGCGCACCCTGGATGACCTGGAGCGACTGGACGGAGTTGGAGGGAATCTCGTTGGAGAAGACCTTGCTCTGCTGGTCTGTGATGGGCTGGCCGTCGATGGAGAAGGAGTTGGAGGCGTGGTCGCCGAGGCCGTGGAAGAGGCCGTTGGAATCTGCCGCGATTCCGGGCGAGGCCAGCGTGACCAGCGAGGTGAGGGACGAGGACTGGCTCTCGAGGGGGAGCTTCTCGAAGAGGCCACGATCGATATCGGTGTGGGCCACGGGATCGGCCTCAATCAGATCGCCTGCCGTTGAAGTGACATCGACGACAGTGGAAGTAGTGCTTAGTTGCAGCGTGACATTCAAGGCAATCGGAACTGAGGAGCGCACATCTGCGTCTTCGGCAACTGAGCTGAATCCGGTGGCGGAGACGGCGATGTGATATGGGTTAGGCGGGAGATTGGTGAACTGGTAGCGTCCGGCGCTGTCGGTTACGGTCTGTTGGCTATAGCCGCTGACGGGATTCTGGATGGAGATGGCTGCGCCTGGGATGATGGCGCCGGTGGAATCTGCGACTGTGCCAGCGATGGTTCCGGTGTTTCCGGAGGACTGGATGCGGGATTGTTGCGCAGACGACTGAGCCGACGCGCGCGTGATGGCGGTTGCGAACGATGCAACGAGAATGACGAATGCAACGGCAAGGCAGCGTCTTAACGACGTGTGCATGAAGAGTGTCCCTTTGCGGATGTCCTGGTGCGTTTTAATCGACGTTCTAGGCGGGAACGGAGACGCAAGGCGGAGGACGCATGAAGAGGGCAAAGATCGCGACAGAGATGGAGAGGATGGATTGCGGAAGGGCCTCCAGCAGGGCGACAACCGATGTAGATGGCGCTGGCGGCGGAGAATGAACAGGATGAACGGTGACGTGGACGGCTGAGCAAAGCACGCAGTCTGCGTGGTCTGCACCGTCGGCGTGGGTGTGCGCGACCTGCATGGTGCCGAGGACGACGACCAGCATGACGCAGAGGAACGCGAGGAGAATTCTCCACGACGGACCGGTGCGATGCTGTATGTCGATTCGACCCATATAAAGTCCACTATAGCGCAGGAGCGAGGGTAAAAGTGCCCTACGTCTGGAGTTCTTCAATGCGGCGGCGCGAGGAGGTTGTGCAAGGCAGGTTCGTCGAGAATCGGGATGTTGAGGGAGCGGGCGCGATCAAGCTTGGAGCCTGCGTCCTCGCCTGCGACAACATAGGAGGTTTTTTTGCTGACGGTGGCTGCGACGCGCCCTCCGGCGGATTCGATGAGTTCTTTGGCGGCCTCGCGTGTGAGCGTGGGCAGGGAGCCTGTGAGGACGAAGGTAAGGCCGGTGAGAGTGGACGAGGCGATTTTTTTTTCGGCGGTCAGGTTGAGGCCGGCGTCTTTGAGGCGTTGGACCAGCTCGATGTTATGCGGTTCGTGAAAGAACTCGACGATGGCCTGAGCGATGCGCGGGCCGACTTCGTTGACCTCTTCCAGTTGTACTGTGGACGCGACCATCAGGTCATCCATCGAGCCGAAGTGGGTGGCGAGGACCTGCGCGGTGCGTTCGCCGACGAAGCGAATGCCAAGGGCAAAGAGGACACGAGGGAGGCCGGCGTTCTTCGACTGCTCGATCTCGTCGAGCAGCGACTGGGCCGACTTTTCTCCCATACGGTCGAGCTGGAGGAGGTCTGCGCGAGTGAGGGAGTAGAGGTCGGCGAGGGTACGGACGAGCGCGGCGCGCGGCACGGCGGCGTTAGTTGCAATACCGACTGCCGGGCTGAGCGATTGGCCCTCGCGCTGCTCTGCGTCGTCTAACCCATTCGCGCTGTCTTGTTCCCGCGCGCGGACGGATGCTGGACTTTGTCCGAGGAGTTGGACGACCAGCGCGTCGCCGAGTCCTTCAATGTTCATGGCGTTGCGCGCGGCGAAGTGGAGCAGTTCTTCGCGCAGGCGGGCGGAGCAGTTGATGTTGACGCATCGCCAATCGACCTCGCCTTCGGCGCGGACGAGGAGGCTCGCGCATTCGGGGCATTCCTTGGGAATGTCGATCGCGCCGGTGCCGCGTGGGTGTTGTGCGTCTTCGACCACTCGGACGATCTTGGGGATGACGTCGCCGCCGCGTTCCACTTGCACGAAGTCTCCGATGCGGACCGCGAGGCGCGCGATCTCGTCGGCGTTGTGCAGAGTTGCGCGGGCGACGGTGGTGCCGCCGACGACGACGGGATCGAGGGCCGCGACGGGAGTCACTTTTCCGGTGCGCCCGACTTGAAAGACCACGTCTTTGATCTGGGTGACGGCGTTGCGCGCGGCGAACTTGTAGGCGATGGCCCAGCGCGGCGCGCGGCCGGTGAAGCCGAGGCGGCGTTGTTGCGCGGTGGAGTCGATCTTGAGGACGACGCCGTCGATCTCGTAGCCGAGCGAGTCGCGGAGGGCCTCGGCGGCGGCTATAAATGCGAGGGCTTCGTCGATGGAGCCGATGGTGGTTGCGTGGTTGTTGACGCGGAAGCCTGCTGTACGCAGGGCTTGGAGCGCGGCGGACTGCGTGGGCAGGAGGGATTCGCCGCCCCGCTCGGGTTCGCTCTCTCCGTGAAGGAGGAAGTAGGCGTAGAAGTCGAGGCGACGCTGGGCGACGATATTTGGCTCGAGTGTGCGCAAGGTTCCGGCGGCGGCGTTGCGCGGGTTTGCCGCGGGAGCGAGTCCCTGGGCTTCGCGTTCGCGGTTGAGGCGGTGGAAGGCGGCGTGCGGCATGACAACCTCTCCGCGCACCTCGAAGGACTGAGGCAGGCCTGCTGCGGCCAACATTTCGGCGGCGACGCGCAGCGGGACGGAGTGAATGGTGCGGACGTTGGATGTGACGTCTTCGCCGATGCTGCCGTCGCCGCGCGTGAGGCCGCGCCGGAGCCGGGCGGAGCCGTCTGGCGCGGGCGCATAGAGCAGGGCGAGCGAGAGCCCGTCGAGCTTGAGTTCGCAGGTGTAGCGGACGACTTCGGTGCTAGGCAGCGACTCACGCAGGCGCGCGTCCCAGGCGCGCAGGTCTGCTTCGCTGTATGCGTTGTCGAGCGAGAGCATGGGGCGTGAATGAGGCGATTTGACGAAGCCATCGCGGGGCTTTCCTCCGACGCGCTGGGTGGGCGAATCGGGCACGATGAACTCGGGATGCGCGGACTCGAGCGCGCGCAGGCGGTTCATGCGCCGGTCGTACTCGGCGTCGTCGATTTGCGGCGCGTCGAGGACGTAGTAGAGGTGCTCGTGATGGCGCAGATCCTCTCGCACGGCTTCGATCTGCTGCTGGAGTGGCTGCATGGAGGGCATCTTGCGACGATTATAGAGAGTTGACGAGGTTCGAGGATTTTACCAATGATGCAGAGCGGCAATTCTCGGACAAGATGAGAGGATTCTGTCCCTTCTATACGTTCAGGGGCAGAAGACAACTCATTTTCCCCGTATCGCAGTCGCGAGGCTGCCCAAGTGATTGATAGCAGCGAGGGGGCGTCTCGCAGAAAATATATATTTAATAGTCTATATTAAGGCCCCCCCCCCCCCCCCCCCCCCCCCCCCC
>JAJZDL010000254.1 GCA_021851465.1 Acidobacteriota bacterium
TGACGGTCTCCGGGCGCAGGGGCGCAGGCCGCTCTTTTACCGCGTCGCGGAGACCTTTGTGCATGGTGCGGTGGTAGTAGCAGAAGGCGGAGCCGTTGAGCGCGGGCGACTGGCAACGGCGACCGTTGATCTTGACGTGACGGCAGATAGAACACTTGTCGGGTTGGGAGTCCATTGGCACCTCGCTGTGGTTAAATGCGAAGGGCCACAGGTGCGTCCAAGTGAGTGGACGGCCTGCGGCCCTTCGTATTTTATCTCTACATCTCTATTGTACGGGATTGAGTAAAACTAGTATGCCAAGTATTTTCAGTTATTTTTTTTGCGGAAGTGGTTTTGATTGTGGTGGTTGATGGATTTTGGGGGCGGGGTGGGGGGTTGACAGGGAACGGCAGGAAGCCGGGGTCAGGGGTGGCTGAGGCGGCGGGCGAAGTCGAGGAAGACGAGGGCGGCGGGGGAGTAGCCGCCAGGGTCGGGCTGGGTGAAGATGCCGGTGAGGGGATCCATCTGCTGGCGGAACTCGGCGTGGCGCATGATGGCGGAGCACCACTGCTGCATGAGGTGGTTGAGTTCGGGCTGCTTCCCGTAATAGGACATCCAGCGAGGGGCGCGGAGGGCGGTGAGCGCCTGGCTGGCGCCGCCCCAGGAGTTGCGCGGGATGGGACGGACGAAGGTGGGGTCGTCGAGGGCGGAGGAGGGGAGTGGGTAGGGTGCCCAGAAGGCGGCGGGGTTGTGCAGTTGGCGGGTCCAGAGGGCGTCGAAGAGGGCGCGGTCTTTGTGGGGGTCGAGGACGTGCTCGCCGAGGACGCGGGCGTTGACGATGGAGCGGACGCGGACGAAGTTGTCTTGCGCGTCGAGGTCGTAGAAGGCGGCGTCCTGGTGGCTGTATAGCTTGTCGAGGATGAGCCTTCGGATGTGTTCGGCGTCGGTGAGCCAGCGGGCCTGTTCGCTGTACTTGCCGAGGGCGCGGGCCATGGCTGCGAGGGCGATGCGTCCGCCGTAGACGGTGGCGGAGAGGTCTGGACAGAGGCGTGGCATGGTGGGGATGTTGGGACAGAGGCGGGCGTCGGCCTCGGGGCAGCGGTTGGGGATTCCCTTCCAGCGGGGAGAGTTGTCCATTCCGGTGTCGTAGGTGCAGAAGCCTTCGACGAGGCCGGTTTTGCGTGTGTCGCGGTACTGGCGGAGCCAGGCGTCCCAGCGGGAGCAGGAGTCGTATGCGGTTTCGAGGAGCTCCCGGTCGTGGGTGAGCTGGAAGAGGTCCCATGCTGTGGCGGCGATGGGGACGACCATTTGGATCTGGCCGTAGCCGCCGGTAGTGCCGACTTTGTCGGCGAGCTTGATGGCGGCGGGGAGCTGGCCGTCGGGCTTTTGCTGGGCGAAGAAGGCCATGTGGTTGGCGCGGGCGATGTCGAGTGGGGTGGGCTGGCCGGGCGGCGTGGCGATGAAGTTTTGCAGGGTCCCGTAGACGAGGCCCTCCTGGGGTGCGCACTCCTGCCAGATGCCGGCGTAGGTGCTGCCCTCGACGAGGACGGGGTGGTCGTAGCGGGGCATGGAGCGGAGGTTGCCGGCGAGGACGGCGAGGGCTGCGTCCCAGGTGGCGGCCCATGCGGGATCGTTTGTGGGGAAGCGGGGTCGCGGGGTGTGCGCGGCGGGGGCCTGCTGTGCGCCGGCGAAGGGGGAGATTGCGGTGGCGGTGGCGGCGAGGGCGGCGC
Source organism: Acidobacteriota bacterium (assembly GCA_021851465.1). Classification (GTDB taxonomy): domain Bacteria; phylum Acidobacteriota; class Terriglobia; order Terriglobales; family Acidobacteriaceae; genus Edaphobacter. The sequence continues at coordinate 1,710 of JAJZDL010000254.1, forward strand.
GCTTGAGGAAATCGCGGCGGGGAATGCAGGTCTTCATGCGAACCAGTGTACGGCGCGGCGGCGGTTGGTGAATAGACGATTGGAGGGCAGGCGGGCAGCGTGCTATGGGAGCAAGGGGTGGAGTGGCAGGGCGATCGGATTTGAAGATCGTTCAAGGCGAGAGGGGACGATTCTTGAGATGTAAGCTGGCAAGGGACGTGCCCCTTGTGCAAAGCAAGAGCAAGGGCTGGAGATTATTTGCAGAACGGTTCGGAGGGTTGCGGTTCGGCGGAGAGCGTCGGGGTCCTTCGACTCCGCCTCCCGCGATGAGGCTGCGGGAGGCCCCGCTCAGGATGACAGGTTCAATGCAGATGGGGGATGCGGGTGGATCGAATAGACTGGCAGGATGAAGCGAAAGGCGAGCGGCGGGGATGCAGCGGCGAGGGATGGATGCGCATTGGACGCGCTCGCGCTCGATGCGGGGGAGTTTGGGCGGCGATTGGGCCTGTGGTATCGGGCGAACGCGCGCGTTCTGCCGTGGCGGGGCACGACCGATCCGTACCGCATCTGGGTGTCTGAGATCATGCTGCAGCAGACGCGCGTGGCTGTGGTGGTGGAGTACTACAACGAGTTTCTGCGGCGGTTTCCGACGCTGGTGTCGCTGGCCCTGGCGACGGAGCCGGAGGTGATTGCGGCGTGGTCCGGGCTGGGGTACTACAACCGCGCGCGGATGCTGCACAGGGCGGCGCAGTTCATTGTGGCGGAGCGGCAGGGGCGGCTGCCGACCGGCGCGGCGGAGCTGCGCACGCTGCCTGGGATCGGCGAGTACACCGCGGCGGCGATTGCGAGCATCGCGTTTGGAGAGAGCGTTGCGGTGGTGGATGGCAATGTGGAGCGGGTGGTGCTGCGGCTGACGGGCCGCGCCAACGACGCGACGGCGGTGGTGCGAGGGTTTGTGCGCGATGTGGCGCAGGGCCTGATGCCGGAGACGTCCGGGGCGAATGCCTCCGCCGTGCCCGCGGGGAATGCGGCGGGGGAGCACAACCAGGCGATGATGGAGCTGGGCGCGACGGTGTGCCTGCCGCACGGGCCACTGTGCGAGCAGTGTCCGGTGTACGAGATGTGCCGCACGCGGGGCGAACATGGAAGGCCGGCGCGGGCGCGGGCGCGGT
>JAJZDL010000033.1 GCA_021851465.1 Acidobacteriota bacterium
TTCAGGCCGCCCTCGTCGCGCACATGGGTCTGCGGGTCCGCTGTCTCTGCCCGGAAGTAGCCGCGGTCCTCGTAGGCCTGGCGCACGCGGTCGGTGTCTTCATCCAGCTTGCTGGCGTCGAAGGTGCGCGGCAGCAGGTTCTCGAAGAAGATCGAGTGGGGAATCCCGATCGGCCGCAGGTTTACCATCGCCTCGCGCAGCACTCGGCTGCTCAGGTTGTAGTTGCCCTCGAAGGTGATCCGGCCCACCTTCACAGTCGGCCCTTCCTTGACGTCGAAGGTCACCGATACCGACGACGGCGGTATCCGCTTCACCTCGGTCGTAATGGTCGCAAACTGGTGCCCGCGCTCGCTCAACAGGTCCTTCAGTACGTCCTCTGCCCGTTTGACTCGCGTGTCGTCGTACTGGCTCTCCACCGTCAACCCGACCTTGGCCTTCTTGAAGCGGTCGTCCACGTCCGACAAAGTGACCGAGTTCAGCCCCTTATAGTTGATCTCCATGATGGTCGGCTTCTCCAGTACATAGACGACCAACTGAATGCAGGATGGTGTGTCCACACGCTCGATGCGCACATTCTGAAAGTATCCCGTGTTCCAGATCGAGTTGAAGTCCCGCTCCACGGTCGCCGCATCGTACGGATCGCCCTGATGGCTGGACATGCGCGCCAGAACTGAGTCCTTGGGGATTCTGTAGGTCCCGATCACCTCCGGCTGGCAGAGCGTCTGCGCACCGCCAGTCGTGTCTGCCGCAGCGGCTTGCGAACCGGCTGTAGCGCCCTGCCCTCCTGCGCCCTCCTGCGCCCACAGTGCCTGCGAGGTCACCAGAACCGTAGCGGCCAGCACAACCGCAGACGCCAGTGCATGAGCAATGCGAGAGCGACTAAAGCGCGTACGCATAAACCTTAGCTTGACCTTCAGGAACCTTCCGCTCACTCGCTTTACGGTAAAGATACGCACACCCTCATTCGCTGCCAAAATCGTGCCCCTCTGGCTCCCTTGGGGAAAGTTTGATTATATGGGAGCGATGCCGCTCCATGCGAATCCGCATCAGCCATACATCCGCCATGGGAAGAAATATGCGCAAGTTCACGGCTTTCCGGCGGAAGATTCGGCGCTGTGTGGCCGCGCAGAGAGACGCCTTGCGTCATCGTCCGAGAAACTGCGCAAACCGAGCCTCCACCTGCTCATCGGACAATTCTGTCTGGAGATCCGCCTGGCGGCAGCGCTCGCAGCATCCCGCATCGCGGTCCAGCAGGAGCATCGCAGCATCCATCAGCATCTCGCCTGGCGTCGTGCCCGCGACCAGCGAAAGCAGCTCGATACGCACGCGTTGCTCGTAGCTCAACGCTATTTCCATGCAGTCAACCTTACCCATTCGGAGGATATACCGGTCAATCGGATTGTGATTGATCTCGCTGGCCATCGCCCAAATGGGAACCGCTGCGCGGTACCGTCCCGTCCACCCGGCCGGGAGCACGCAGACGCTCGCAGAACTCTACCCGATCAACTGCGGCAAACCTCTTGTAGAATGACGAGGTCGAGCCCGCCCATTGAGAGCGGGCTTTAAATCGCAGGTTTTGGAGGACACGCAAGTCTATGGCAACTACTATGGCAAGCATTCCGGCACTGAAGCAAGTTCATGCGCAGTTGAAGACACGCATGGAAAAGACAGTCGAGGACTTCCGCGCAAATCTGCTCTCCACGCGCACCGGCCGCGCCAGCGTCCACATGCTCGACCAGGTGAAGGTGGACTACTATGGCACCGACACTCCGCTCTCCCAGGTCGCGCAGATCTCCACGCCCGAGGCGCAACTGATCCTCGTGGCACCGTGGGAGGTCGCCATCGTCCCTGCCGTCGAGAAGGCCATCCGCACCAGCAACCTCGGCTTCAACCCCATGCACGACGGCAAGGTCGTCCGCGTTCCCGTACCGCCCATGACCGAGGAGCGCCGCAAAGAGGCCGTCAAACACCTCGCCGCAGTCCTCGAAGACCACAAGACCGCGATCCGCAACATCCGGCGCGACGGCAACGACCAAGTCAAAAAAGCGGCCAAGGACAAGCTCATCTCCGCCGACGACGAAAAGCGCGCCAACGAGGAGATCCAGATCCTCACCGATGCCGAGATCAAGCGCATCGAAGATCTATTCAAAGCCAAGGAAAAAGAGATCCTCACCGTCTGAGGCGAGAGGGCCGCGAGAGAGCAGGCAAGATGGCAACGGTCGATGTGATTGTCCCTGCGTTCAATGCGGCGAAGACCCTGCCGTTCGCCCTGGAGAGCGTCATCGCTCAGGCCTTCCACGACTGGCGGATTCTGCTGGTAGACGATGGCAGCACCGACAACACCGCGCAGGTGGTTGCGCCGTTCCTCGACCGCCTCGGGCCGAGAATCCAGTACATCCGGCAGGAGAACCGCGGCCTTCCAGCGGCACGGAACACCGCTATTCGGGCCGCTACAGCCGAGTTCCTCGCACTACTCGACGCGGACGATGCGTGGATGCCGTGCCGGCTCGCAGAGTCGGTGAAGACGTTGCGCGAACGGCCTCGGGCCAGCCTCGCCTACGGCGGCGTCACCTGTATCGACGCGGAGGGCCGGCCCGGCAAAACATTCGTGGGACGCCGCAGAGGCGCCGAAGGCCGCATCGCGCCGCGCATCTACATGCGTAAGATCGACCTTCCCTGCCCCACAATCACATTCCGCAGAAGCTGTCTCGATGAGGTTGGCAACTTCGACGAGACGATGCGCGCCACCGAAGACCGCGATCTGTGGCTGCGCATCGCCCTGCGCCACGAGGTTGCATTCGTGCCTAGGGTACTCGCGTACTACCGCGTCTCTCCCGGCTCGATGACCGCCGACCCGCAGCGCATGTTCCAGGCGCAGATGCAGTTTATCGAAAAACATTATGGCGCTCCCGGCTGTGGATGGATGGCACGCCGGATCGCCCTGGGTCAGTGTTACAGGCAGCGCGCCGAGGCCTTGCGATCCCGCGGGATGAGACTGGCCGCGCTGAAAAGTTCCATGCAGTCGCTGGCCGCATGTCCCTTGGATCTTGGCAATCTCCGCACGGCAACGTCGCTCCTGTTGGGCCTTGCTAAAATCGCACGATGACACAGCCTCTTCTTCTGCCGGCGTTGAAGACGCCGCGCGGAACCGATGTCGGAGCGGACGCATGTTAGTCCATGTGGCCATCGCCAGCGGAACACCAAAGAGCGCCGTGCGGCGCGACGAGGTGCTTGCGCTGCACGCCCGCTCGCGGATGCATCGCCATCACCTGACCGACGACCCGGAGGCGGCTGAGATCGTTATCCTTGCGGGCGACCTGGAATCGTTGGCCGAGGCGCAGGCGAACCGACTCATCCGGCGCTATCCGGAGAAGACGATGGCGTATTCGGAGATCGATGCGCTCGTCGCGTACCTTCCAGGGGTCTATGCAAACGCAGCGGTGGAGCGTGGATTGAAGCTGCGAAGAACCCAGAGCGACATCTACTTTTCACGATACGGAAGCTCGCTGAATCTAGCGGTGCGTCATCGTCCGCTGGAACGCAAGGAGCTTTTATTCTGCTTCCACGGCAGACGAAACTGCCGGGTGCGGACGAACATTCTCAACTGCCCCTACGACCGGCCGGATGTGCAGGTTCTGGAGACGTCCGGCTTCATGCACTGGAACGATGGGATCGTAGGCACGCAACAGGACCAGCAGGACTACGCCGACGCTCTGGCGCACTCGCACTTTGCGCTCTGCCCGCGCGGCATGGGCTTCGGCAGCATCCGCTTCTTCGAGGCCATGGAGATGGGCGTGGCTCCGGTGTTGCTCTCCGACCGTTATGCGCTGCCGCCCGGCCCGGATTGGCAGAGCTTTTTGCTACAGGTTCCAGAGCGCGACTATGCGCGCCTGCCTTCGTTGCTGGAAGCTCGCGTGGCGGAAAGCGCCGAGCGAGGCCGAAGAGCGCGCCAGGCATGGGAGCAGTTCTTTGCGCCGGAGCTGGTCTTCGACAGAATGGTCGATCAGTTGATCGAGATCCGCGAACAGAGAGTAGTCCCAGAGAGTCTGTACCGGCGCATGTGGATTTGGCAGCAACTGCGCGCGGATGCCTGACCGTGAAGGCGCAGTGCGCGACCGGTCATGGAACGCCAGCGCCGGAGCCATGCGCGGGGCTTGCCGACGACAGATGAAAGTCGAACCGGTCGAGGTCTTGTTCCCTGCTGAAACGCGGCTCGGAGACGAACTTCGGGTCTGCGCAACTCTCGTGCAGATAGCCGAACGGGCATCCCACTCCGCGGATCCCGTAGTACAGATTGTTGGCGCGAATCACATGCCCGATCGGTTGCTGGTAGTAGAAGCCGCCGGGGCCACCCGGCTTTCCTCCCAGCGGGAAGGTGGCCGGATTGCTGAACCCGAGCACGATATTGTTCTTGAAGGTGAGCGTGCTGGCAGAGCAGCCACCCTTGTCCCAACACCCAATGTCGAAGGTCGTCGGAGCGTAGGTGATGAACGTGTTGTTGGCGATGAGCGCCCTTCCGCCCTGGCGGAAGTTGAACGAGAGTGCATCGTCGGCGCGGCAGAAGTCGCCGAGATGGGCGTTGTATGTGCCGGGGAGCCCGGCAATGGGCTGCGACATCCTCATGCAGTTTGCGATCACCCTGTTGTTGGTGAAGATGGCGGGATCCTCGTTCGGCCCCCACTTGAACGGCTGTCCATTGTTGCCCACGGCGCTGGAGTTGGTGACCGTCATGGTGCAACGGCCGGTGTCGATATGGCCTAGGTCGAGGCCGTCCTGGGTGTTGTAGCTGAAGGCGGAGTGGTCCACGTTCGCCGTCAGGCACATTCCCGGCGGCGTTCCCACTCCATCGCCGTAACCCCCGTTGCTCTGGCCATAACAGGAGGCGGCCCCGGCGCCGGGATATACCTGGTTGCATCCACTCCACTCGATGGTGGAGTAGTTGAAGTTCCACACGCCGTTGACGCTCGCGGTCTGCTTGCCATCGTCGAAGTCCCAGCCGGCCATGCCGTTGTAGGCAATGTCGCAGTGCAAGCAGGTGACCACTCCTCCGATGGGGCCGATCACTCCGCGATCGGTGTGGCCATGAATCCATAGGTCCTGCATATACAGGTCATGTGTATGTACGTCGGTGGAGATGCCGTCCGAGTCGTAGTCGTCAAGCGGGTTGCTCCGGCTACAGTCCTTGGGCAATCTTGGGTCGCCGTGGGTGATACACTGTGCGTGGCTGGTGACCTCGATGCACTGCACATCGACGTACTGCGCACCGTTTAAGTTGAGCGCGGTGCCTACGGCAAAGCCGCCGAATATCTGCGTCGTCTTCGACTTATCGACCGCACCGGCGACGCTACAGCTTGCATAGTTCTCGCCCAGAATGCGCGTGTGGCGGCTGGGCGTGCCGGCGGGAATGGGTGGATTGGTGCAGGCGAACGGCCCTTGCCCGCCAACGCACCAGGTGTAGCCCGCGCCCTTGCCGGTGGCGGCGTCGAAGCCGACGCGCCACGGGCCGCCGCGCAGGATGACCGTGTCGCCGCCAGCGATGACCCAGGCGTCGTTGCCGTAGCTCTGGTCGTCCCAGAGATAGCGGTAGTCCTTGAAGGCGCAGTGCTGGTTCACTCCGCGACCGCGATAGGCAGCGTCCGCCTTGCCATCACACTGGCCCGTGCGCACCCGAGCCGAGTAGCGCGTTCCGCCATCCTTGCGGACGTACCACGTCTCGCCACCTGACGCGGAGAGGCAGAGCAGTAGAACCAGTAGCGAACCCAGGGCCGTGCGAGGCACTCTCACGCTTGGCAATCTCCTATCGAGGCCAGACTGGCTGGATTGATTCTGCCACAGGCGACCAGGCGATTGTGGAGTTCGAAACGCAGTGGACGGCTGCACGGAGGCAATCCTGTCGCCGTAAATTTACCCCTCTCAAAAACGAGATATGGGTTACCCGCAAGTCGATTTTTGAGAAAAGCAAGATTTCAGAAGACTTAGCGTGGATCACATGCCGGTTTTGTGAGGGCGTGGGCGGGGGGTGGCCGCAGCCCGCAAAAATATATATTTAATAGTCTATATTTACCCCCCCCTCCCCCCCCTCCTGCGTTTTGCGGGGCAAGATGAGTGTTTTCAAGGTTTCCGAGGCAAAGTATAGAGGATAAATAACTTGTGCGTAAGTTGATTGGATTCAGTGGCTTGCGGGGTGGTAGGGCGGCCAAAGTATTCAATCGGCGGGGGTTGTTGCTAAAATATTCTAAAACAAAGACTTATTTTGGTGAGTCTGCCTGGGCCTGCGGCCCAGGATCGTGCCGCGCCGTTGGCGCATTGAGCAGGGCTTTGCGCTGTCGGCTCAATCTATAGTTCTATTCTACCAAGTTGGGGGAAACTACTATGCCAACTTTTTGGGGGTATTTTTGGAGTGGAAGTGGTATGGATTGTAGTGGTTGATGGATTCTTGGGGCGGGGTGGGGGGTTGACAAGGGTGCGGGGATCCCTCGACTCGCTGCGCTCGCTCGGGATGGCGGGGGGCGAGGAGGCAGGGTAGCCACTACTTCTGGATGCGGGAGACGTCGCGGACGGCGCATGGGCCACGCGGGCGCAATCATCAGCGGCGGCGAGGGCACAGCGGCGCGCAAGATGGCGGCGGGCATCCATGTGGTGAAGTCGCCGGCAGAGATCGGCGCGATGATGGCGAAGGTGTTGGGCAAGGCATAGAAGCGTCCCTTCGATGCACAGGCAGCAGATACTCCATTTCCTGCAATAGAGACATTTACTTGACGCCACCGGGCCCAAGATGTCGTGTTCGAGGTCATGGGCGAGGATTGTCCGAGACCGCTGCTCGAACTGGAGACGGGCGAATGGCATAGGCGGTCGGTGCCATTCTAACGCGGGTGGCGGTCGGGCAGAGTGCGAAGCCCACCCTTCGCTGGAAAAAAGCGAAGGATGGGGCAACCGCCGGATATTTGCCTTTACCTGAGGCCCAACGAGGGCTTAGTCTGCGTCTATGGACTATTCGCAAACCATCACGATGGAGCCGGGCAAGCGGAGCGGCAAGCCGTGCATTCGCGGACTGCGCATGACCGTGGGGGATGTGCTCGGATACCTGGCGTCGGGGATGACGCACGCGGAGATACTGCGCGATTTTCCCTACCTGACGGAAGAGGACATTCGCGCGTGCCTGGCGTTCGCGGCCGACCGTGAGCGGAAGTCGGAGACTGTGGCGGCGTGAAGCTCCTGTTCGACGTGGGAGATTGAAGCGCAGGTGCGGTCCGCGCACGAGATTGTGCGGGCGTTCATCGAGAAGGATGAAGAGACATGCCTGCATCTTGGGCGAGGATAAACCACCCTTCGCTGGAAAGAAGCGAAGGATGGGGCACCCACGTTTGAGGCAGGATCAAGATTGCAAAAACGTAGGGGGGCCACCCACCTGGGTGCTACAGTAGAATCACATCAGACGTCAGGATCGAAGGCAAAAGCCATGCGCTATCAATCCCAGAAACATTCGGCGAAATACACTGGCGATTATGTCTTCAGTCAGCTCATTCCGTATATTGGCAATAAGAGGAAGTTGCTACCCCTCATCGGTCAAGCTATAGCAAGAACAGGTCTGAGGGCAGAAAACAGCACATTCTTGGATTGTTTTTCGGGAAGCGGCGTAGTCTCTCGTTACGCAAAGCAGCTTGGTTTTGCAGTGATAGCAAATGACTGGGAGCCATATGCCGAGGTGATTTCACTCTGTTATACAGCTCTAAACCAGGCACCCACATTTGAAGGCTCTCTTTCATATACTGAAATAATTGATCAGCTCAATCACTGCAAGCCGGAGGCTGGATGGATTACAGACCATCTTTGCCCAGCCGACGATGTTGAATACGACATTAAGCATGACCGCATGTTTTATATGAGAAAAAACGGAATGAGGCTTGATGCAATAAGAGAGCAGATTGAGAAATGGGACAGAGAAGGAAAGCTAAACAAACTACAAAAATCAGCTCTACTTGGCCCTCTCATCTATCAGGCTTGTTGGTTGAGCAACACCTCAGGAGTCTTTAAAGGATTTCACAACGGGTGGGGTGGTCAAACAGGTACGGCTCTGTACCGTATATGTGCTGATCTTTTCCTCGAACCGGCTCTCTTTCTAGATAATAGAAGAAGTAATAAAGTTTTTAGAATGAACGCCACTGATCTTGTAAAGAGCTTGGAGAACGATGTTGACTTCGCCTATCTTGACCCGCCATACAACCAGCATCCTTATGGCTCTAACTATCACGTCTTAAACACGTTGGTTTTATGGGATAGGCCAGATCTCCCTATGAAGATTACACATCATGGAAATAAATCAGCGATTAGAAGAGATTGGAGAACTGAACGGCGAAGTGCTTACAATGACAGAACGAAGGCTGCGAGTGAATACTCCAGAATATTAGGCACATTACGCAGCAAATGGATTTGCACCAGTTATAGTACCGATGGGTTCATCCCTCTCGAACAAATGATGGCAGTAAACTGTAAACATGGGGAGGTTTCAGTTTTCGTCCAAGAATATAAGCGATATCGTGTAAGCTCACAGAGGTTTTCGGAAAAGCCAATGAATGTTGAATTTGTCGTGTTAATCGACACTAGTAAACAATCCAGCAGAAGCCCGGAAAGTTATACAAACCAGATTCTCATGGCTGAGGTGACTGCTATTGCATCGCACATAGAAACACCTGTCTCAGAGCAGCCACAGATGGAGATATTCAATGGCCAATAAGGACGGTCTTCGTAAATTGCGGGACAAAACAGTTATTAATAAAACATCAAAGAAACAGGAAACAGTTTTGCTTGAGGCTGTCAAGCACGTAGCAGTTACGATCGAAAAACAATTTGGTCTGAACCTACAGTGGGAAGATAAATGGTTGCTAAAAGATGTCGTTATACATCTTCGCAAGCATTACCCAAGCGTCGAGTTCTTCGATCCGCTGGAAAACAGTTCCATGAAGCCAGATGGCGGGATTCTGTATTTACTGCATAAGGACGGAAGCAAACATCCGATCTTGATAGCGGAGCGAAAGAATCAAGGTACTAATGACTTGCGGAAGTTGGAGGGCAAGAAAAAGCAGGCAAAGGGAAATGCCGTTGAAAGGCTCGGGAAGAATGTAATAGGCCTCAAGACAGCTATGACCGGCGAGGGGATATTCCCTTTCGTTTGCTTTGGAGACGGATGTGATTTTGAAGATAAATCATCGATTCTGGATCGTGTCATCACCGTGGCCATGTTTGGCCATCTGAGAAAAATATATTTAGTGCCAGAAGGTCCAAGCGGCGAGTTTCTTAGGGGTAGTTATTTTTTTCGTAGCGAAGCATGGAAATCTCCCGAAATTGTCAAGGTATTAGAAGATATAGCCACGAGATCAGTACACTTCTATATCTCTAAGTTTGGAGATGACAAATTACTACGAAAGTAGAGTTGAAGATTTGTTATGTGCTGGAAAATTTATCAGGGTGTCATGTAACATTTTCCAGTCCAGCCCGCATTAATAGTGCCATGGGAGGCTCTTCATCTGGCAACGACCAGCTTAAACGCAGAACGGGGAGCCTGTTGAGCGATCCCCGTTCTGCGTTTGCCGTTGGTTTGATTACTTCTTTTTGGCTGCCTTCTTGGTTCCTTCTTGACGACCTTCTTTGCTGCTTTCTTGGTTGGCGGGTGGCCCGGCCACTATAGCATTTTGGGTGCCCCATTCATCGCGGCTGTATCGCGATGGGTGGGGTGGACGCCCTCTCGCGGCGGGTCCATGTCCAGTGCGATTCGATTTCGATGCGGCCCGGCTCGCCGGTAGACCAGTGGCGGGAGCTGCTCCAGGGCCAGTCCTCGGGCTTATCGGCGAGGCCCCGAGTGACTGGATTGCTGTGGATGTACTCAATCTTCTCGACGAATTTATCTTGCGTGAATACGTTGAAGTCGTAGTACCGGGTCTGCCAGAACTGGGGCCGGTCGCCTTTGAGAAGCTTCGATGTCTCTCCCTTGAGGACGCTCAGGGTGGTGGCGAGCGAGTGGAGCTTTGGCTCGCCGAGGAGAAGATGCATATGCTCCGGCATGAGAACGTATCCGAAGAGAAAGAAACCGTGACGGCGGCGGAGCTTTTCAAGCGCTTCCTCAAAGAGGATGCGAGCGCGGTCGGAGTCGAGATAAGGGAGGCGCCGGTAACAACTGAAGGTGATGAAATGGTAGTGGCCTTCAGTTTGATAACGCTTCAGATGGCTCGGCATGGTTTTATCGTAGTCTTAGGCGGTTCTACCCTACCCAATCCCCCACCCATGCGACCCCACCCATGCGCAAAAGCGCGCATGAATGGGGCACCCAGATGGTCGGATGGGACATTACTTCTGGATGCGGGAGACGTCGCGGACGGCGCCGCGGGAGGCGCTGGTGGTGAGGGCGGCGTAGGCCTGCAGCGCCTGCGAGACCTTGCGCGCGCGGGTGGCGGGCTTCCATGCGGATGCGCCCTTCGACTTCATGGCCTTGCGGCGGGCGGCCAGCTCCTTGCCGGTGAGCTTGACGCGGATCTTGCGCCGGGGGATGTCGATCTCGATGGTGTCGCCCTCCTCGACCAGGGCGATGGCACCGCCCTCGGCGGCCTCGGGCGAGATGTGGCCGATGCAGAGGCCGGAGCTGCCGCCGGAGAAGCGCCCGTCGGTGACGAGGGCGCAGAGCTTGCCGAGGCCCTTGGACTTGAGGTAGCTGGTGGGGTAGAGCATCTCCTGCATTCCGGGGCCGCCGCGCGGGCCTTCGTAGCGGATGAGGACGACATCGCCGGGGGCGATGCGATCGCCGAGGATGGCCTCGACGGCGGAGTCCTGGCTCTCGAAGATGCGCGCCGGGCCGGTGAATTTGAGGTGCGCGGGATCGACGCCCGCGGTCTTGACGATGCAGCCGTCCTTGGCGATGTTGCCGTGCAGGACGGCGAGGCCGCCATCCTTGCTGAAGGCGTGGGCGACGTTGCGGATGGCCCCGGCGTCGCGGTCGAGGTCGAGCTCCGGGTAGCGCTTGTCCTGGCTGAAGGCGACGGTGGTGCGGACGCCGCCGGGCGCGGCGCGGAAGAACTCCTCGACCGCCGGGGCGACGCCGCGCTTCACGTCGAGGGTGTCGAGGGCGGCGCCGAGAGTGGGTGCGTAGACGGTAGGGACATCGCGGTGGAGGAGGCCGCCGCGATCCAGCTCGCCGAGGATCGCCATGATGCCGCCGGCGCGGTGCACGTCCTCCAGATGGACATTGGGCGAGGAGGGCGCAACCTTGCAGATGTGCGGCACGCGGCGGGAGAGGCGGTCGATGTCTGCCATGGTGAAGGGGACGCCGGCCTCCTGCGCGGCTGCGAGCAGATGCAGCACGGTGTTGGTGGAGCCGCCCATGGCGATGTCCAGCGTCATGGCGTTCTCGAAGGCCGCGAAGGTGGCGATGCCGCGCGGGAGGGCCGAGGCGTCGTCGTGTTCGTAGTAGCGGCGGGCTAGATCGACGATGGTGCGGCCGGCCTGGAGGAAGAGCTCTTTGCGGTCTGCGTGGGTGGCGACGATGCTTCCGTTGCCGGGCAGGGCGAGACCCAGCGCCTCGTTGAGGCAGTTCATCGAATTGGCGGTGAACATGCCGGAGCAGGAGCCGCAGGTGGGGCAGGCGGCGTGCTCATACTCATCGACCTCGGCGTCGGTGGCCTTGGGATCGGCGGCAAGCACCATAGCGTCAATCAGGTCCAGCGCCTTCACCTTGCCGCCGTGCTGTATCTTGCCCGCCTCCATCGGCCCGCCGGAGACAAAGACGGTGGGAATGTTGAGGCGCAGGGAGGCCATCAACATGCCAGGAGTGATCTTGTCGCAGTTGGAGATGCAGACCAGCGCATCGGCGCAGTGTGCGTTGACCATGTACTCGACGGAGTCGGCGATCAGCTCGCGCGAGGGCAGGCTGTACAACATGCCGTCGTGTCCCATGGCGATGCCGTCATCGACGGCGATGGTGTTGAACTCCTTGGCCACGCCGCCGGCGCGAGCAATCTCTTCGGCGACGAGCTGGCCGAGGTCCTTGAGGTGGACGTGGCCGGGAACGAACTGGGTAAAGGAGTTGGCGACGGCGACGATGGGCTTGTCGAAGTCGCCGTCCTGCATTCCGGTGGCGCGCCAGAGGCTGCGTGCACCGGCCATGTTGCGTCCGTGGGTGGAGGTTCGAGAGCGATAAGCTGGCATACGACTATAGTATCGCTTGGGCGGGGCGGGCTGCATAGATGCAGCGCTTCTACGGTCGCATCGAGCCGTATTAGAAATTTGCCGAACGTCCATATCCTCGAACACCCGGTCAAGATTCTGGCCGGATAGTGCCCTGCGGCGCTATGCGAAGAATTCAGTTAGTTTGGTCTCAAGGCGAGCCATGTTCTTCAGTTCGCATTCCCAGACCACCAGCGATTTCCAACCGAGCGATCGAAGCTCTCTTCGGTGTTCCACATCCCGTTCTACGTTCCGCGACAGTTTCGGAGCCAATACTCCCGCCGTGAGCCAGGCACTCGGCCTTCGCTGCATTGTGGATGTTGGTGCCAGAAGCACCCGTGGACGAAAACGACCTTGCCATGACGCGGAAGGACGATGTCTGGGCTGCCGGGCAGATGTTTTTCGTGGAGGCGGAAGCGGAGCCCCATGCGATGCATCGAAGATCGGACGAAGACTTCGGGCGGGCCATCGCGGCTGTGAATGCATCAAAATTTCTGCAACAATGAAGCGATTTCCGTTTCGGCAAAGATCTGACAGTCTGAATAGAGATGTGTCAGCGCAGATGGAAGACTCATGCTCAGTGGACGCATGACCTCTTCGAATTGTGAGAATCCTTTACGGAAATCCTGAATTCTTTGAAGATTCGCCGACAACTTTTGTTTACGTTCCGTCTCATCGATCCAAATCGTCTCCCAATACTGGCAAGTCGGGCAAGGTTTAGCACAGCGATTGCCGTCGTGCGACAAAAAGCACGCCCAACCTGAATCCGCGAGGTTCAATATCTTGCATGCATCGTCTCTGCGCTTTTCACTGTTGCATTTTCGACAAGCGATTACAACGTTCCCGGGAATATGCAAACCAACACGATACCGATTCATGCCGTCAAGATGTTCAACGACGGGTGTAGTCGCGGCAAGGTCACAAAGACAGTAAGGACAGTGATTACCAAAACGAAGCCTAACGAGGCCGCCGTACTCCTCACTGTCCACTCTTGCACCCCACTCCCTGCATATTTTCTTGCTTAGTTCGTGGAGGAACATGCTGATAAGTTTGTTTGCCACGTCGGATTTTGCCCGCAGTGTCGCGGTACGCAGCTTTGAAGTAGGATCATTCATTGAGCGTTGTCCAATAGCCAATCGACGGATACGCCCAAAGTTTCCGCAAGTGCCATAAGTTCAAAGTCGTATACGCATCGTTGATTCGTCTCGATTTTGGCAATTGCGGCACGATCCAGTTGAATCCCGATGCGGGCTAGTTTGCCCGAAAGTGCGTCCTGAGTAATCGGCGGTTGGAGCGAAGCGCGCCGTTCCGCGATTCGTCGACCGACGATATTCTTTCGCACCGGCACTTTGGTCACAATCCAGAGGGTACTTGCAGAACGCCCCCAAAATGTTCTAGATTAGAACGCTAAAAGGTTGGCTCATGGCGGATGATAAAAAGTTTGTTTGGAAAGAAGGCGAAAAGACCGCCAGATGGATGTTTATATGCCTTATCCATGCGGCGTCTGCTTGAAACAGAGGCGGGCTGCGGATATTTGTCTTTCTCCGATACAGCCGGAAAGGCTGCACAAGCTGGATACAAGACGAAGAAGTGCTCCGAAGACGCGGGCTAGCAGTACATCAGCTTAGAAAGCAAGCCGCCTCTCAACCCGCACGCAGTCAAACGCCGTCCACTACTCACAGACGAATGTCATAATATTTGTCAGATCGCAAACCCATCTACGATGCCGCGGACATTTTCAATCATCACCGCCTTCGGCATTGTCTGACGAATCACCCGGACAGCAGCAGGGAAGAGGTTTCTTTCATCATTCGCACCAAGCTGCTTGCCGGCTTTTGAGAACGGCGGACATGGCAAACCACCGCACACCAAATCCACGCCCGTATAAGGAGACGCATCAAACGAGTGAAGGTCTTCATGAAGAACGTTCCACCCGGGTCGATTATGCCGAAGGGTTTTACAGGCATAGGCGTTGAGTTCGACGAGGGCTACATGCTCAAAATGCGCCGCCTCGACACCCAATGCTTGTCCACCCGCACCGGCACACAACTCAAGAGCAGTCAGTTTCATAATTGAGAGTGTAATGTCTTCGTAAGAATTTCGCTACACCATAATTTCCGTGTGTTCGAGGTACATAGAGTGATGTGTCAACTGCCTCTGCGCAGGATTTTGCCTTGAACATGGAACCACGAACCTTGCACCTCGTCCGGTCAGGTGAGCGGGAGTTGCTCGCGGCTTCGCGCGCGGGAGCGGGTGGTGACGATCAGCGCGGCGGCGAGGATGAGCGCGCCGCCGGCGAGCGCTCTGGGGCCGAGGCCCTCGCCCAGCAGGAAGACGCCCAGCAGCGAGCCGATGAGTGGCTCCATATTGAGCAGGACGCCTGCCTGCGAGGCAGGGACCTGGGTGAGTCCCCAGTTCCACAGCAGGGTGGTGGAGGCGGTGCAGAGAAGACCGCTGGCGATGAGCGCGAGCCAGACCTTGAGCGAGACAGCGGAGAGGTGTGGCGGGCCGAAGGGCTGGGAATAGAGCAGCGGCACGACGACGAGGAGCATCGCCGTGCCGCAGGCGATGCCGTAGGCTGTGACGACGACCGCGCTGTGGCGCAGCAGTAGGCGTTTGTTGAGCAGTATCCAGGCGAGGGCGACGACCAGCGAGAGAACGACGAGCAGGTCTCCGCTGAGAGTGGGGCCGTTGGTTCCGGCGGCGTGGCGCGCGACCATGCCGTGAGCGCTGACGGCGATGAGCGCGGCCCCGCCAGCGGAGAGTGCGACGGCAGACCAACCGGTGCGGTCCATGCGCTCATGCGCGAAGAGGGTTGCGCCGACGGCGAGGATGACTGGCATGACACCCACCATCAACGAGGCGTGGGAGACGGTGGTGAGCGCCAGGCCGGAGAACTGGATGAGGAACTGGAGCGGTATTCCCAGAAAGGAGGCGAGCAGCAGTGTGCCCCAGTCTGCACGGCTGAAGCGCGGGCGGCGCCTCAGCAGCAGCGGCGCGAGCGCGAGCGTGGCGAAGAGGAAGCGGTAGAGAACCATCGCGCCGACGTTTATCTCGGCCAGCGCGATCTTGCCGAAGAAGAAGCCGCAGCCCCAGAGCGAGCTGGCAAGTGCGCAGGACGCAAAACCGAGGGCGCGGGATTTGTGGACCGGCATCCCCGGCTACCAGACGCGGCAGGATTTGGCGGGGACCATGGGTTGGCCGGTTTTGCAGCCGAAGGCGGGGGCGAAGCCGGGCTGGTTGACGACGACCCCGTCGACGCGGAAGCGGTCGGGCGCGTGCGGGTCCTGCAGCACCTGCGAGCGAACGGCCTCCGGGCGCGTGTTCTGGCACCAGTTCTGGGCGAAGGCGATGTAGAAGCGCTGCGGGCCGGTGAAGCCGTCTTTCCTGGCGTTCACGTCGATGTGGTCGTCCTTGGCGCGCTGCATGTAGGCCATGAAGGCGAGCAGAAGGCCACCGTTGTCGGCGGTGTTCTCGCCCAGGGTGAGCTTGCCATTGACGTGTACGTCATCGACGGCGGTGAAGGAGCTGTACTCGTTGGAGAGGCAATCGGTGCGGGCGGTAAAATTCTTGAGGTCGTCGGCGGTCCACCAGTCGCTGAGGTCGCCCTGGGCATTGAACTTGCGGCCCTCGTCGTCGAAGCCGTGGGTGAGTTCGTGCCCGATGACGGCGCCGATGTGGCCGTAGTTGACGGCGACTCCTCGTGTGGGATCGTAGAAGGGCGGCTGCAGTATTCCGGCAGGGAAGTTGATATTGTTCATGCTGTCGTCGTAGTAGGCGTTGATGGTGGGCGGGGTCATCTCCCACTCGTTCTTGTCGACGGGCTTGCCAATCTTGTTGAGCTGGCGGTCGTTCTCGAATGCGTCGGCGCGCAGCTCGTTGCCGAGTGCGTCGGTGGGCGCGATGGTTAGTTTGGAGTAGTCGCGCCACTTGTCGGGGTAGCCGATCTTGTTGGCGACGGCGGCGAGCTTCTCCTTCGCGCGGACTTTGGTTTCGGGCGACATCCACTCGATCTGGTCGATGTCCTGGGCCATGGCGGCCTCGATGTCGTGGACCATTTGCAGCGTCTTGGCCTTGCTGTCCCCGGCGAAGTAGTGCTCGACGTAGACCTTGCCGAGGGCCTCGCCGAGGGCCCCGTCGACCGCACTGGAGCAGCGCTTCCAGCGCGGCTGCTGCTTGGGCTGGCCGCGCAGGATGGTGCCGTAGAAGTTGAAGTTTTCTTCATCGAAGGCATGCGGCAGGTTGCGCGCCGTCGCGGTGAGCAGGTGGTAGCGCAGATAGGCCTGGATGGTGGCGATGGGAGCGGTGTCGATCTGCTTCATCATCGCGGGCCAGTAGTCGGGCGTGGCGTTATTGATCTCCGCGACGCTGGGCGAGTGGATGGCGGATTCAAAGGCCGCGAGATTGAAGCCGGGCAGGCTGGCCTGCAGGGTGGCGATGGGTTGCAGGTGATAGGTCTTCTCGGGATCGCGCATATCGACGACGCCGAGCGATGCCTTGGCGAGCGCAGTCTCGAGCGCCATGATGTTTGCCGCTTCAATCTGTGCCTGCGCGAGCGGGGCTCCGGCCAGCGTCAGCATCTTGGCCACATGGGCGACGTATTCGGCGCGCAGCTTGACGTCTTTCTCGCCGGTGCGCAGGTAGTAGTCCTTCTCCGGCATTCCCAGGCCTCCCTGCTGGATGAAGGCGATCTGCTTGGCGGAGTCCTTCAGATCCTGCTGCTCGCCGTAGCCGAAGAAGGCGTCCACGCCATCGCGCTGTAGCTTGCCGAGGAGCGTGGGGAGCTGCGCTCGGCCGTCAGCGCCG
>JAJZDL010000034.1 GCA_021851465.1 Acidobacteriota bacterium
GTGCAATTTCTAAAGGGCGAACGGAAAGGGTGAAGGGATGAAGACGAACCTGATTACGCTGGGGATAGTGCTTGTTGGGGCAATGCTGATGGGAGTGCAGATGTGGAACATCGAGTGGAACGCGGTGAGGATCGCAGGCGCGGCGATTGCGGTGGCGTCGCTTGCGCTGCTGGTGGTGGCGCGACTACACCTGGGTGCGGCGTTCTCGGTGCGGCCACGGGCGAAGAAGCTGGTGACGACCGGGATCTATTCGCGAGTTCGCAATCCGATCTATGTGGTGGGCGAGATCTTTCTGGTTGGGGTGTCGATGTTGCTGGAGAGGTGGGAGGTGCTGTTGCTGGCAGCGGCGCTGGTTCCATTGCAGGTTGTTCGCGCGAAGAAGGAAGAGCAGGTGCTGACGGCGGCGTTTGGCGAGGAGTACCTGCGGTACAAGGCGGGGACGTGGTTTTAGTGGAGATGGACTCTGCGCTTCGCCGTGCGTTATTGCGCAGCAGTCCATGGTTTCGCCGATATACTAACGCTATCGGCGGCAATAAGACGATGAGTTCAGAATGAGAGAAGCGACGGGGACGACGATAAGTTTCTCGCGGCGGTTGCGGGCGCATCTGGCGATCGCGCGGCTGGACCACTCGATCAAAAACCTGTTTGTGCTGCCCGGGATCGTTGTTCCGCTGAGCCTCTATCCGCGGTTGATGACGCGCCACCTAGTGGCAACTCTGGCGTGGGCCTTTGTCGCGATCACGTTGGTGGCGTGCAGCAACTATGTGCTCAACGAGGTGCTGGATGCGCCGTTCGACCGGTTGCATCCGACGAAGAGGAACCGGCCGGCGGCGCTCGGCCTGGTCAACATTCCAGCGGCTTATGCACAGTGGATTCTGATGATGGCTGCGGGCGTGGCCATCGGCTGGACGATCTCGCGGCCCTTCGCACTGACGGCGCTTGTGCTCTGGTTGATGGGCTGCGCATACAACATCAAGCCGCTGCGCACGAAGGACGTTCCCTACCTCGACGTGCTGACGGAGAGCGTAAACAACCCGCTGCGCATGTTGCTCGGATGGTACGCGGTGGCGGCCTGGCTGGTGCCGCCGCTGAGCCTGCTGATGTGCTACTGGATGATCGGCTGCTACTTCATGGCGCTCAAGCGCTTCAGCGAATTGCGTGAGATCGGCGACCGCGGCGTGGCGGGATCCTACCGCGCGAGCTTCAAGCGGTACACGCCGGAGTCGCTCCTGGTCAGCGTGATGTTCTATGCATCGACGGCGATGCTCTTCTTCGGGGCGTTTGTGATCCGCTACCGGATCGAGCTGTTGTTGGCATTTCCCTTGGTGGCGCTGGTGATGGCTATCTACTTCAAGCTGGCGTTCCAGCCCAATAGCGCGGTGCAGAACCCGGAGAAACTATATCGAGAGCCGGGCCTGATGCTATGGTTCGCGGGAACCGTAATTGCGATGACTCTGCTCCTGTTTGTGCGCCTGCCGTGGCTGGAGAACCTCTTTATGCCGACGCTGCCGGTGGTGCAACCCGTGAGCGGAGCGGCCCTGTCATGCGCGCGTCCGCTGAGACTTGAGATGCGCTCGACGCTGGCGGACGAAGATTGATGGCGGACGCGGCGATTAATTCCGGCGGAGTTCCGATTGCGAAGTGCAGGCTGGCACGCGTTCTGGCGGTGCTGTTTGTATGCGTGACGGCTGCTCTCGCGCTGGCATGGTCGCACGCAAAGCCGATGTCGCAGGATGAGATGTATGCGTTCCAGACGTATAGTGTGCGGTCAGTAGGGGAGATGGTGCAGGTGCAGAGGCGGTGGCCCATCTCGCTCGACCCGCTGCTCTATCCGCTGCTGTCGCATGCGGCAATGCAGATCTTTGGAGCGGGCGCGTTTGCGCTGCGCCTGCCTTCCCTCCTGGGATTTCTCCTGATGCAGGTCTGCCTGTTCTTTTTTGTGCGCAAACTGGCGGGCGAGCGCGCAGGCACGGTTGCCGCGGCCTTTCCCGCACTGACTGCGACTCTCTACTACGCAACCGAGGGCAGACCGTACGGTTTGCTGCTAGGGCTGTACGCTCTGGCTCTGTGGTGCTGGCAGGTAGCAACACGCGATGCGGAGAAAAATGAACAGCGCGGCTGGGCACTGCTCGGGCTGACGTTGGCGATTGCGGCGACGATCAATGCGCACTACTTCGGCGTCCTGCTGCTGGTCCCCATCTGCGCGGCGGAGGGATTTCGCAGCCTGCAACGGCGGCGAATGGATTGGCCGGTCGTGGCGGCAATCTGCGTGGGGATGGCTGGGTTTGCGACGACGGTGCCGTTTTTGAAGGCTGCGGGCGCGTTCCGCAAGAACTACTACAACGCGGGAGCGGTGGGGCTGCACGACATTTCGCGGGCCTACCGCTCGATCTTCGTGGATTACACGCAGATGTCGATGCGCGCGCAGCATCTGTGGATGGCGGCACTGATCGCGTTTGCGGCGGCGCTGCTGTGGGGATGCGCGCGCGCAATGCAGCGGCGCGCGCTGCGCATTCCCGCGGCGGAGTGGGTGTTGCTGCTGGCGCTGGCGGCGCTGCCCTTCTGCGGCTATCTGCTGGCGCGCTTTGTCACCCACTCGATCGAGGTGCGCTATGTGCTGGGCGCGGCGGTTGCGATCAGCGCAATGCTGGCGGTGGCAATCGGCCCGTGGCTGCGGCGCGACGGCGTCTTTGCAGCGGTGGCGATCGCGCTGGGCGTGTCGATTGTAGGTGTGAATGCGGCACGCATCCAAGCCGCGCAGTGCAAGTCGGACGAGAGGCTGGCGTCGCTGGTGCTGCCTGCGCAGGTGAAGGCCGCGTTGGACGCCAACCCCGATGGGCGGCTGTATGTGCAGGACATGGGCGCGTTCGAGGAGGACCGATACTACGAGCCGGATGCGGATGTGCGCAAGCGCATGACGCTGGTCTACTCGGCGGCGGAGGAGCTGCGCTGGAACCGGCACGACACCATGGCGCTGACGGCGATGCACATTGCGCGCTTCACCGGGCTGCCCGCGGTGTCGTATGAGGCGCTGCGCACGCGGCCGGGCAAGCATCTGTTTGTGCTCTATCACACCGGCTGGGACTGGACGGATGAGGCCTTCGCGGCGGACGGCGCGCGGGTGCGCCCGGTGGGACGCGCACTGGGCGGAGACGTGGCGGCGGTGGGATTTTAGCAGGGGCTGCGCCTTCCACTGATAAACTTGGATCCTATGGAATACAAGTCGGGAAGCCAGATTCGCGAGGATTTTCTGCGGTTTTTTGAGGGCAAGGCCTCGGCGACGACCGGGCAGGGACACAGGCGCGTTCACTCGTCGTCGCTTGTCCCGGCCAACGACCCAACGCTGCTGTTTACCAACGCCGGGATGAACCAGTTCAAGGACGTCTTTCTCGGCGCCGAGCGGCGCGAGTACTCGCGGGCGACAACCAGCCAGAAGTGCGTGCGCGCGGGCGGCAAGCACAACGATTTGGAGAACGTCGGCTTCACGCGGCGGCACCACACGTTCTTCGAGATGCTCGGCAACTTTTCCTTCGGCGACTATTTCAAGAAGGACGCGATTGCGTACGCGTGGGAGCTGCTGACCTCGCCGCAGTGGTTCGGGATTCCGAAAGACCTGCTCTATGTGACCATCTTCAAAGGCGAGAAAGGTGTGCCGCGCGACGAAGAGGCGTACAACCTGTGGCTGGGCCAGGGCGTCCCCGCGGAACGAATCTTCGAGTTTGGGATGAAGGACAACTTCTGGCAGATGGGCGAGACCGGCCCGTGCGGCCCGTGCTCGGAGATCTTCTACGACCTCGGCGTTGCGGCCAGCGAGAGCGGCGAGGATAAGCCTTTTCCGCAGGACGAGCAGAGGTATGTCGAGATATGGAACCTCGTCTTCATGCAGTTCGACCGCGCCAGCGATGGTGTGCTGACGCCCCTGCCGAAGCCCTCCATCGACACCGGCATGGGTCTGGAGCGCGTTACGGCTGTACTGCAAGGCGTGGCCTCGAACTATCAGACAGACCTCTTTACGCCGCTGATTGCGCGCGCGGCGGAGCTGACGAACTTCACCGCGATGAGCGTCGCCGAGGCCAGCGCGAGCGATGCGAAGAACGCGGCTTCTTTGCGGATCATTGCGGACCATGCGCGCGCGGCGACATTTTTGATTAGTGACGGCGTGGTTCCGGCGAACGAAGGACGCGGCTATGTGTTGCGCAAGATTCTGCGTCGTGGCATCCGTCACGGTCGCTTGCTCGGCCAGGAGAAGCCCTTCATGCACGAGATGGTCTTTGCTGTCCGCGATGAGATGCAGGTGGCCTATCCGGAGTTGAAGGAGTCAGTGGAGCGGGTAAGTAAGGTTGTGCTTGCTGAAGAGTTGCAGTTTGCGAGAGTGATGGTCGAGGGCATGTCGAGGGTCGAGTCTGGAATATTTGATGCTAAGACCAATGCTTATACCGAAGGCTATGAGGCACGAGTGAACGGATTCGATCGCAAAAAATTTACTCCAGCAATATCCACGGTCGCCAATGCGAAGGAGCCTCACAGTCCAGAAGTGAGATCTTGGCTTCGTGAAAGATTCCATCTATTGGAAGTGACCACCCTTCTTTCCGTGGTTAAAACGGCTAAACCAAAATTCGACGGGAAGTACGCATTCCATATCTATGAAACCAATGGCATGCCACTGGACTTCATGGTGGATGCGGCGCGGGATGCGGGGATCGCCTTTGATATGGAGGGCTTCGAAAAGGCGAAGGAGGAGGAACAGGCGCGGGCGCGGGCGAGTTGGAAGGGCGGGTCGCAGAAGACGGCCTCGCCGGTCTATCGCGAGTTGGCGAAGACGGAGTTTGCCGGCTACACCGCGCTGCGCGTGGATGGGGCTAAAGTTCTCGCGTTAGTGAAGGACGGCGTGGGCGTGGCGGAGTTGCGCGCGGGCGAGGCGGGCGAGGTGGTGCTCGATGCAACCAGCTTCTATGCCGACTCCGGTGGCCAGGTGGGCGATGTGGGCTGGCTCGAAATTCACGGCCAGACCGTCGCGGATGTCAGCGGAGCGTCGAAGCCGGTGCAGGGAGTGTGGGCGCATCGCGTAGTGGCGCGCGAGCGCATCGCGGTGGGCGATGCGGTGGATACCGTCGTCGATGGCGAGGTGCGCGCCGCCGTGACGCGCAATCATACCGGCACGCACCTGCTGCACGCGGCGCTGCGCGAGGTGCTGGGGCGGCATGTGAAGCAGGCGGGTTCGTCGGTGGACCGCGCGCGGCTGCGCTTCGACTTCTCGCACTTTGCGGGGGTCGCCGAGGAAGAACTCGCGCAGGTGGAAGAGATCGTGAACCGGCAGGTGCTGGCCAATACGCCGGTGGAGACGCTGGTGGACGTGCCCATCGACATCGCAGTGAACGACTACGGCGCGATGGCACTCTTCGGCGAGAAGTATGGCGACAAGGTGCGCGTAGTGAAGATCGGCGATTTTTCGACCGAGCTGTGCGGAGGCACGCACACGCGCGCGACGGGCGAGATCGGCCTGGTCAAATTGGTCGGCGAGGGCAGCGTCTCCTCCGGCGTGCGCCGCGTGGAGGCGGTGAGCGGATGGGGCGCGCTGGGCGAGTTCCGCCGCGACTACGATGTGGCGCGCGTGGTCGGACAGATTGTCGGCGCGGACGCCGCGGCCCCGGCGGATGCGTTGCGGACGAGGCTGGCCGCAAGTGAAGAAGAGATGAAGAGGCTGCGCCGCGAGCTGGACGCGGTAAGAATGAAGTCGGCGGCGAACGCGGCTGGCGAGGCTACGGCGGTGGACGTCAAGGGCGTCAAGCTGCTGGTGCAGCGCGTCGATGGACTGGAGCGCGGGCCGATGCGCGACCTGGTGGACCAGATGCGCGGCAAGCTGGGCAGCGGCGTGGTTGTGCTGGGCGCGGCCTCGGCGGAGGGAAAGGTCTCGCTGATCGTCGGCGTGACGAAGGACCTGACGGCTCGCGTGCAGGCGGGGAAGATCGTCGGTCTGCTGGCCGCGATGGTCGGTGGCAAGGGCGGCGGACGGCCCGATCTGGCCGAGGCGGGCGGCAGCGACGCGGGCGCCCTCGCTGGCGCGCTGGCCAAGGCCGCGGAGGTTGTAGGGGGATTGCTCTGACGTTGGGGGTATCGCTGGGTGTACGCGGCGGTTTTTCACAACGGGCGGCGGCGCGGCGCGACTTAAACTGTAGGAGAGATGTCTCTCGAAGATCAGTTGCGATGGGTGCAGGGTACGCGCTACGAGCGCAAGCGCGCGGGGCGGGCGATTGCATTCGGAGTGGTGGCTGCGGTTTGCGGGTGCGCGATGGGCTGGGCAGGCGCGGGTGTGCCGGTAGCGGCGGCGGCGCGCGATGCCTCGGCCAGCGTAGAAATGCACAGGGCGGGTACGCGGAAGAAGAGTGCGGCGCTGTCGCCGTGGGAGCAGGCGGAGCAAGGGCGGGACGCGCTGGAAGCAATTCCTGAAGGGACGCGCACGCGGGCGGAGTACACGCGGGCGATGGACGCATAC
This sequence comes from Acidobacteriota bacterium, assembly GCA_021851465.1. Lineage (GTDB taxonomy): Bacteria > Acidobacteriota > Terriglobia > Terriglobales > Acidobacteriaceae > Edaphobacter. The sequence goes on from JAJZDL010000034.1 coordinate 6,494, forward strand.
CGCGCGATCTACCATGCGGACCCGGCGGATGTTCATGCCGCGGCGGCGGTGAATGCGGTGGCCGAGTTGCTGGACGAGCAGGGGCAGGCCCTGCACGATGCGAAGAGCCTGCAAGCGGCGGTGGGGCAGTATGAGTTTTTGCGGACGCAGTATCCGGCGAGTTCGCTGGGAGTGCAGGCGCTGCTGGCCGAGGGGCAGATCGAACAGAACGACCTGAACGATGCGGCGGCGGCGCGAGTGAAGTACAAGCTGCTGCTAAAAGAGCACGCCAGAAGCGAACAGGCAGAGGAGGCGCGCGCGGGGCTGGCTTCGCTGGACGAGGTGCGTGGCGCAAGGAACAAGGCGCGAGGAGCAGGTGATGTGGCTGGGATGAACGGAAGCCGCGCCCCCGGCACGCGACCCGTCGGCAGGCCCGAGGCTGGCAGTGAGACAGCCGATTCCGCGAACGGGCAACCGGCCCATCCTTATCCCTCGATGAACGATCCATCGACAAGGGAGACAGGAGTATCGAACCGCGATCAAGCTGCGACGAACGGTGTTGCGAGCGGCGTGCGGCAGGCGAAGAGCGCGGTCTCGTCGCTGCCGGCGATGGCACAGACATCCGGGGCAGAGGCCCCCACGCATCCAACATCCCCGGCAAAGCCGGCGACAACTCCGGGGCATACTGCACCTGCGCAGGGAGGGGTTCCAGGCACGCTGGCGGGCGGCGAGGCGCACAGCGGAAAACCGGCATTGGTGACGGGGATTCGCCACTGGTCGACCGCGACATATACGCGGGTGGCGATCGACCTGGGCGACAACGTGACGTATGAAGCGGCGCGCGTGCCGAACCCGGACCGCATCTACTTCGACCTGCATGGAACGCGGCTGGCGCCGGAGCTGGTGGGCAAGAGCTTCTCTGTGACCGACGACGGGTTCCTGAAGAGGGTGCGCGCGGCGCAGTACTCGGACGACGTGACGCGCGTGGTGTTGGATGTGAACGACGTGACGGAGTACTCCGCGTTCCTGCTGCCCAACCCGTACCGGTTGATCATCGACATCCACGGTGGGACAGGGGATAAGGAACAGGGAACGGGGAACGGCGATCAAGAGATAGCGGACAAGCACTCGGAGACGGGGACCGGCGAAGGGACAACGTCCGCGCAGGTTCCAGCCCCTCGTGCAGCAGTCACGCTGATGCCGACGGCGGCGCGGCCCGTGCCTAACACGGTGGCGATCAAGAGCGCGGGCAACGACGTTGCGGGCCTGAGTGAGCTGCCGGGCAGAGTCGAGGCGACGACCAGGCCGACCTCGAAGCCGATCTCGGCGGTGGTGAAGACAGGGAACGGCGGTGGCGAAGCTGCAAGCGGGACGCAGACAGATGCCACTGTTGCGTCGTCGGCGGATGTGGGCCCAACTGCGCCGCCAAGTTCCGCAAAGAAGGCGCGGAAGAGCAGGGCGAAGGCGGAAGACAACTCGGCCGCTTCGGAGACGGAGAGTGCAGCCGCAGTGGACGCGACGCCGGCGCGGGAGGCTGCGCCAACGGCCGATGGCGAGACCTCGCTGGTGCGCGCGCTGGGGTTGAAGATCGGTCGCATCGTCATCGACGCGGGGCATGGCGGGCACGACTCCGGCACAATCGGAGTGGACGGCATCGAGGAGAAGGACGTGGTGCTGGACGTGGCGCTGCGCCTGGGCAAGCTGCTGCACGACCGGCTGGGCGCGGAGATCGTCTACACCCGGTCGGACGATACATTCATCCCCCTGGAGACGCGGACGGCGATCGCCAACAAGGCGCAGGCCGATCTCTTTCTCTCGATCCATGCCAACTCGTCGCCGGATGCAAGCGCGCGCGGCGTGGAGACGTACTACCTGAACTTCACGACCGACCCAACGGCGTTGGATGTGGCAGCGCGTGAGAACGCGGTGAGCGACCAGTCGATCCACCAGTTGAGCGACCTGGTGAAGAAGATCGCGCTGAAGGACAAGATCGCCGAGAGCCGCGAGTTTGCCAGCGACGTGGAAGGCTCCTTGTACGCAGGATTGCAGAAGGGCAATCCCGGATTGAAGGACCGTGGTGTGAAGAAGGCTCCGTTCGTGGTGCTGATCGGTGCCAACATGCCGTCGATCCTGGCGGAGATCTCGTTTGTGACCAACCCAAAGGACGCGGAGCAGTTGCGGCAGCCGGAGTACCGAGAGCGCGTGGCGGAGAGCCTCTACAAGGGCGTGGCCCGCTACGAAGGTGGGCTGAGTGGAACGCGGATGGAGACCGAGCGGGCGGCGGTTGGGCGATAGTACGGTTTCAACGCAGGCCTGGGGGTGTCATAGCAGGGGCCAGATGCGTGGGCGTGAGCGGATTTAGTTTGAGAGGATGACGATACGGCGTTACGGGTTGCGCCATTACCGTAGCGCGTCTGCTCGGCAGCCTACTCCCACTCGATGGTGCCGGGCGGCTTCGAGGTGATGTCGTAGACCACGCGGTTGATGCCGCGCACCTCGCTGACGATCCGGCTGGAGATCGCCCGCAGCACCTCGTACGGAAGCGGCGACCAGTCCGCCGTCATGCCGTCCTCGCTCTGCACCGCGCGCACACAGCAGGTGTAGCCATAGGTCCGCTGGTCGCCCATCACGCCGACGCTCTGCACCGGCAGCAGCACGGCGAAGGACTGCCAGATCTTGCGGTAGAGCCCTGCGGCCTTGATCTCATCGACCACGATCGCGTCGGCCTCCTGCAGCAGCGCCACGCGCTCCGCGGTCACCTCGCCGAGGATGCGCACAGCGAGTCCCGGCCCAGGGAACGGCTGCCGCTCCAGAACCTCGTCCGGCATTCCCAGATCGCGCCCGATGCGGCGGACCTCATCCTTGAAGAGATCGCGCAGCGGCTCGATCAGCTTCAGCTTCATATTCGCAGGCAGGCCGCCGACGTTGTGATGGCTCTTGATGGTCTGCGACGGCCCCTTGACGCTCGACGACTCGATCACGTCCGGGTAGAGCGTTCCTTGTACCAGCCACGCGATCTCGTCGCCGGAGTGTTCTTCCGCCTCAAAGATTTTTTTCGCCTCGTCGTCGAAGACCGCGATGAACTCGCCGCCGATCGCCTTGCGCTTCTTCTCGGGATCGGTCACGCCGGCCAGGCCCGCGAGGAAGCGCTCACTGGCATCGACCGCCACCACGCGCAGGCCAAGCTGCTCGCGCATCGTCTTCTGCACCTTGGCGAACTCGTCCTTGCGCAGCACGCCGTTATTGACGAAGATGCAGGTCAGTCGGTCGCCGATGGCGCGCGCCACCAGCACCGCCGCAACCGACGAGTCTACCCCGCCGCTCAGCCCGCAGATGGCATGTCCATCGCCGACCTGCGCCCGCACGCGCTCCACCGTCGTCTGGATGAAGTGCTCCGGCGTCCAGTCCGCCTTCGCCCCGCAGATGCCGAGCACAAAGTTGCGCAGCAGCTCCATGCCCTGCCGCGTATGCGCCACCTCGGGATGGAACTGCACCGCCCAGATGCGGCGCGCCTCGTCGGCGATTCCCGCCAGCGCGTTCGCAGTCTTCGCGGTTTCGATGAAGCCTGCGGGCAGCGCCTTCGCCTCGTCGCCGTGGCTCATCCACACGTCCAGCGTGGCGGGCAGTCCGCGAAAGAGCGCCGTCTCTGCAATTACCGCGGCCTGCGCGTGCCCATACTCGCGCGCGGGCGCGGGCTCCACGCGGCCGCCAAGGTGATGCACGATGAACTGTAGGCCGTAGCAGATGCCCAGCACCGGAACGCCAAACGCAAGCAGCGCGGGATCCGCCGCCGGAGCGTCCGCGTCGTAGACCGAGCTGGGGCCGCCGGAGAGGATCAGCCCCAGAGGTGCCAGCGCGCGGACCTGCTCGATCGGAGCGGTGCAGGGCAGCACCACGGAGAAGACGTTGAACTCGCGGATGCGGCGCGCGATCAATTGCGTGTACTGCGAGCCGAAGTCCAGTATGACGATGGTTGAGGTGTCCACAGAGCCGATTGTAAATGCCCACGCGCAACTCCCCTCCGAATCGCGAGCGTTCCTCGGGACGGATGGCCCGCGCATCGCCCCAGTTCGAGCTTCACGCAGCGCTGCGCCGGCAACTCCACAAGTGCAGTCTGCCCACCTGCGCGCCGCCGGAACACAGCCCGGCGATCCGGTATTGGTCGGTGCGGGGTCCTTTTGCGCAGGTCGCTCGTCTCCAGCATGTGTCCCTCCATCCGGCGCCGTCGGTTTCGCCGTCCGCCTGCGGTCTGTCAGGCGGTATTGGCCTGCGAGACGGGGGAGCAGTGGATCGCGCCGGGCAATCTCCGGCAAGCTTCGGGGCCGACGCGGACTCTCCTTGCCCGCGGATGCTCTCCGATGCAATAGTGGTGTGCTCAGTGTGAGGTCGCTCCGTGGTGCGGTATCGATCGATCGGTCTAATGCTCTCTCTCGCGCTGGCAGTCCCTGCCGCCAGCTTGGTTCGTGCGCAGGCTCCCAACCGGGGCCCGCTGCCGGCCCCAGCCAGGCCGGGCGCGCAGGGCCGCCCGCCGGCTCCCGCGACACAACCCGGCCTGCCTACGCCGACGGCGCGCATCGGCGGCCGTCCAATCCACAATGAGGCCAAACGCGCCGCGCGGTGGAAGGTGGTTGCCATGCCCTACTCGCGGGCCGGGCTGACGACCGCAGAACAGCAGATGATCGCCAGGCTCGCCGATGCCTGCCACCAGATGGACGAGATCTATCTGCACCAGAGCGACCTCGGCGGATGGGCGATCTACCACGCGACGCAGAACGCCGATCTCTACCGTCTCTTCTCGATCGACGGCAGCCGCTGGGACCTCGCCGACCAGAACTCTCCGATCATCGGAGAGGAGCCGCTGGTGCCCGGCCACGAGCTGTATCCATTCGGCGCCACCGCCGCCGTCATCGAGAGATACGCCGCAGCGCACCCAGAGCAGAGGGCCGCGCTCTACGACCCATGGACGGTGGTCCGCTCGGCCCCGCTCGACCTTGCGCCCGCCCTGAGCCAGCCGGTGGTCAGTGTTGCCGACCGGCTCTACACCTATCCCTACCACGAGGCGTATGCGGAGTGGGTGAAGCCGATGGCCGCCGACCTGCGCGCCGCGGCAAAGCTCTCGCCAGACCCCGCGTTCGCGCATTACCTCAACCTGCGCGCCGACGCTCTGCTCACCGACGAGTACCGCGCCAGCGACATTGCCTGGATGGACCTGAAGGACCCGAAGATCGACCTCATCTTTGGGCCGTACGAGACCTATCTCGATGGCGTCCTCGGCGTGAAAACCTCCTACGGCGGGGCGGTCCTGCTCCGCAACGACGCGGAGAGCCGCAAGCTGGCGATCTATCGGCAGCAGGAAGATGCAATGCAACAGGCGTTGCCTGTCCCCGCCGAGGACAGGCCATCCAAGGCAGGACATGTGGCCCCGATGGAGGTCGTGGACGCCCCCTTGCGCGCCGGCGACCTGCGATACGGCTACCAGGCCGTCGCCGACAATCTGCCCAACGACCCGCGCATCCATGCCGAGAAGGGATCGAAGATCGTCTTCTTCAAAAACTTCATGGACGCGCGCGTGAACGATGTCGTCCTGCCGGTCGCGCAGAAGATGTTGGCGCCGGACGAGAGCGGCGACGTGAGCAGCGAAGGCTATCTGACGACCGTCGTCCTACACGAGATCTCCCACGGCCTCGGCCCTGCCTACGCGCACATCGACAGCAAACAAATCGCGATCGACGAAGCCATCGGCCCGGCGTACAGCGGGCTGGAGGAGGCCAAAGCCGACGCAACGGGCATCTTCCTTGCCAAGTGGCTGGTGGACCGCAAGCTGCTGCCCGCGAGCGAGCTCAACGGAGTCTACGCTTCGTTCGTAGCGGGAACGCTGCGCACGCTGCGCTTCGGTACTGCGGAGGCGCACGGCCGCGCCGAGATGATGGAGTTCAACTACCTGCTCCAACACGGCGCGCTGGCGCAGGGGGCCGACGGCAGGTACACCATCGACTACGCCGCAATGCCTGCGGCGGTCGCGTCGCTGGCCCAGCAACTGCTCGCCTTCGAGGCCCACGGCGACCGCGCCGGGGTCGAAGCCTGGTTTGCCAAGTACGATGGGATGCCGCCCACATTGACCCGTGCGCTCGAATCCACCCGCGACATTCCCGTCGATATCACGCCCGAATTTGAACTCGCCCGCGGGGTGCGCCCATGAAATTGCTTCTCTCCACCCTGCTCGCCGTCTCCACCGCCTGCGCGGCCACTCCCGCTCTCGCACAACAGAAGCTCACGCTGCACCATCACGACGCAGCGCACGAACCTCCCGGCACAATTGTAGTTCCGGCATCGGATTTCTTCGTGGACTTCCCCGCAGGCGATACCAGCGGCGGGTTCGGCCGCCGCGGCGAGGCCACCGCATGGGAGTTCAACGAATCCTCCCTGGCTCTTGGAGTGGCCAAGGACGTTGTGGTGAAGGTCCCCGTCAAGGAAGGCGGCGCATACCACCTCTTCGTGCGCGGCAGCGGAACCGCCGCCAGCTCGTTTCAGGTCGCCATCGACGGCAAACTGGATCCCGCCCTCTTCGGCCAGGGTGCCATGCAGTTGCAGCGCGGGGGCGATTACACGCTTAAACCGGGGACGGTCGAGATCCGGCTCACGTCGATACAGCCCAGGCCGGTCTTCAACGTGCTCATCCTGACCAAAAATGCGGACTTCAAGGAGGACGACCTCAAGCCGCTCGAGCTGCCCCCACAGGTCAAGCTGCTGCGCCAGTACACCATCGTCCCCTCCAACATCGTCAAGTTCGGCGATGTCGATGGCTCCGGCAAGTACGCCATCCTCGACATTACCAACAACTACTCCACCATCATGTATGCCAACGATGGCCACATCCTCTGGCGCTGGGACGCGCCGCCAACCTCGCGCGGCGACCCGCGCGGCAACGAAGCGGCGGGTGTCCTGTGGGACTTCCACCACACCGGGCGCGACGAGCTGGCGCACTGGCGCGAGAGCAGCGACGGCAAGGAGTGGCTCGTGCTGGCCGATGGCCGCACGGGTGACGTCATCAAGCAGGTGCCCTGGCCCGCGCCCGCCCTGCCCCATGTGGACAACAACTACCGCATGGCGGTGGCCAAGTTCCATAAGGACTCGGACGGCCCGGACACGCTGCTGGTGCTCGCCGATACCGGCGGATGGATCGGGCTGACCGCCTACGACAAGGACTTCAACCTGCTCTGGCAGCACGCCGAGAACCGCGCCAAGGACTACTTCGGCCACTACATCTACCCCTACGACATCAACGGCGACGGCATCGACGAGGTCACCATCAGCCACCTCTGCCTCGATGCCGACGGCAAGCAGATATGGAACAACGCCAAGTACTTCGAGGACAACCACGACCACATGGACGCGATGGAGTTCTTCGACATGAACGGCGACGGCAAGCCGGAGCTCCTCGTCGGACAGTCCGACGCCGGTACGTTGGAATACAACGCGCAGAACGGCAAGATCCTCTGGCAGAACAACTCCGACCACTCGCAGCAGGTGACGGCAGGCTACATCCTGGGTGGTTCCAAAACGCCCCAGGTTGTCACCAACGGCAGGACCTACGCAAACGGCCTCAGCGCGCAGCTCTACTGGTTCGACAACCGCGGCAGGCTGCTTGAAAAATGGCCCGCCCAACCGCTGGGCGGCAACCCCAACTTCGTGCGCGGCGACTGGTTCGGCACCGGCAAGCGCACCTACTTCTGGTACCGCTTCAAGCTCGAACCCGATGGCAACGCAACCCTCTACTTCAAAGGCGAGGCATACCACATGTTCGACTTCGAGCACACCGGAGCGGACCAGGTCATCACGCTCGGCAACGGCCCCGGCGGCCAAATCCTCCGTGTCTACGGATACGCCGGCATCGTTCCCCACCCCAAGCCCTGCAACGCCGACTGTAGAAAGCTCATCGCCAACCACACCCACTACTGAGGCCCGTCCGGTAAATAACCGGCCGAACCGTTCTCGCCGGTAAAAACCGCCAAAGTTGTAGAGTAGTTCAACCGATTCACTCTCCGAGGGACCATGCCTCACTCCGCCCGCCTTACCCGCCGCAAGTTTCTCGCCCTCACCGGCGCCACCGCCGCCCATGCCGCGCTCTACGCCGCGCCCACGCCGCCCACTCCCCCGCGCGCCGGCGCCCAATCCCTTGCCGGAGAATGGCGCTGCGCCCTCGATCGCGCCGACACCGGCGTAGCGGAGGCATGGTTCTCGCGCGGCCTTCCCACCGGCAGCACGATCTCCCTCCCTGGAATCCTCCAGACGCAGGGCTACGGCGACGAGATCGAGGCCACCACCCACTTCGTCGCGGCCCTCCCGCGCGACATGGCCTGGTACAAGCTGCCGCAGTACGCGGCCTACACCAAACCCGGCCACGTCGAGGTGCCCTACCTCTCGCAGCCGGTGAAGCACTACATCGGCCTGGCGTGGTACCAGCGCGACTTCGAGGTCCCCGCCGCCTGGCGCGGCAAGCGCATCGGCCTCACGCTCGAGCGCACCCGCTGGCAGACTACGGTCTACCTCGACGAGAAGCAGATCGGCTCCTGCCACTCGCTGGTGGCACCGCACGAGTACGACCTCGGCATCGTCGCGCCCGGCACCCACCGGCTCTCCATCCGCATCGACAACCGCATGGTCCTGCCCTACCGTCCCGACGGCCACTCGGTCTCCGACGCCGAGGGCGGGACCTGGACCGGCATCGTCGGGCGCATCGAGCTGGCCGCCACCAGTCCGGTCTGGATCGAGGACGCGCAGGTCTTTCCCAACGTCGCCGCCCGCAGCGCGCGGATCAAGGTGCGCATCGGCAATGCGACCGGCAACGCCGGTTCAGGAACACTCTCCGTCGGCGCAACCTCCGCGCCGGCGAGCTGGGACGTGACCGGCGGCGATGCCGTGCTCGATGTCGCCCTGCCCAACGCCGTCCCGTGGAGCGAGTTCTCGCCCGTCCTGCAACACCTCGCCTTGAAGCTCACCAGCCCTGACCGCGCCGCCGACGACCGCCGCGACCTCACCTTCGGCCTGCGCGAGATCAAGGCCGATGGCAAACACATTCTGCTCAACGGCGAGCTCTTCAACCTCCGCGCCACGCACGATGGCGGCGGCTTCCCGCTCACAGGCTCTCCCGCCACCGATGTCGCCACATGGAAGCGCATCGTCGGCATCTGCAAGTCCTGGGGCCTCAACGGCATTCGCTTCCACTCCTGGTGCCCGCCGGAGGCCGCCTTCATCGCAGGCGATGAGCTTGGCTTCTACTTCCAGCCCGAATGCGGCATGTGGAACTCCTTCGACGCCGAGGGAAAGATGCTCGACGTGCTCAACGACGAGACCGCCCGCCTGCTCAAGGCATTCGGAAACCACCCCTCGATGGTCCTCCTCAATGCCACCAACGAGCCCGCCGGCCACTACGCCGAGCAGCTTCCAGCCTGGGACAAAAAATGGCACGACGCCGACCCGAGGCGCCTCTACTCCGACGGCACCGGCCGTTTTGCCCCGCCCCCAGATGGCCCCGGCCATCCCTTCGCCGCCGATTACCTCGTCACCCCCGGCGCTCGCGGCCCGCGCGGCTGGTTCGGTGCAGACTACGAGAACACCCTGCAAGCCATGCTCCACGGGGCCACAATCCCGTGCGTCGGCCACGAGGTCGGCCAGTGGTGCGCCTATCCAGACTTCGATGTGATCGAAAAATTCGCCGGCAAACAGCCCAGCTACGCCGCCTTCCTCAACTTCAATCGCGCCCTCCAGCAGCCATATATGGTCCCCGGCAACTACCGCATCTGGCGCGACTCCGCCACCGCCAACCATCTGCTGGCGAAGAACAAGGAGATCGCCCACGCCTCCGGCCGCTTCCAGGTCGCCTGCTACAAGGAGGAGATCGAGGCCAATCTCCGCACGCCCAGCTACAGCGGAATCGAGATGCTCGACCTCCACGACTACCTCGGGCAGGGCGGCGCGCTCATCGGCCTCCTCGACGCCTTCTGGGAGCCGAAGAGCTACATCGCGCCAGCCGAGTTTCGCCAGTACAGCAACGCCACCGTTCCCCTGGCGCGCCTCAAGGACCGCGTCTACTCCACCGCGGACACGCTCAAGGCCGAGGTCGAACTCGCCCACTACGGGCCTGCCCCGCTGGCCACCGCAACCCCGCAATGGCGGATCGTCAACTCCAACGGAAAGACCGTCGGTGGCGGCGCATGGCCCGCCCGCGCCATTCCGCGCGGCAAGAACATCGCGCTCGGCAGCATCTCCGCCGACCTCTCCAGACTCCCCGCGCCGGCGCAGTACAAGCTGGTCGTCGAGCTGCACGCCGCCACAACCTTCAAAAATGAATGGAACTTCTGGCTCTACCCCGCGCAGGTAAAGTCCGCAACACCCGATGGCGTCCTCGTCACAAGCTCATGGCCGGCGGCCGAGTCCAGCCTCGCCGCCGGCGGCAAGGTCCTCTTCCTGCCGCAGGCTGCGGACCTCGACTCCACCAACCCCAAACTCT
>JAJZDL010000035.1 GCA_021851465.1 Acidobacteriota bacterium
CTGCAATGCGAGCTCCGCGGCCAGATCGCCGTGGATTTTGCTCAGGCACTCGAACCAGTCCGCGGCCTGCGTTCCCTTCTGCGTACGCGCGAGGGTGGCCTCGGGCAGCCGTCCGCGCATGGCACGGCGCACGAGCGAGCGCCCCTGGCCGCCCACGACAAACTGTTCCGGCGGAATGGCCGCGCAGAACTCGAAGACCCGCTTGTCCGACGTGGGATCGCGCGGCTCGATGCCCCAGCCGGCGCGCGTGGCGGCGTTGTAGTCGCCGTACTGGTTCTGCTGGAAGTCGGTGGCCATGAGGCGCGGCAGAGCGCCGGTGTGGGTGAAGAAGAAGCGGCGGAACTGTTCGGTCGATTCGAGCTGGCGCGCGCGGCGTGGATGGAGGGCGCTCCAGTGGATGTTGGCCGCGCGGACCAACGGGTCGATGCGTCTGCGCAGCCGCCAGGGAAGCGCGCCGAAGAGAGTCAGCGAGGCGGCGTTGCGCCCCGATGAGACGCCAATGCGGCGCAGGCGCCATGCCTGGCCGAGCGTGGCCAGCCAGCGCCCGCTGCGGAACGTCCCGCGCAGGATGTCTCCGCCTGCATAGCTGAAGGCGAAGTTGCCCAGCGCTCCGTTCAACATCACCTTGACGCCGGATGCGGCGGCGCGATCGAGGATGAGGTTTGCCCAGACGTTGTTCAGCGCAGCGGCGTGCGGCAGGTCGAGCAGGGGAAAGATGCGCTCCAGCTCACGCAGCATGTTGGAGCCGCTCGCATCCACCCGATGATGCACCATGTTGGGATAGAGCGCGGCCACGGCCGCGGCGTAGGGGCCTTCGTCGCCGATCAGCCCCGGCGGGACGGTCCCGGAGAAGTCGCGGCATGGGACCGCGGTGTAGGCCGCAAGAGTTTCGCCGCGCTGCGCCAGAAGGCGCGCCGCCGTGGCCGCGACCGAGCCGCTGTCCAGGCCCGCGCTCAGCTCGCTGGCGATGCCTCCGGTGGTGCGCAGGCGGCAGCGCACGGCCTCGTCGAATATCTCCAGAAACGCCTCGATGTACTCCTCGTCGCGCGCAAGGCGCACGGGGCGGAGCGAATCGATCTGCCAGTAGCGCCGCAGCGCGATCGTCTCGCGCCGCACCAGCAGGCAGTGCCCTGGGGGCAGGGCCTGGATCTCTCGGAAGCGCGTGCTGGGCGGCTCCGGCGGCAGGCCGATGAGGTCGCGCGCAAGCTGCCGCTCATCCATCTCGCTGGAGACGCCTGGGCAGGCACGGACCGCACGCGCTGTCGTGGCAAAGAGGAAGCTCTCGGCGGTCTTGCGAAAGTAGAGTGGGCGGTCGCCGGAGTGGTCGCGCGCGAGGAAGAACTGCTGGGCGCGCGCGTCCCAGACGGCAAAGGCGAACGAACCCACCAGATGCGCGACGCAGTCCTGGCCCCAGCGCTGCCATGCATGGAGCACGAAGGCCGAATCCGCCATGGAGGCTGCCTGGTCCGAGGAGAGCGCCAACTCGGCGGCAAGCTGGGCGCGGTTGTCGATGCGTGCGTCCGCGACGAGCCAGAGCGTTGCGTCGCCGGCCCATTTGCCGGCAGCGTCCGTGGGTGCAGCATCGAGTGAGTGCGCGGGCAGGGGCTGCGCCTCCAGCGCGTCCTCGGGCGTTATCTTCAACAGCCGATGGCCCAGCGCAAGCCCGCGCAAGGTGATGCAGGAGGCACCGTCGGAGGCGCGGAAAGGGCCATTGGCGTTGCGATTGGGGCCGGCAGCGGGATGGGTTGCGTCGCCTGCAACCAGCGAGCAGGCGTCCGGGCCGTGGGCCGCCAGCGACTGCAACATCCGCTCGCAGACCGAACGCGGGTGGGAGTCGCCGTGCAGCAGCCAGAACCCGCAGATTGCGCTCACGGAGCACCTTGCTCAGAGGGTGGAATTGAAACAAAAACGGTCGCGCGCGTTATGTCTCCACGCAGGCGACCACTTGGCCGGAACCCCTTTGGACGATGGACCGTCAGCCGTTCTACGCTCCGGTGCCCGAGAGCGAACCGTGTTTGTCGCTCTTGGAACCCCTATGCGCCCCAGCGGCGGCATTGAGGTTCACCGCTTCGATGACCGGCGTTGTCCAGGGCTTCTTGTCCGTCGTACTCGAAGTTGCGGTCGCGCATTTGAGCGGAATTTTCATGCGATCTTCCTCCGAGAAACAAGTTGAATGAGAGGCAAGTCAAACGAGGGATGACAAGCCGCTCAGTAGCTGAGGAACTCGGTGAAACCGCGGCGGAGGCGGACACCGGCGACGGCAAAGACGATGGCCAGCAGAAAGAGCGCTGCGTCCCAATAGAACATGGGGTGAACCCAGCCGGGCGAGTAGGTGAGGTCTTGTCCCGCCCAGACCGTGACCAGCGTGGCGACGATGAGGCACTGGAAGCAGAGGACGAGGAAGAGCTGGCCGCGGCGGCGGCGGCGATCCAGGGCCTCGACCTGCTGCGGAGTGAGGCTGCGTTCCTCGATGGGGATCAGGGTGTTTGCCATCTGTCGGTCTCCTGCGATTGCCAGACTGTGCCGCCGGCTTGGGTATTTAGATTGTAACGCGGGCCGTGAAGATGCATCCGTTTCTCCTGAACCTACAGGAAGGCGACGGACTGGATTCCGGCGATCTCGAAGCGTTTGCGGCAGCGGATGTTCTTGCAGGCGAGGACGTCGTCGGTGCGCACCATGTAGCTCTGCGCCTTGGCGAAGCGGGCGCGGTCGCGCTCGTCGGCATTGCGCGGCACCTGCGCCTTTTTGCGGCGGACGAGCCATCCGATCTGGTACTCGCCCTCCTGATGGCAGTGCGGGCAGGTCATGGTGTGGGTGCGTTGCTCGGGGCGTTCGTCGAAAAAGTCTCGTTCTTCCATGCCGGATCCTCTCCTGGACTGGCTGCCTGGAGGTTCGGCGCGCGCGTCCTGGAACGTACTGTTGCAATGAAAAGTATTGCATAATCGGGGGCGCGGTGTTGGCATGGGGTTGCGCGAGGTGTCTGCGATGAGCAAGGCGAAGAAGCGGGCCTTCTCGGTGGTCAAAGCGGTCAAGCTGAACGCGCGCGACCGCGTCGGCCCGGTGCCGCCGGAGCGCGTGATCCCCGACCCCAAGCAGAGGGCCGCCGCCAAGCCAAAGCACAAGAAAACCCTGGCCGATCTGTTGAGCGGAGAAGAAGATACTTCAGGAGAGTGAATTCCATGAAGACGATGCATGTGGTTGCATTGCTTGCACTAACAAGTGCCGTTGCGGGCTGGACGGCGGATGCACAGACGCCGGGCGATGGCATCACGGTGAGCAAGGACAACCGGACGATTGCGGTTACGGCGACGGACAGCGTGACTGTGACGGCGGATGTGGCAACGGTGAACATCGGATTTGTGGTCTACGGAATCGACCACGATTCGGCGTATGCGGAAGGGTCGAAGACGTCGAATGCGATCATGGATGCCCTGAAGGCTGCGGGCGTTCCGGCTGATGCGATCGAGAGCCAGAACCAGTATCTGGCGGAGATCCAGCCCTTTCAACAGAACCAGCTTACAGATGCCGAGAAGGCGAAGAGAAAGTGGTCGTTGACACAGAGTTGGATCGTGCGCGCCAACGCAGCCGACGCAGCGCGGATCCTGGACATTGCCGTGAAGGCGGGCGCGAACCAGAGCGGACAGATCGGCTGGGGCCTGAAAGATGAGAATGCGCCCCAGACGCAGGCCGCGGGGAGGGCGCTACAGCGGGCACGGACGGTGGCCGAGGAGATGGCAAAGGGCCTGAATGTGAAGCTGGGCGCGCTGCTCTTTGCCAGCAACCAGGCGCCGGCTCCGCCAGCGAGGTTCGTGGAGGGAATGGGAATAGGAATGGGTGCGGGAGCGGCTGGAGGGCTAGCCTCTGCGCCACCGCTGGCGATTTCTCCAGAGCGCATTACGAAGTCCGCGACGGTCTATGCGGTGTTCGCGATCGAATAGGATTTGTATATTGCTGTAATATACAGTTGGAAGTGTGAATGAATATTCTAGGCTTCGCAGGATTCAATTGGGACGAGGGAAATGCGCGCAAGAACGAAAAGCATGGCGTCTCTCAGGGTGAGATCGAACAGGTCTTCCGAAACATTCCCATTCTGCTTGCGCCGGATCCCGCGCATTCACTGGCCGAGGACCGATTTGCAGCTTGGGGTGTCACAGATGAGGGGCGACACCTGGCAGTGGTATTTACGTTTCGCGATGGGCAGGCCCTGATTCGTCCCATCTCGGCACGGCCGATGAACCGGAAGGAGCGGAAGCTATATGAAAAAGCCACTTAAGAAGATCCCAAAATTCAACTCCGAATCGGAAGAAAGGGCCTTCTGGGAGAGCAAGTCAAACGATACTACGGAGTATTTCGATTGGAGCAATGGATCGCGCGTGCAGTTTGTGAAACTTCGTCCATCGACCAAGACCATCTCGCTTCGCCTTCCTGAGAATCTGCTGGATCGAATCCGCCTGCAGGCCAATCAATTCGACGTACCATATCAGTCGCTGATGAAGGTGTGGCTGGCAGAGAAGGTGGAAGAGGCCTCGTCGCAAGCTGCGAAGCATAAGCCAGGCCGCAGCGCACTTCTGTAAACTGGTGGGATGAGTCAGCAGGAGTTTGTCCTGATCTTGTTTCAGGTAGTGGTGTTGGTGCTGGCGTTCAGCGTGCATGAGAGCGCGCACGCCTATGTGGCGATGCGGCTGGGCGATCCGACGGCGTACATGCTGGGGCGGGTGACGCTGAACCCAATGAAGCACCTCGACCCGCTGGGTTCGGTGCTGGTGCCGCTGATCTCGCTGGTCTATGGCGGCTGGCTGATCGGCTGGGCCAAGCCCTGCCCGGTGACGACGCGCAACTTTCGCAACTACAAGCGGGACGACATTCTGGTCTCGCTGGCCGGCCCGGCCAGCAATCTGGCGATGGCGACCATCGCACTGTTGCTGCTGATCGTCCTCAAGCACGCGGGCGGATCGGTGGCGATCAGCGCCGCCATGCTGATGGCAAACCGCGTACCGGGCGTCGATACCGGTGGAATTGCACTGTTTCCCGTGGCGATGCTGCTCTACTTCGGCGTGACGATCAACCTGCTGCTGTTCATCTTCAATTTGATCCCGGTGCCACCGCTGGATGGGAGCCACGTTCTGCGCCAGTTTCTGCCGTATCGCGTGGAGCGGATGTACAACCGGATCGGGATGTACGGCTTGATCGTTATCTTTCTGTTTGGCGGACGGTGGATCTTTGGGACGTTCTACTATCCGCTGCTAAACCTCTTCAATGGCCTGCTACAGTCGCTGTAGCAGGGGGCACGCTGGCACGGGGTTGCTGCGATTGCGCGGGCTGAACGCCTGCAACGGAACAACTGGCGCGCACGGCTGAGGTATGCTGCTTGCAGCGATGAAATACGTCAAGGCCATCTATCCCGGCACATTCGACCCGCTGACCAACGGCCATCTGGATTTGATCGAACGCGGCTCGAAGATCGTGGACGAGCTGGTGGTCGCGATCCTGAGCAACGCCGACAAGGGCACGCCGCTGTTCACGGTCGGCGAGCGGATAGAGATGATCGCCGAAGCCATCGCCGTCCAGGGCTTTGCGAATGTCACGGTGACCACGTTCGACGGCCTGCTGGTGGAGTTTGCGCGCGCGCAGGGGGCCAAGGCGGTGCTGCGCGGCATCCGCGCCATCTCCGACTACGAGTACGAGTTTCCCATGGCCATGATGAACCGCCGACTCTCCCCCAACCTCGAGACGCTCTTTATGATGCCCGCCGAACAGTACACCTATGTCAGCTCGCGGCTCATCAAGGGCGTCTTCAACCTCGGCGGCGATGTCAGCGAGCTGGTGCCGCCACTGGTGGTGCAGCGGCTGAAGGCGAAGGGGACGAGGAAGATTTAGCATTTGGGCTGCGGACCGGCTCAATCTCGGCTAGCCTAGAAGGATGCCGAGCAGGAAACCCGCCACTGCTGCGATCGACGTACCGGACTGGATCCGCTGCCTGCCCAAGGTGGAGCTGCACCTGCACCTGGAGGGCACCATCGAGCCGGAGACGCTGGTAGCGCTCAGCCAGCGCCACGACGCCGCTCCGCTCACCCTCGACGACGCACACGGCCTCTACTCTTACAGCGACTTTCTCGGCTTCCTGGCCGCCTTCAAGTCCGTCACCGAGCGGCTGCGCACGCCCGAAGATTACGAGCTGATCGCGTACAACATGGTCCTCGCGCTGGCCGCGCAGGGCATCGTCCACGCCGAGGTGTATATCTCCTTCGGCATCCTCTACCACTGGAAGCACGCCGCGGTCGAGCCATTCGTCGAGGCCATCGAGCGCGGCCGTGTGCGCGGCGAGCGCGAGAGCGGAACCACGGTTCTCTGGCTCATCGACGCGGTGCGCAACTTCGGCCCCGAGGAGGCGGCGCGCGTCTTTCGCAAGGCCGCCGAGCTGCGCCCGCAGTACCCCTCCATCGTCGGCATCGGCATCGGCGGCGACGAGGCGCGCGGCCCCGCGACGCTCTTCCGCGAACTCTACGCCGAGGCGCGCGACGCGGGCCTGCGCCTGACGGCGCACGCCGGAGAGACCGGCGGCCTGATCGAAGGGCCGGCATCCATCTGGGCCGCCATCAACATCGGCGCGGAGCGCATCGGCCATGCGCTGGCCGCGCAGCACGACGCAGAGCTGATGCAGGTTCTTGCCACGCGCCAGATCCCGGTCGAGATCAACGTCACCTCCAACCTGCGCACCGGCTGCTGCGCCTCGCTCGACACGCACCCGCTGCGTCGCTACTTCGACGCGGGCCTGATGGTCACGCTGAACTCGGACGACCCGCCCATGTTCGGCACCAACTTGCTGGACGAATACACGCTGGCGCACACCGACTTTGCCTTCACCCTCGACCAGATCCGCGAGCTTGCCGCCAACTCAGTCGAAGCCAGCTTCCTGTCCCCCACCCGCAAACTCGCGCTCCTCTCGCGCATCGAACAATACCGCTAGTGTCCCGAGTCTGAAGTTCGTTTAAGACTGGGTCGGGCCTTCAGCCGGCGAAATGTACCCTGGGACTGTGCCCCAGGCCGGTATACGTCGGGCCTTTTGCCCTTGGTTTTGTGCTGCGAATCAATGACTCATGACACTCGACTCCGTCGCCCGCTTTTGTAAAAGAACTTTAGACTCAGGACACTAAGCCGTATCGACATATACGCACCAGCCTCGCGTCGATTTCAAGGGAAAGCTGTGCCTTCTCTCTGCCGGAACCTAGGTGGCAAGACGGAATGCGGGGATTCTTCGCCTACGGCTCAGAATGACACTATTTAGAATCAGCGTTTTGCGTCGTGGATATATGTCGATACGGCGCTAAGCGGCGGAGCGCCGCGCGCCGTTTGCCAGGATGGCCCTGCGGGCGGGACGTTCGACCCAGTACATGGCGGCGATGGCGAGCAGGATCGCGGCGGCGTAGGAGACCCATGGGTCGTAGGCTGCCAGGTGCAGGCGCTCTGGCAGGCGGTAGTGCCGGATGAGGTTGATGAAGTTGAAGTGCAACAGGAAGAGGGCGTAGCTGGCCTGGCCGAGCAGCTCGATCGGCTTCCAGGAGAAGGCCGAGGCAAAGATGTTTTGTCCGCTGAGGCCGACGACCAGAGCGGCGAAGAGCGGCACCAGAAAGCCACCGTGCATGAGGATGTAGGGCACATGGGGGACCGCCGTGGCAAAGAACACGGCGAGCGCGAGCAGGCTGGCACCGGCGATCCAGGCGCGATGGCGCGGGGCGATGGCGAGGCTGGCGTGGAGCTTGGCGAGCGCAATGCCGGCGAGGAAGATGCAGGCGTAGGCGAGGGGGGTGTATTTGAGGGTGCGTATCCAGACGCCGGAGGTGTAGCGGTTTGCCGGCGCGGCGAGGTGGTCGGGATTGAGCAGGAGGTAGAGCGTGTGCGGAACCAGGCCGAGCACCCAGAGGCCGAGCAGAAGCGCAATGAGGCGGCCGGGCGTTCTGGGCCAGGGCAGGCGAATGAGCCAGGGGAAGGCGAGGTAGAAGGCGGCCTCGCAGGAGAGGGTCCAGGCGACGGTGTTCCAGAAGGTGGCGAGCGAGGGGCTCCACCCCTGGAGCATGAGCGGCGTGAGCACGAGGCCGGTGAAGAAGTCCGCGTGCGAGTGGGCGTGCCATTCGGCGTTGAGCATGACAAACGAGAGAAGGAGCGAGAAGAGGTAGAGAGGGTAGAGCCGGGCGAAGCGCGCTCGCCAGAAGTCGCGCTTGACCAGCGGTGCGGGGCGGTCGGCGTAGTTGTAGGCAAGGACGAACCCGGAGAGGAGGAAGAAGAAGCCGACAAAGACGTAGGAGTTGTCGATGACCGGATCGAGCAGCCGCATATGCGGCGGGGTGAAGTGGAAGAGCATGATGTTGACGGCGAGCAGGGTGCGTACGCCGGTGAGCGCAGGCAACTGCGGCTTGCGCATGGTTGCGCCTGCCAGCGCGGAGGCTGGCAACGGGGCGTCGGTCGAAAGGATGGCCGTGCTCACGGTTTCAGTTTATATGGAAGTTGCATGGGCAAAGAGGCGACCTGGCGGGCGGCTGAAAAATAATCCTACGGAGTGACCAGGGAGCCGAGCGGCTCGCCCTGCACGACACGCGCGATGTTGCCGGGCGTCTTCATGCTGAAGACCATCATGGGCATGTTGTTGTCGCGGCAGAGGGAGACGGCGGCGGTATCCATAACGCGCAGGTTGAGGCGGAGGATGTCGGCGTAGGAGATCTGGGGGAACTTGGTGGCTTCGGGATGGGTCTTGGGGTCGGCGGTGTAGATGCCATCGACCGAGGTGGCCTTGAGCAGGATGTCGGCCTTGATCTCCATGGCGCGGAGGCTGGCTGCGGTGTCGGTGGAGAAGAAGGGGTTGCCTGTGCCGGCGGCGAAGATGACGACGCGGCCTTTTTCCAGGTGGCGCATGGCGCGCCGGCGGATGTACGGCTCGGCGACCTGGCGGATCTCGATGGCGGACATGACACGGCAGAAGAGGCCGAGTTTTTCGATGGCGTCCTGCAGTGCGATGGCGTTGATGACGGTGGAGAGCATTCCCATGTGGTCGGCGGCGACGCGGTCCATGTCGATGGCCTGCTGGGCGACTCCGCGGAAGAAGTTGCCGCCGCCGACGACGATTCCGATCTCGCAACCGAGGGCGTGGATGGCGGCGATCTCGGCGGCCACATTGTGGATGAAGATGGCGTCGATGCCGAAGCCCGCGCCTGCTGCGAGGGCTTCACCGGAGAGCTTGAGGAGGACTCTTTTGTACATATCAGGTGTAAGTATCGCACGCTGGCGGCGGGACGGCGTGTGCGGTGTGCCGTTGGGCTGCGGGAGGCTCATGCGCGCGGGAATATTGGAGTGCAAAAGACGCAAGCGGAGCGCTGGGCTCCGCTTGCGGGTGCGATGTTCAGGGTTCTGGATTCAGAAGGACGGCCCGATTACTTCACCGGATTTCCAGTCGTCACCGAGTCCGGGGCGAATGCCTTGATGTCGCTCCGGGCAACCTTGATATCGAGGTGTTCGAACTTGCCCGGCTTCTGCGGCGCATTTACGGTAATGACCGACTCGCTTTCAAGGATCGAGTACATCTTGTTGAGCAGCGGGGTAAACGAACCGGGAGCGAACATGCCCTCATAGAGGGCTGACCCACCTGCGTTTGTCACCATCTGCGAGAAAAGATCCTGTCCCTCGAGCGCGCCACCCTCATTGCGCGGGGAGGCGGGGATGGGATCTACCCAGAAGAACGGGAACGGTTGGATGCTGGCAGTCTCCAAACGCAGCGCAGCCGTCGAGGCATCGGGATTGAACTCTTCTCCGTTCTGCGGGATGGAGTTGTTGCGGGTAATGCCATCGGTAAACATCAGCACGGCGCGCAGCTTGGCCGGATCCGGGTTGGGCCAGTGGGTTGAGAGCCATCCGAGGCAGGAGAAGGGATTGCCGTTGTCGTTCAACGGGTCGGCTGCTTCCTTCTCAGTCTGCGGGATCAGTTTCTTATAGACCAACTGCCGATCCGTGGTGAAGTCCTGCACGACCTTGACCTGGCTCTGAAGCAGCCAGCCCAGGCCGATCTCGACGTTGGAGGGCAGGCTGTTGAGGAAGCTTTCAATGTCCACGAACTGGCCCTGCGAGCCGAGCATCTGCATGGAGTCCAGCAGAATCATCAGTTGCAGGGTATGGGGCCCCTTGAGCAACGGGTCGAAGTGGACGACGGGTGCGACCTTGCCGCCGATCTTGATCTGTGCGACGTCGGCTGGGGTTAGCGGCGGAAGGGGATCGAAGTTTTCTCCCCTCTTGACTTTGAATGGCATGGCCCGCACGACGACCATGGTGGGGGTCTGTGCGACGGTGTCGGGAGCGACCGCGAGAAAGAGCAACAGGGCACCAGCCGCCGCCGCCAAAAAGCGGACGGAACGGGAGGAGCGGGAGTTGTTGTGCATGGGGGATATGCTATTGAGTTCCAGGGTCATGGCAGGCTCTCCTGTAGCCGGATACTTCGCGCAAAGCAGCACAATAATAGATGCGGCAGATGAGCGGAAATGTTGTCTGGGCAATAGTACTGATTGGATTCTGTGCGGTCAAACCGTCTGACAGCGCAGGGCGACGAGGATGCGAAATAGCTTAGATGCCCTCGCCCATGCTGACGCTGTCGGCGCGGGAGGCCTGCTCGGTACGGTAGAGCGCGCGCTCCTCTGCCTCGACGGTGAGCGTGTTGGCGGGCTCCTGGCGCGCCTGCTGGAACTCTCCATCCAACCGCTCCAGCCGGGTCTTGAGCCGCTTCACCTCGTCGGCCAGGGCGATGATGACGTCGGAGAGCGGGTCGCTGACGTCGTGGGGATCGGTAATCAGCACGCGCTTTCCTGACTGGTAGACGATGTGCGCGGGGACGCCGACGACGGTCGAGTCGGGGGGGACGTCGCGTACAACCACCGAGCCAGCGCCGACGCGGGAGTTCTCTCCGATGACGATATTTCCCAGGATGTTGGCGTTGTTGCCGACGAAGACTCCGTTGCGCAGTGTGGGGTGGCGTTTTCCGGTTCCCTTGCCGGTGCCGCCCAGGGTCACGCCCTGGTAGAGGGTGACATCGTCGCCGACGATGGCCGTCTCTCCGATGACCACACCCATTCCGTGGTCGATGAAGACGCGCCGTCCGATGCGCGCGCCGGGATGGATCTCAATGCCCGTCCAAAAGCGGGCGAACTGGGAGAGCAGGCGCGCCGGCAGCTTGAGGTTGCGGCACCAGAGCCAGTGGTCGATGCGGTGCGCCCAGAGCGCGTGCAGCCCCGGATAACAGAGCAGCACCATGGCGCGCGATTCCGCGGCGGGGTCCCGCTCGAAGACGCAGCGGACGTCCTCGCGGATGGATGCGATCAGGTTCATGGCGCGAGTGGCGTGGTGGGCGTGGCGAGGGCCTGCTGCCGCATCTCGTCGAAGAGCAGGGTGGAGAGATAGCGCTCTCCGAAGTCGGGAAGGACGGCGACGATCAGCTTGCCCGCGTGCTTCGGTTCGCGGGCAAGCTGCACCGCCGCATGCACCGCCGCGCCGCAGGAGATGCCCACCAGCAGCCCCTCCTCGCGGGGCAGGCGGCGCGCCATGGCGAGGGCGTCGTCGTTGGTCACTTTAATGATCTCGTCGATCAGCTCCGTCTTCAATATTGTGGGCACGAAGCCCGCGCCGAGGCCCTGGATCTTGTGCGAGCCCGGCGCGCCGCCGGAGAGCACGGCGCTGTCCGTGGGTTCGACGGCGACCGTCCAGAAGCCCGGCTTCTTCGCCTTGATGTACTGGCTGACTCCGGTGAGCGTGCCGCCGGTGCCCACGCCGGAGACCAGGATATCGACTGTGCCGTCGGTGTCGTTCCATATCTCCGGGCCGGTGGTGTCGAAGTGGATCTTCGGGTTGGCGGGATTGTCGAACTGTTGCAGCACATGGCCATTCGGCGTCTGGCGTTGCAGCTCCTCGGCCTTGGCGATGGCGCCCTTCATGCCGCTGGGGCCGGGCGTCAGCACAATCTTCGCGCCGTAGGCGAGCAGCAGGATGCGCCGCTCGACGCTCATGGTCTCGGGCATGGTGAGGATGATGCTGTATCCCTTGACCGCGGCGGCGAAGGCAAGCCCGATGCCGGTGTTGCCGCTGGTCGGTTCGATCAGCACGGTCTTTCCGGGAACGATCTTTCCGGCGCGCTCGGCGGCCTCGATCATGGCGAGGCCGATGCGGTCCTTCACACTGCCGGCCGGGTTGCGGCTCTCCAGCTTGGCCACGACGCGCGCGCCGCAGCCCGCGGTGACCCGGTTCAGTTGGACCAGCGGAGTCGCGCCGATCAGATCCGTGACATGTGCAGCAATGTTCATCGTATTCTCCTAAGCCGTATGAAAAGCATACCGCGTTTGGCCCTGCCGCCTCGCGGACGACAGGCCCACGCAGGGCCGAATTCGATGGCGCGCCTAGCCGACCTCGAAGCGGTCGCCGCGCTTGGGGCAGACGACCTCCAGCTTGTAGCGCTCTTCGATCTTGGCTTTGAGGGCCTGCTGCGCCACCGGCTCGCCGTGGACGAGGAAGACCTTCTTGAGCGAGGCGGCGGCGGGCTGCATCCAGTCCAGCAGCTCCTGCTGGTCGGCGTGGCCGCTGAGCGACTCGATGGAGTCGATCTCGGCGCGCACGCGCATCGGCTCGCCGAAGATGTTCACCTCCGGCAGCTTGTCGAGGAGCTTGCGGCCGAGCGTGTTCTCCGCCTGGTAGCCGGTGATGAGGACCAGGTTGCGCGGGTCCTCGATGCCGTTCTTCAGGTGGTGCAGGATGCGCCCGGCCTCGCACATGCCCGAGGCCGAGAGCACCATATACGGCATGTGCAGATCGTTGAGCGCCTTGCTCTCCTGCACGGTGTGGGTGTAGCGCAGCCGCT
This sequence comes from Acidobacteriota bacterium, assembly GCA_021851465.1. Taxonomy (GTDB): domain Bacteria; phylum Acidobacteriota; class Terriglobia; order Terriglobales; family Acidobacteriaceae; genus Edaphobacter. The sequence continues at coordinate 12,881 of JAJZDL010000035.1, forward strand.
TCCAGCCGAAGGGGTCCTCGCTGCGGGCCGCGAAGGCTGCGGGCTCCTCGTCCCACTCTTCGCTGTGCTTCTCGAAGACCTCGGTGACGGCGACGGCCAGCGGGCTATCGACGAAGATGGGCAGGTCGGCGATCTGCTTCTCGTCGATGAGTTCGTGCAACAGCAGCACGAGTTGCTGGGTGCGCTCGATGGCGAAGGCGGGGACGACAATGTGTCCGCCGCGCGCGGTGACGCGCTTCACGATGTCGGCGAGCTTCTGCTTCACCGGGCCGGCGGGCGCGTGCAGGCGGTCGCCGTAGGTGCTCTCCATGATGAGGTAGTCGGCGGCGGGCGCGGGGTCGGGGTCGCGGATGATGGGCAGGTCCTTGCGGCCCACGTCGCCGGAAAAGAGCAGCCGTGTCTTCTGCCCGTTCTCCACCGCGTCGATGAGCACGCAGGTTGAGCCGAGCATGTGGCCCGCGTTGCAGGAGGTCATGGTGAAGCCTGCGTCCTTGGTGGAGCCGGCCAGCAGTTGCGGTTCGTGCAGCTTGACCGGGCGAAACTGCCTCTCCACCTGCGCGGCGTCGTCCTGGGTGTAGAGCGGAGCGACCGGCAACGGGCAGGGAGGCACTCCGATGGCCTTGCGCCTGCCGTGGCGGCGGCCCATGAACTCGGCGTCGCTCTCCTGGATGTGCGCGCTGTCCTTGAGCATCGGCGTGCAGAGGTCGATGGTGGCGGGCGTGGTGTAGATTGGCCCGCGATAGCCCTGCTTCGAGAGCAGCGGCAGCACACCGCTGTGGTCGATGTGGGCGTGCGAGAGGACCACCGCGTCCAGCCCGCCCGCGGCAAGCTGCTGCGGGGTGAGCGCGAGGTGCGCGTTGATCTCGGCGGCCTGTTGGCGGCGGCCCTGAAAGAGGCCGCAATCGAGCAGCACATTCTGCCCCGCGCATTCGATGTGGTGGCTCGACCCGGTGACGGTCTGCGCCGCCCCCCAGAAATGCAAACGAATTGCCATGCGTGCTCCCTCTGCCTGCCGGATTGAACGTGCCCGTGTGTGCGCTCCCAGCTTATGCGCATGGTCCGCAAGTTGGCCAGAGCGGTCCGGCCATCGTATGAGAGAGTGGCATTGCCCAGCCACAGCCCGCTCGAGCTGGCGGCGGGTGGACACGCGCAACATCCCCTGCCGAATGCGCGCGCCCCGCGGCGGCCCTGCCGCTGCGGCTGTACGGCTTGCAATGCAAAGGGCAGCAGAGCGCTAGCGCGGCGAAGCGCGGAGATTTGCGCAAGGCACGGCGCCGCCTCTCACTTTCCCGTGCTGCCGAATCCCGCGCCGCCTCGCGCCGCCTCGCGCAGCTCCGCGACCTGCTCGAAGCTCGCTTCGATGCGCTGGACGATGCGTAGCTGCGCGATGCGGTCGCCGGCCTTGATCTCCACCGGCGCGGCGTTCAGGTTTGTCATCACGATCTTGATCTCTCCGCGATAGCCGGGATCGATGACTCCGGCCAGGGTGGTCACGCCGCGCACCGCGAGGCCGGAGCGGTCCTCCACCAGCGCGCCGTGTGTCGGTGGAAACTCCAGCGCGATGCCGGTGGGCACAGCGGCGGTCGAGCCAGCCTCGCCGGCGGAGGCCAGCCGCGCGTCCTGGCAGGCATAGAGATCGGCGGCGAGGTCGCCGTACTCGCCCAGATGGGCATAGCGCGGCACCTGCCCCGCCGGATGCAGCTTCTTCACTTTGATCGAGACCATAAGCCCAGATTGTACCTGCCATGCGCATTGGCGAGATGCGGCGGTTCTTCGCTGCGCTCAGGATGACAATTTTAAAATCAGAATGGCGACTGTAAAGCTGAGCGACGACTTTAAAGACGTTTGCTCGCATCCTGAGCGGCTAGAATCGTAAGCGATGCTCGACCGCCTCCGCGCCTTCTTCAACCCGCAGGACGAACGAACGCTTCCCCGACGCATCTTTTGGGTTGGGTTCCTCGTTCGCGTCCTTTACATGACGCTGGCGCACACCTATCGCATCCGCGTTGCCGAGGACCACTTTCAGTTCGGCTGGGAGGCGGGGCGCATCGCGCGCGCGCTGGTCACCGGCTACGGCTACTCCGATCCCTTTGCCAACGAGTACCTGGCGCACACCGGCCCCACCGCGTGGCTGCCGCCGCTCTATCCCCTGCTGATGGCGGCCGTCTTCCGCGTGTTTGGCGTCTTCACGCTCAAATCCGCGTGGGTGCTGCTGGCGATCAACTCCGTCTTCTCCGCCGCCACCGCGGTGGCCGTCTGGGAGATCGCCGTCCGCTGCTTCAACCGCCGCGTTGCGCTGTGGGCCGCGTGGCTCTGGGCGCTCTATCCCGCGGCCATGCAGTATGCCGTCCGCTGGCCGTGGGAGATGAGCGTCACGACCGCGCTCTTCGCGTTCACCCTGGTTCTTGCGCTGCGCATGAGAGGCATCGGCGACGAACCTCGATCGTCGCGCACCGCGCACCATGAACCTCGGAGCGGCCCATGGCTCCTCTTCGGCCTGCTGTGGGGCCTGATCGCGTTGTCGAACTCGACGCTGCTGTTGTTTCTTCCAGTCTGCGGCGCCTGGATTCTGCTCCCGCATCTCGGCGCACCTCGAACGTATCTCGGTCCATTTTTCGCGGCGCTGGTCTTCCTTGCCTGTGTCGCGCCCTGGACCCTTCGCAACTTCGAGGTCTTCCACGTCTTTATTCCGCTGCGCGGCAACCTGGGCGCGGAGATGTACATGGGCAACGGCCCCGGCTCCTACGGCCTGCTGATGGAGAACTATCACCCTTTTCAGGACCCAGTGCAGCTCCGCCTCTACGCGACGATGGGCGAGGTGCGCTATGTGGCGCTGCGCGGCGCGCAGGCCGATGCCTTCATCGCCGCCCACCCTGCGCACTTCGCCGCCGACGTCGCGCGGCGCATCTATTTCTTCTGGGCCGGCGTGCCCCACCCCTCCGACGAGGCCTGGTACAACGAGGCCGGACGCACGCTCAACTACGCCTTCCTCTCGCTCGCCGGGCTGCTCGGCCTCGGCCTTGCCTTGAGGCACCGCGTTCCCGCCGCGGGGCTCTTTGCCTGGGCCTTTCTTCTGTTGCCGGTCTCGTACTACCTGGTCACGGTCAACGCGCGGTTCCGCCACCCGCTGGAGCCGCTCATCTGCATCTTCGGCGTCTATCTGTTTCAATCCGCCGAGCGTTCCCGTTGCGCGTCGAAGGGCGAACGATAATCGTCGCGGCGTTTACGTTTCGGTGCGCGGCGTTTGCAGTTCGATTGAAAGATGCGAGGTTGTCCGGCGGAGCATTGCGGGCGCGGGATGGGCCTTCGTTCGCTCTTCGACTGAAGGCGCGCCTGCTGGAGCGCCGAGCTGCGCAGCGCGAGGCACTATACTGGGAACAATATGGTGCGAGACGGGTATTTTTATGCGTTGGGGCTGGGCGTGGTCGCCGTGCTTGTGTGGCTGCTGACGCTCAAGGGATGGTTGACCGCGTTGCCCCTGCTGCTGGCGCTGTTTATCCTGTGGTTCTTCCGCGATCCCGAGCGCAGCATTCCAAGCGGGCCGGGCGAGATCGTCTCGCCGGGGGACGGCGTGGTGACGCAGGCGGAGTGGATCGAGGTCAAGGGCGGAAGCCGTCTGCGGATCAGCATCTTTCTGAGCGTCTTCAATGTGCATGTCAACCGTGCGCCGGTTGCCGGTACGGTGCGCTCGGTGGTGTACCGTGAGGGCCGGTTCCTGAACGCGATGAAGCGCGAGGCCGCCGTGGCCAACGAGCAGACGCTGGTGGTGATCGACGCGGGCGGCTACGAGGTGAGCTACAAACAGATCGCGGGCCTGCTGGCGCGGCGCATCGTCTGCACGGTGAAGGTGGGCGACCGCGTCGAGCGCGGGCAGCGCGTGGGGATGATCAAATTCGGGTCGCGGGTCGATGTCCTGATGCCCGCCGACGCAGTGCCGCGGGTCGATCTGGGATCGCATGTGCGCGGCGGGTCCACCGTTCTGGCGGCGATCCCCCAGCCGACCGTCGATGCCGCGGGCCAGGACGCGGAGGCGGCCTCCTGATGCCCGCCGAACAGATGAACCT
>JAJZDL010000036.1 GCA_021851465.1 Acidobacteriota bacterium
TCGTACTCGTCCAACGGGGCCTGATAGTCGTGTGCGTAGCGGCGGCGCAGTTCGTCGAAACCGATGTACTCGTCGCCTTCAAAGCCCAGGCTGCCCCAGCCCGGCGCGCCGTGGCGAAACTGGTCCGGCCCCGGCGGATGAAAGCGCATCCAGATGGCAAGGTCCTCTTCGCGCAAGACATCGATGGCCAGCAGGATGCGTTTGAGTTCGTCGCCTAGATACGGGGCCCAGCGCTCGCGGATGTAATCGAGCTGGCCTATCAGAGAGTCCGGCGAGGCCAGCAGAGGCGCGCGCAGCGCTTCGTACAGGCTGCCAATCTCCGGTGCCATCGGAGGGCGCGTGCTGAAGTAATCCGGAAAAGCCGCGGTGACACCCGCGTACACCGTCTGCTGCTTCAGATCCTGGTCTGCAAAGAGCGCCTGAAAGGGCTTGAAGGCCGGATTGATGTTGGCAATCCAGAGCATCAGCAGCTCTTCCAGCGCGGCCTCGCGGTTGGGCCGGCCGTCGGTCGAGCCGTGCAGCCACTGGGCGGCGGTAAGCTCCCTGCGGAAGACGGCAACATTGGGAAACTGTTCGGTGAAGGCGAGCAGAAGGTCCGCCAGCTTTTTCGGCCCGGCCTTGCCCGATCCGACGTGCGCGGAGAACCAGCGCACAGCCTCGTTCAGAACTGCCGGGTCGATCTGCTTGCGATAGCGCGCCACCAGCGCATGGCTCAGCTCGTCGATCAGCCCCATGGCGAAGAGCGCGCCGGCATGGATCGCGCCCGCCGGGTCGGCCTCCGCGCCGCGCGATCGGTTGAGCGCCTCGGCCAACCTGCGGCTCGCCGCGACATCGGCGAAGACGACGTTTCCGGTATAGCTGAAGAGAAGGTCGTCAACCTGGGTTGCTTCTCGGACAGCGCGGGAGATGTGAAATTCCATGTTCAGACGCCTCAAACCACAGCAATCAGTATCGCCTGAAACTTACATCCGGTGCATGGAATCCGTATAGGGGAGGGCTTGCAGCCGCAAACCGCCTGAATCTCCGCCGCACAGGGCCTCCGGAATCGTTGGCCCAGAGACTCGGTTCACGTCTCGCTCAGGAATCGAAGCGCAGTTCGGCTGTTGCAGCGATGAGGCGGGACCGATCGACCCAGTTTGCTACGCGGTCTGGCGCAGTGTGTAGCTGCTCAACGTCTTAATGTAGTTTCCGCGCTCGAAGGCCGCCGGGTTGGGAATTGATTGGCGGCTAAGGCTGCCGCGCATCTGCCAGATGGATTCGTACTCGTGCTCCTCCATCCAGCGCAGCAGGTCGGATTGAACGGTAGAGAGATAGGGGATGCCGTTGACCAGCAACGCAGAGGTCATCATGGCAACCTGCGCACCCGCCATGATGGACTTCAGAACGTCCTGCGCCGTGTGGACTCCGCCCGTGACGGCAAGCTCCGCGCGCAGGGTTCCGTATAGAATTGCTGTCCAGTGCAGGCGGAGCAGCAGCTCCTCCGGGCGGCTCAGGGCAAGCTTCGGAGTCACGTTGAGGCCTTCAATATCGAAGTCCGGCTGGTAGAAGCGGTTGAAGAGGACCAGTGCGCTGGCGCCAACCTGATCCAGCCGGGCGGCAAGGTTCGGAATGCTGGTGTACTGCGGCGAAAGTTTGACCGCAATGGGAATCTTCGTGCTCGCCTTCACCTGGCGCACCAACTCGACGATCCCGTCCTCGATCTCCGCGCTGGCGACGCGAGGATCGGTCGGCAGCGAGTAGGTGTTCAACTCCAACGCATCCGCGCCGGCCTGTTCGATCTCTCGGGCGAAGCTCACCCAGCCCCCTGCCGTCGCGCCGTTCAGGCTGGCGAGAACGGGAATGCCAACCGCAGTCTTGGCGCTGCGGATGTGGTTCAGATAGGTCTCGTGCCCCTGCCGGTAGCTTTCATACGCAGGAAAGAAGCTGAGCGACTCCGCGAACGACTCCGTTCCGCGCGAGAGGTCGCTGTCCAGTGCATTGCTCTCCAGTGTGAGCTGCTCCTCGAAGATCGAGGGCAATACCACCGCGGCGGCGCCGGCCTCTTCCAGGCGCTGAATGCTCTGCACCGATTCAGTCAGCGGCGAGGAAGAGACCACAATGGGATTTTTCAGGTCGAGGCCCATGTATTCCGTGCTCAGGTCGATCATTGTGTGCCTCCTTCCGATCCCAACAGAGCAACATTGCCCTCTTTTTCCGGCGGCGCAATGTGCGGCGTCTCAGAGCGTCCCGCCATGGCCGCGCGACCGGAGTAGACCCGCCATGTACGCTCCACGTCGTCCTGCGCCTCCTGCAGCAGCTTCTTCGCCACGTCGGGATGGCTGCGCGTCAGCATGGTGTAGCGGGCCTCGTGGTAGGCATACTCCTTCAGCGGAATGGAAGGCGCTTTGGAGTCGAGTTGGAAGGGGTTCTTGCCCTCGACGCGCAGCATCGGATTGTAGCGCATCAGTGGCCAGTAGCCGCTGAGCACCGCGCTCTTCTGCTGCTCCATGCCGTACGTCAGGTCGTAGCCGTGCGCAATGCAGTGGCTGTACGCCAGGATCAGCGCAGGGCCGTTGTATGCCTCCGCCTCCTGAAAGGCCTTGACCACCTGCATATCGCTGCTGCCCATGGCGACGCGCGCCACATAGACCGATCCGTACGCCACCGCCTCCATCGCGATATCTTTCTTGCTGTTTGGCTTGCCTCCCTCGGCAAACTTGGCCACAGCGCCGCGCGGAGTGGACTTCGACATCTGTCCGCCGGTGTTCGAGTAGGTCTCGGTGTCCAGCACCAGAACCTTCACGTTCTGCCCCGAGCCGAGAACGTGGTCGAGACCGCCGAAGCCGATGTCGTAGGCCCAGCCGTCGCCGCCCAGAATCCAGACGCTCTTGCGCACCAGCGAGTCGGCAACGGTGAGCATGGCGCGGGCCTCGACGGAGTCGGTCGCGGCGAGTTTGGAGCGCAGCGCCAGCACGCGTTCGCGCTGCGCCTCGATCTCGTTCTCCTTGCCCTGGCTGGCAGTGAGGATTGCGGTGACGAGGTCGTCGCCGACGGTCGGCGCAAGCCGTTGCAGCAGGCTCTCCGCATACTCCTTCTGCTGGTCCAGGCCGAGTCGCATCCCCATGCCGAACTCCGCGTTGTCCTCGAAGAGCGAATTCGACCAGGTGGGGCCGCGCCCGTTGCCGTTCTTGGCGTAGGGAGTGGTGGGTAGATTGCCGCCGTAGATCGACGAGCAGCCCGTGGCATTGGCGATGTACAGCCGGTCGCCGAAGAGCTGCGTCAGCAGCTTGATGTATGGCGTCTCGCCGCAGCCCGCACAGGCGCCAGAGAACTCGAAGAGCGGCTGTAGCAGTTGGATGTCCTTCACCTGCGTGTGCGAGAGCCGGTTGCGGTCCAGCGAAGGAAGGGACTCGAAGAAGCTCCAGTTCTGCGCCTCGCTCTCGCGCAGCGGGGCCTGCATCTCCATGTTGATGGCCTTGTGCTTGGCCTCGCTCTTGCTCTTCACCGGGCAGACCTCGACGCACAGCTTGCAACCGGTGCAGTCCTCCGGTGCCACCTGCAACGTATACATCTCCTGCTCCATGCCCTTCCACTTCGGCCTGGCGCTCTTGAACGTCGCTGGCGCGTCCGCCAGCAGGGCCGGATCGTAGACCTTGGCCCGGATCACCGCGTGCGGGCACACTAAAACGCACTTGCCGCACTGGATGCATAGGTCCTTGTCCCACACCGGGATCGCCTGCGCGATGTTGCGCTTCTCCCACTTCGCGGTGCCGGTGGGAAACGTCCCGCCGGGTGGCAGAGCGCTCACCGGCAGCAGGTCTCCGCGGCCCGCGGCCATCTCGCCCAGCACGTTGTAGACGAAGCTCGGCGCCTCCTTCGGCAGCATGGGCAGCAGGTCGAAGGTCGCCGTCGCCGTCGCCGGCAGCTTCACGTTATGCAGATTGGCCAGCGCCTCATCCACGGCGGCGAAGTTCTTCTGCACCACCGCATCGCCGCGCTTGCCGTAGGTCTTCTTGATCGACTTCTTGATCTGCTCGATGGCCTCGTCGGCGGGAAGAACGCCGCTGATAGCGAAGAAGCAAGTCTGCATGATGGTGTTCAGCCGGTTTCCCATCCCGGTGTCCCGTGCCACCGCGTAGCCGTCGATGACGTAGAACTGGAGTTTCTTCTTGAGGATGGTTTCCTGCGTCGTCTTCGGCAGGTGGTGCCACACCTCCTCCGGCCCGTACGGGCTGTTCAATAGGAAGACCGCTCCCGGCGCCGCGTGCGCCAGAATGTCCATGCGCTCCAAAAACGAGAATTGGTGGCAAGCGACGAAATTCGCCCTGGTGATGAGGTAGGTGGAGCGGATTGGGTTCGGCCCGAAGCGCAGGTGCGATGTCGTCACCGAGCCGGATTTGCGCGAGTCGTACACAAAGTAGCCCTGCGCGTAGTTCGGCGTCTCTGCACCGATGATCTTGATCGAGTTCTTGTTGGCCCCCACCGTTCCATCCGCACCCAACCCATAGAAGAGAGCGCGCACTGTCTTCGGGTCTTCGGTGGAGAACTCTGGATCGTACTCCAGGCTGCTGTGGGTCACGTCGTCGTGGATGCCGATGGTGAAGTGGTTCTTCAATCGCTCCTTCTTCAGCTCGTCGAAGACGCCCTTGACCATCGCGGGAGTAAACTCCTTCGACGAAAGTCCATAGCGCCCGCCGATGATGCGCGGCTGTTTGGCGATGGGCGAGGTCCCGCTGGAGAACGCCTCGCTGAATGCAGTGACCACATCCTGGTAGAGCGGTTCGCCCAGCCCCGTCGGCTCCTTGCAGCGGTCGAGCACCGCGATCGACTTGACCGTCTTCGGTAGCGCGGCAAGGAATGCCTCGGCGGCAAAGGGCCGGTACAGGCGGACCTTCAGAAGGCCGACCTTTTCGCCCTGCGCAACGAGGTGGTCGATGGCCTCTTCGACCGCGCCGGCGCCCGATCCCATCAGGACAATCACGCGCTCTGCATCGGAAGCGCCCACATAATCGAAGAGGTGATATGCCCGGCCCGTCTGCGCCGCAAATCGATCCATCGCATCCTGCACGATGGCGGGGCAGGCCAGGTAGAAGGGATTGCACGCCTCGCGCGCCTGAAAGAAGACGTCGGGGTTCTGCGCAGAACCCCGCAGAATGGGGTTGTCCGAGCTGAGCGCGCGTTGGCGGTGCGCCAGCACATGCTTCTCATCCAGCAGCGCAAGGATCGTCTCGTCGGAGATCGCCAGCGCCTTGTTGATCTCATGCGAGGTGCGGAAGCCGTCGAAAAAATGCAGGAACGGAACGCGCGACTCCAGCGTCGCGATGTGAGCCGCCAGGGCCAGATCAGCCGCCTCCTGCACCGAACCCGACGACAGCATCGCATATCCCGTCGAACGGCACGCCATCACGTCCGAGTGGTCGCCGAAGATCGAGAGCGCATGGGTGGCCAGTGCCCGTGCAGTCACATGGATCACGTTGCAGGTCAGCTCGCCAGCGATCTTGAACATATTGGGGATCATCAGCAGCAGCCCCTGAGACGCGGTGAACGTCGTGCTGAACGCCCCCGCCTGCAATGCGCCGTGCATCGCCCCGGCTGCACCACCCTCGCTCTGCAATTCGGCAACCAGGGGCACAGTACCCCAGATGTTCTTGCGTCCGGCCTCTCGCCATTCGTCGGCCCACTCCGCCATGGTGGAAGACGGTGTGATCGGATAGATGGTAATCACCTGCGACAGCCTGTACGCCACCCGCGCACAAGCCTCGTTCCCGTCGAGAATCGCCGTTTGCTGGTCTGCCATGTTCCCTCGCCTCCGAACCTCTGTGTCCTCCACAATCTTCCTCCAATTGAAAGTCCGACAGAAGTGAGCACGATCACAAATCTCATCCTGAAGCGTCTGTTAGAGTGTTGTCAGAGGGAATGTCTGCTCGATGAATAGTCTCTACCTGCCGGTCGCTGTGTTGTTGCTGGCGGGCGTCGCGTTTGCACTGGCGACGCTTCTGCTGGCCCAACTATGGGCCAAAAAATTCTCCCCGCATAAGCCCGGCGCATCCAAAAACGCCATCTATGAGTGCGGCGTGGAGTCCGACGGCGACGCCTGGATCCAGTTCAAACCCGGCTATTATCTCTATGCAATCCTCTTCCTCGTCTTCGACGTGGAGACCGTCTTTCTGCTTCCTTTTGCAGTCGCGTTCCACGGCTTCCGGGCAGCCGAATCCATCGCCATGCTGCTCTTCCTGCTCTTGCTCGTCGAAGGTCTGGTCTGGGCCTACCAGAAGAAGGTCCTGGTCTGGTCATAGCGCAACCCACCGCGGAATCAGGCAACGCAACGCGGCCCATAGCATTCCTACACACAGCGAAGTCATAAGGGTGGTTGAAAAGGGTGGATGAAACACTAAAGAGCGAGCTGGGTCGGCAGGGAATCTTCACCACCACCCTCCAGGATCTCTACAACTGGGGCCGCACCAGTTCCCTCTGGCCGTTGAACTTTGGTCTTGCCTGCTGCGCCATTGAGATGATCGCCACCACCATGGCGCGCTACGATCTCGCCCGCTTCGGTGCCGAGGTCTTTCGGCCCTCGCCCCGCCAGGCAGACCTGATGATCGTCGCTGGCACAGTGACAAAAAAAATGGCCCCCCAGGTCGTCCGCCTCTACAACCAGATGCCCGAGCCCAAGTACGTCATCTCCATGGGCGCATGCGCCATCTCCGGAGGCCCGTTCAAGCAGGGATACAACGTCCTCAAGGGCATCGACCGCTACATCCCCGTCGATGTATACATCCCCGGCTGCCCACCACGGCCCGAGGCCCTGATCGAAGCGTTCATGGCATTGCAGAAGAGGATCGACGCACAACAACTGACTGGAACAAACAGGCCGCGCCATCTGAACGCCGATGAACCAAGCGAGTTCGCTGTACCGCAATTTGGCGCGCACGACCTGCAACCGGCCAAGAATCCAGCAGTATGGAACGCACCCTTGGTGCAGATATCGCAGACAGGCAACGATGGATCTGGAAAAAATTAAATCCGAGGTTGAAGCCAATGTGCCCGGCTGCCGCCTGGAGACGGTTGCCAACCCCAGCCCATCGGTACAGCACTCCCTGCGCCTCGACCCAGAACACGCGGTCGCCGTCGCCACATTCCTGCGCGATGCCGTCGGCCTGCGCTTCGACTTCTGCTCCAACGTCACCGGCATCGACTGGCCACCCACCGAGGTCTCGCAAAAAGTCAAGGTCCGCAGGCTCGTCGAGGGCGTCGAGCAAGAAGTGGATGAGGTCCAGAAGACCACCACCCCCGGCTCCATCGAAGTCGTCTATCACCTCTTCTCCATCGAGCTGAAGCACGGCCCTCTCGTGCTGCGCATGAGCACACAGGACCGCGACGCTGGCGTCCATCTACCCTCGCTGACACACGTCTGGCGCAGCGCCGAGTTCCAGGAGCGGGAGATATTCGACCTCTTCGGCGTCGTCTTCGACGGCCATCCCGACCTGCGCCGCCTGCTCATGTGGGACGAGTTCGTCGACCATCCCATGCGCAGGGACTATATCGAGCCGGACGACTTTGAATATGAGCCGACCGCGCACGATGAAGTGTTGCGTCGCGCCCAGCAGCACCAAAGCGAAACGCGCCCGGCAGATGAAGGGGGGATCCGATGAGCACCGCCGCCTTCCCCGCCGCTGTCCTCCCAACCCAGCAGATCGGGTCGGAGCCAACCTCCGGCCCCAGCACGGAACAGTTGCTGGAACTCTCCATGGGGCCGCAGCATCCCTCCACCCACGGCGTCTTTCGCATGAACGTCGTACTCGACGGAGAACGCGTCGTCCGCCTCAAGCCCGTCTTCGGCTACCTGCACCGCAACCATGAAAAGATCGCCGAGAGCGAGACCTACCTCGGCTCCATGCCCTACACCGACCGGCTCGACTACATCTGTCCCCTCACCAACAACTGGGCCTACGCGCTCGCCGTCGAAAAGCTCGCGGGCATCCAGGTGCCGGAGCGAGCCGAGTACCTGCGCGTCATCGTCGGCGAACTGACCCGCCTGCAGAACCACGCCTGCCTCGTCGGCTTCCTCATGCAGGACATGGGCTGCAGCGGAACGCCCCTCATGTACGCCTTCCGCCAGCGGGAGATGGTTCTCGACCTCTTCGAGGCCCTCACCGGCGCGCGCATGATGTGCAACTACATGCGCTTCGGAGGCTGCCGCGTGGACCTGCCCGCCGGATGGCTCGATCAGACAAAAAAAGTGCTGCAGCAGTTCCCCCGCTTCCTGGATGAGTTCGAACGGCTGCTCATCGGCAACGAGATCCTCATGGGCCGCACCCAGGGCATCGGCGTGCTCTCCAAAGAGTTGGCCGTCAGCGCAGGAATCAGCGGCCCAATGGCGCGCGCCAGCGGCGTGGACTACGACATCCGCAAGGTGGACCGCTACGGCATCTACGACCGCTTTGCCTTCCGCGTCCCTCTGGGCAGCCACGGCGATGTCTACGACCGGCTGATGATCCGAGTGCTTGAGATGCGCGAATCGCTCGGCATCCTGGACCAGGCCATGCGCGACCTCCCCGCTGGCCCCATCGTTGACCCCAAGACGAAGATTCGCGGATTCCGCCCCAAGCCCGGAGAGGCATACGGAAGGATCGAAGCGCCCAAGGGAGAGCTCGGCTTCTATCTCATCAGCGACGGCTCGCCCAACCCCTACCGCTATCGCGTGCGTCCGCCCAGCCTCATCAACCTCACCGTCCTCGAAGACCTCTGCCTTGGCCACAACGTCGCAGACATCGTTATTATTCTGGGCAGCGTGGACATTGTGCTGGGCGAGGTGGACCGATGAGTATGCCGCATGTGGAGGAGCAAACGTGCTAGGTGATGGCATCCTCAAGGGACTGGCGGAGACGGCCCGAAACTTCTTCGGCAGCTACGTCAGCAGGGATCGTCTCACCACGATCCAGTATCCCGAGCAGCGCGACCCCCAGATCGAGGCCGCGCGCAGCTTCCCTTTCCTCGTCTTCGACGGCGCAGACTGGCAGCAGGGACTGCGTTGCGTCTCCTGCCAGATCTGCGAAAAAGAGTGTCCACCAAAGTGCATCTTCATCGAGAAGAGCAAGGACAAAAAGCCCGACGCAGTCGGCAAACCGCAGTTCTACCCCGTACGCTTCGACATCGACATCTCCGTCTGCATGAGCTGCCAGATCTGCGTCGAGGTCTGTCCCTTCGACGCCATTAAGATGGACGTGGACTACGACCTGAGCACGGACGACCGCTTCGGTGGCCTGCTCCTCGACAGGCAACGCCTCGCCAAATCCAACGAGCACTACAACAAAATCCATCCCACGGAGGCCGCCGCCGTGGATGCAGCCCTCGCCGAGGAGCGCGCCAAGGCAAAGGCCGCCGCGGAAGCAAAAGCGTCCGCCGCGGCAAAGGCTGCAACAGAAGCCAAGGCCGCCGCCGTGGCCAATCCCGCTCCAGCACCACAGCCAGCCGCCGGTGAATCGCAATGACGCAGACACTCGACCAGATCTTCGTGCTCGCCAAACACTGGCTGCTCGGCTTCCTTCCCGCCGCCATCCAGCCGTTCTGTTCGGCGCTGCTGTCGGTGGTTGCGATCATCCTCGTCTTCGCAACCTTGTTCGCCATCACCACCTGGCTGGAGCGCAAGGGCCTCGGCAGAATGCAGAACCGCCTCGGGCCCAACCGCGTCGGCCCCTGCGGCCTGCTGCAGCCGCTCGCCGACGGCATCAAGTCCCTCACCAAGGAGGACATCGTCCCCGCCGCGGCAGACCACGCCGTGCATTTCATGGCACCCGTGCTGCTGGTCGCGGCGTCCTTCCTGGGCTATGCGGTTCTTCCTATCGGGCGCAACATGGTTCTGACCAACCTCAACGCCGGAGTGCTTTACTTCTTCGCGGTCGGTTCGCTCATGGAGCTGGCCGTCTTCATGGCGGGATGGTCCAGCCGCAGCAAGTACTCCCTGCTCGGAGCCATGCGCGCTATCGCGCAGATGATCAGCTACGAGGTCCCTCTGGTCCTGGCCTCCATCGTCGTCATCCTGCACACCGGCTCGCTCTCCACCGTCGCCATCGTGGATCGCCAGGCCGTCTATACCGGCATCTGGCCCCACTGGTTCGTCTTCACTCCCTGGGGCCTCGCAGGATTTGTCCTCTTCATGGTCGCCGCCACCGCAGAATCCAACCGCTCGCCCTTCGACCTTCCCGAAGGCGAGTCCGAGATCATCGCCGGTTACTATATCGAGTACTCGGGCTTCAAGTTCGCCCTATTCTTCCTGGGCGAGTACATCGGCATGTTCGCCACCAGCGCAATGGCCATCACCCTCTTCCTTGGTGGCTGGGCCGCACCCTTCTCCTTCCTCACATGGGTTCCGTCCTACCTCTGGTTCTTCGCCAAACTCCTGGCCATCATCTCTGCCTTCATCTGGGTTCGCGGAACTCTTCCCCGCCTGCGCATGGACCAGCTTATGAACCTTGCATGGCAGTTCATGCTCCCCATGACCCTTATCAACCTCCTCGCCGCGGGTGTATGGCAGTTCATGCCCGCCGGAGTTGCGCGATGGCCGGTATGCGCCGCCATCGTGGCCGTTCCGTTTCTCCTGCTGGCCCGCGGACTCAAACAGAAGAGAAAATTCCAGTTGCGGACCTATCGTTTTTCCCAGTGACGGCAAACCGCCGCATTCGCCGGGCTATAGTTTTGTAAGACGGTTTATAAAATAAACTTTGTTGCATCGAACATCGGGCCATTGAGTTGACTGCATCGTTTACCATCCTCGCCGCAATTACCGTCGCCGGAATGGCTGCGGCCATGGGTCTGCGCAACGCCGTACACTGCGTGCTGGCGCTCACCGTGGGCTTCGCCGGCATCGCCGCGCTCTACCTCCAACTGGGCGCGCAATTCGTCGGCTTCACGCAGGTCTTGGTCTATGTCGGGGCCGTGGCAATCCTGGCCGTCTTCGCCATTATGATGACGCAGAGCCGGCCATCCGCCACGCCTGCGCCGCGTGCCCCCCTCTGGGCTGCGGGAGGCGCGGTTGCCGCCGCAGTCTTCGCCGTCCTTGCCTGGGCAATCCATTCCAACGCGCTGTCCGTGCAGGCCCTGCCGCCACAACCCGAGGCCGCACCCAGCGCTACAGTCCAGCAGATCGGCGACGCCCTGATGCATCGCTTCGTCCTCCCGCTGGAGATCGTCGGCCTGCTGCTGACCGCCGCGCTCATCGGCGCAGTCGTCATCGCCATGGGTCGCAGGGAGGAGATGAAATGAACCCCTTGCAAGGCTACCTGCTTCTCTCTGCGCTCCTCTTCTCCATCGGCCTCGCGGGTGCCCTGCTGCGGCGCAACGCAATCCTCGTCCTCATCGGCATCGAACTCATGCTCAACGCCGCCAACCTCAACTTCATCGCATTCTGGCGCTATGGCCCGGTCCCCGCGGCATTGACTGGAATCATGTTCACAATCTTTTCCATCGCCGTCGCCGCCGCCGAAGCAGCCGTCGGGCTGGCAATCATCCTTGCCGCCTACCGGCACTCCCGCACCACCGACCTGGACCGCATGGACTCCCTGAAAGGATGAACCGGGTGAAACTGCAAGCTCCAATTCGTAACCTCTCGATTCAAGATAGACCCGCAAATCGCAGCGCCTCCGCCGATGCAAGCGACCGGTCGACACTCTTTCAACCGTCTTCTCAACTCTTCGCCTGAGACTCAATGACCTGGATCGTTCAAAACCTGTGGCTGGTTCCCGTACTGCCGATGCTCGCTGCGGCAATCTGCGCCCTGATGGGCTACCGCCACCGAATCGCAGCCGCATCGCTGGCCATCGGCTCCATGGCAATCTCCTTTCTCCTCGCGCTCTGCGCCTTCGCCCATGTGCTTGGCAGCCACGCAGGGAACGGAGTACAAACCGTCAACGTCCCCTGGTTCCAGGTTGGCGGCGAGTGGCTCAAGCTGGGATGGATGCTCGATCCCCTCACCTCCCTGATGCTGCTGATGGTCACCTTCGTCGGGCTGCTGATCTTTATCTACAGCGTCGGGTACATGGCCCACGACGACAACTTCACGCGCTTCTTCTGCTTCCTGGCGCTCTTTGCCGGGGCCATGCTGGGCGTCGTCATCGCCAACAGCCTGCTTCTGCTCTTTATGTGCTGGGAGGTCGTCGGCCTCACCTCCTACCTCCTCATCGGCTTCTGGTACGCCAAGCCGGAGGCGGCGGCGGCCGCTAAAAAAGCATTCGTCGTTACTAAAATCGGCGACCTGGGATTTCTATTGGGCATGGTCTGGCTCTATGAAAAGACAGGCACGCTCCTCTTCTACGACGGCGGTGCCGGGTGCCTCGAGCACTCCGCCCTCGCCCATCTCGTCGCGCAGGCCACCATCCTGGGGTTGGCCACCTCCACGGCGATCGCGCTGCTCATCTTCTGCGGCGCGGCAGGAAAATCCGGGCAGGTCCCCCTGCACGTCTGGCTGCCCGACGCAATGGAAGGCCCCACGCCCGTCAGTGCGCTCATCCACGCGGCAACAATGGTCGCCGCCGGCGTCTTCCTCATCGCCCGCATCTATCCGCTGATGAGCGTAACCGCGAGCGGCTCACCCGCCCCATCTGTCGCGCTCGAAGTCGTCGCCTGGGTCGGCGCAACCACCGCCGTCTTCGGCGCGTTGATCGCCGTTGCGCAGTTCGACATCAAGCGCATCCTCGCCTACTCCACCATCTCCCAGCTCGGCTACATGATGATGGGCCTCGGCGTCGGCGGCGTGGCCGTCGGAATCTTCCATCTCATCACCCACGCCTTCTTCAAGTCCCTCCTCTTCCTCGGCGCGGGATCGGTCATCCATGGCTGCGACGGAGAGCAGGACATCCGTCGCATGGGCGGCCTCAGCAAATCCATGCCCATCACATTCGCCGCATATACAGCCGGAATGCTTGCCCTCTGCGGTTTTCCGCTCTTCTCCGGCTTCTGGAGCAAGGACGATATCCTCCACGCCGCGCATAGCTGGAGCATCTCCCAGGCGCCGTTCTACATGGGGGCCTTCGGAGCGCTGCTCACCGCCTTCTACATGACGCGCCAGCTCTACTACGTCTTCGCCGGAACCTCGCGCCTTGCGGAATTGGGTCGCGACTCAACTCATCTCTCCGATCCGCACGGCGCAGCACATCACGCCCCAGTTCATCCGCACGAGAGTCCAGCCGTGATGACTGTCCCGCTGGTGATCCTCGCTGCCTTCGCCGTGCTGCTTGGGTTCATCGGCACACCCGCATGGCCGTGGTTCCAGTCCTTCATCGACGGCCAACCGGCTTCGTTCTCCTTTGCCGCGTTCTACGGCTTCGGGATCCTGCCCGTCATGCTCTCTTCGGCGCTTCTCGTCTTCCTTGGCCTTGCCCTGGGCTGGGCTTTGTACGGTCGCAGGCCGATCGAGTCCGCTGCATCCTCCGACCCGCTCGCCGAGCTTCAGCCGCAGGCCTTCTCTCTTCTCGGCCGCGCCTTCGTCGTCGATGCGCTCTACGGCGCAACCCTGGTTCGCCTGAACACAGTCTGTTCCCGCATCTCCGACTGGCTCGACCGCTGGGTCTGGAATGGGGCCGTGCAGGCCGTCTCGTACTTCGTCCTCGCTCTCGCGTGGCTGGACAACTTCTTCGATGCAGCCGTGGTCAACTCCGGCTTCGATGAGGGTTGCGAAAGCGTCTCGCGCGGCGGCCAGGCCCTCTCCCTGCTCCAGGGTGGACAGGTGCAGAGTTATATGCGGATCATCGGCGGTGCGCTCATCGTGCTTGTGCTGTTTCTGCTCTGGGGGACGAAGATATGACCTCCTTTCCATACATCACTCTGCTGACCGTCCTGCCTGTCGCGGGTGCCCTTGTACTGCTCGCACTCGGTGAACGCAACAAGAACCGCGTGCGCTGGTCGGCGCTGGCCTTCAGCTTTGCCGCACTCGTATTGACGCTGTTCCTCTGGTTCCACTTCGACTCCGCATCCGGCGCGCTCCAGTTTCAGGAACTGCATCCTTGGATTCCCGCCTTGGGCGTGGACTATCGCGTCGCAATCGATGGCCTCGGGCTCCTAATGTTGCTGCTCACCTCCATCGTGGTGCCGATCGCCATCTGTGCGTCTTGGCACATCGAGGAGAGGGTGCCGCTCTACTTCTCCCTGGTGCTCCTCCTGCAGGCGTGCCTCTACGGCACCTTTACCGTATTGAATTTCTTCCACTGGTTCATCTTCTGGGAGCTCAGCCTGATCCCCGCGTTCTTCCTCATCCGCCTCTGGGGCGGCCCGCGGCGCGCCTCTGCGTCAACCCAGTTCCTCGTCTACACAATGGTCGGCAGCATCGCAATGCTACTGGCATTTCTCGCCCTGTTCCTGGCCACAAAGAAGTTCGATCTCATCGACCTTGCCGCGATGGCACAGAGCGGCCAACTCATGCCCGCCGTGGTCGCCAAGCTGGCATGGCACCGCTTCACGCCGCAGCACCTGGCCCTGCTCCTCTTTGCCGGCGCGTTCCTCGGCTTCGCCGTCAAAGTGCCGCTCTTCCCCTTTCACACATGGCTGCCCTCCGCCTACTCGGAGGCTCCATCCGGCGCCACCGTCCTATTGACCGGCGCGATGTCGAAGATGGGCCTCTATGCCTTCCTTCGCATTCTTCTCCCCATCTTTGGCGCGCAGATGCAGCTTGTCCTCACGCCTCTGCTGTGGCTTGCCGTGGCCACCGTCGTCCTCTCCGCCTACACCGCGCTTGCCCAGAAGGACCTGAAGCGCATCTTCGCCTACTCCTCGATCAATCACCTCGGTTATTGCCTGCTGGCAATCTTCGCGGTCGTAAAATTTACCGGCGCGGACGCCGCGCTCACCGCGGAAAAGTATGCCGCGATGAACGGCGTCCTGCTACAGATGTTCAACCACACTCTGACCGCCGCAACCCTCTTCTGGTTCGTCGCCCTGCTGGAAAAACGCAGCGGCGGCCTGCGCGGGCTGGACGATTTCGGTGGCCTGCGCAAGGTTGCGCCCGTCTTTACAGGACTCATGGGCATCGCCCTCTTCTCCACCCTGGGACTGCCCGGACTCAATGGGTTCATCGGCGAGTTCCTCATCTTCAAAGGGATGTTTTCGCTCACAACATGGGCGGCATCGCTCTCCGTCCTCGGCCTGCTGGCAACGACAATCTTCATCCTTGGCATCCT
This sequence comes from Acidobacteriota bacterium, assembly GCA_021851465.1. Classification (GTDB taxonomy): domain Bacteria; phylum Acidobacteriota; class Terriglobia; order Terriglobales; family Acidobacteriaceae; genus Edaphobacter. The sequence goes on from JAJZDL010000036.1 coordinate 15,147, forward strand.
GCAGCGCGTCTTCAGCGGCCCGCTCAATCCGCGATGGAGCGCCATGCCCGACCTCACTGCGGGCGAGCGGTTGGCCCTTGCGCCCGCCATCGGCCTCATGTTCGTGCTCGGCCTCTATCCACAACTCATACTCGGTGTCGTCGACAGTACCGTAATCCAGATGGTGCAACATCTACAGTTCTGATCTACAGCTCGGCCTGGTGTTCTGATTATGCTTGCTTGGACAATCTACATCTCGTTTCTCGGTGCGGCCGCTCTGCTCCTGCTGCCCAAGGCCAGCATCGTCGCAGCACGCGTCCTCGCGCTGCTTACGGCTCTGGCCGGCTTTGCAATTGCGCTCACCTACTTCGTCCAGCACAGGAACGGAGAGATGCTGGCCGTCGCTCGCCTGCCTTGGATCCCCTCCCTCGGCATCGAATATCGCCTCGCGGCAGATGGCATCAGCATCGTTCTGGTCTTGCTGACGGGGATCGTCGCAGTCACCGGAATCCTCTTCTCCTGGAACATTGATGACCGCGCACGGCAGTTCTTCGCGCTCTACCTCCTGCTCATCGGCGCGGTCTACGGAGTGTTCCTCAGCTACGACCTCTTCCTCCTCTTCGTCTTCTACGAGATCGTCATCATCCCGAAGTACTTCCTCATCGCCATCTGGGGTTCAACCCGCCGCGAGTATGGAGCGATGAAGCTCGCCATCTACTCCTTCGTCGGCAGCGCAATGGTGCTCGTCGGACTCATCGCGGCGTATGTCGTCGCCGGCGCAAAGACCACATCGCTCGGCGATCTGGCCCAGTTCCACTTCTCCCATCACTTCCAGATGCTGGCCTTCCCCCTGGTCTTCGTCGGCTTCGCCGTCCTCGCTGGCATGTGGCCCATGCACACCTGGGCGCCCACCGGCCACGTCGCCGCGCCCACCGCCGCCTCCATGCTGCTCGCCGGCGTAGTGATGAAGCTGGGCGCTTACGGCTGCCTCCGCGTGGCCATGGTCCTCTTCCCGCTCGGCCTCGGCCCGTGGGGCTTCCATCTTTTCGGCCTCGGCTCCTGGCGCGATGTCTTTGCCCTCCTCGCGGTCGTCGGAATCGTCTACGGTGCGCTGGTCGCGCTGGTGCAGAAGGACTTCAAATTCGTCATCGGCTACTCCAGCGTCAGCCACATGGGCTTTGTCCTGCTTGGCCTGATGACGCTGAACCAGATCGGCCTCTCCGGCGCGGTCCTGCAGATGTTCTCCCATGGCATCCTGGCGGGACTGCTCTTCGCCGTCGTCGGCCGCATGGTCTACGCCCGCACCCACACCCGCGAGCTTTCCGCCCTCGGCCCTATGGAACTCAACAAAGCCATCCCCTTTGCCGCGGCCACTTTTGTCATCGCGGGCATGGCCAGCATGGGCCTGCCCGGTTTCAGCGGGTTTGTCGCAGAGCTGATGGTCCTCCTCGGGGTCTGGCGCGCATTCCCTCTGCTTGCCCTCTTCGTCGGGTTCGGTTTGGTGGTCGGCGTGGCGTACATCTGGCGCGCCATGCAAAAGGCGTTCTTCGCCGGTTCGCACATCCAGCCCTCCCCACCCCAACCGCCGCTGCCGCCTATCTCGCTGCCCGAACGTCTCGGTGCAATCATCCTGATCGGCGCGAGCGTCGTGGTGGGCCTCTATCCACAGGTCCTCCTCAATGTCATCCAACCGGCCTTGAAC
>JAJZDL010000037.1 GCA_021851465.1 Acidobacteriota bacterium
CGCGCAACGCGCGTGAACAGCCGAAGGTGAGCGCAGCCTCAGAACTGCGCGGGTTGCTTCCCCAGGCGGACATTGTGGTGCTGATCGTCCCACTGACGGAGGAGACGCGAGGCTTGATCGGCGCGGAGGAGATTGCGCGGATGAAACCGGGTGCGCTGCTGGTGAATGCGGCGCGTGGGCCTGTGCTGGCAACCGATGCGCTGGTTGCGGCGCTCCAGGAGCACCGGATTCGCGCCGTGCTGGATGTGACCGATCCCGAGCCGCTGCCGGCGGGGCATCCACTGTGGTCCGCGCCGAACTGCCTGATTACGCCCCACATCGGCGGTTCGACACCGGAGTTCATCTACCGTGCGTTCGGGTTTGCCGCCCAGCAGGCGCGGCGGTTCATCGACGGCGTTGCGCTGGAGAATGTCGTGGCTGGCGCGGGCTACTGACGAGTGCGCTGTTCATGATGGGACCGGGGTCGTCTTCCTCTTCTTCCGAATCGTCTTCGTCGTCCTCCTCGTCTTCATCGTCATCGTCTTCCTCATCCTCTTCGAGGATTATGCCATCGTCGTCCTCGTCGTCCTCGTCGTCCTCGTCGTCATCGTTGTCATCTTCGTCATCTTCGTCATCTTCCGTGTCATCGTCTTCGTAGCCTTCCTCGTCGTCTTCTGCCTCGTCTTCCCGGTCAAGGTCGTCTTCGTCGTCTTCCTCTTCGTCGTCGAAGGGTGCTGCGAAGATGAAGTTGTCGGTGGAGCGAGCGATGGGATGAAAAGAAGGACACTCCACTTCATGGGCTTGGCCAAGCAGAGGATCGAAGGTCGGGTGGAGCAGTGTGAGGTTCCGTGGGGTCAGCATGGGACTGTCTCCTGGAGAGGCCAAGGCAATCGGTGCGTGGATACGAAGAGGACGCTGCCGGAGATCTGCCGCGGAGCGTCGCCATACGTCCTAACATACCTTAAAGCCCGATCGGGCAGCCTGTACGCCGCGGTGCATGGCTTATCTGTTGTTGCGTAGAAGAAGAGCGCGATGGATGCATTATGGCAGCCGTCAACCGATGGGCGGGGACGACGGCGCGGGTCAGGAGGCGCGAAGGGTGGCTTCGATGCCGGAGTTGACCTTGGCCTGGGCGAACTCGGCGGCGACGCGGATGCCGTTCATAATGGCGCGCTCGTTGGATGCGCCGTGTCCGATGATGCAGACGCCACGCACGCCGAGCAGCGGCGCGCCACCGTACTCGGAGTAGTCGAGGCGCTTCTTGAAGTTGTTGAAGGCGCGGCGGGAGAGCATCGCGCCAACCTGCGAGGTGACGGTGGACTTGAGGGACTGGCGGAGCAGAACGCTGACCAGGCGGGCCGTTCCCTCGCATGTCTTGATGGCAACGTTGCCGACAAATCCATCGCAGACGACGACGTCGGCGCGGCCGTTGAAGAGGTCGCGGCCTTCGACGTTGCCGATAAAGTCGATCCCGTGCAGCGCGCGGAGCATGGGAAATGTGTCGTGTGTGAGCGAGTTTCCTTTGCTGTCCTCCTCGCCGATGGAGAGCAGGCCGACGCGTGGGTTGGCGATGTGCAGGACATCGCGCGCGTAGATGTGCCCCATGACGGCGAATTGGACGAGGTTGTCGGGGTCGCAATCGACGTTTGCGCCGACATCGAGCAGGATGGTCGGCGTTCCCTGCGATGTGGGCAGGATGGTGGAGAGGCCGGGGCGATGGATTCCGGCCAACATTCCGAGGACCATCTTGGCGGTGGCCATGGCCGCGCCGGTGTTTCCGGCGGTGAAGAAGCCGGCCGCGGCACCCTCGCGCACCATGCGCAGGCCGACGCGCATGGAGGAGTCGCGCTTGGTGCGGACGGCCTGGGCGGCTTTGTCTTCCATGCCGATCCACTCGGAGGAGTGGACGATCTCGATCTGCGGGTGCTTGCGCCCATAGCGCACCGGAAAGCGGCTGCGCAGGGCGCGATCGAGAGCAGGCCGAAGGATCTCCTCCGGGCCGACGAGATGAACCCGGACGCCGAGGGTGCGCGACGCGAGGACGGCCCCGCGAACCTCAGATTCGGGGGCTTTGTCGGAACCCATTGCATCTACAACGATGTCGATCGGCATCTGGAGGGGTATCTGCGCGGGACGGGGTTAGCTGGCTTCCTTGCCGGCGAGAACTTCACGGCCCTTGTACTGCCCGCACTTCTGGCAGATGCGGTGGGGCAGCTTGCGCTCGTGGCAGTTGGGGCACTCGGATGTCCCGGTCGGGGCAAGGAAGTCGTGGCTGCGCCGTTTGGCGGTGCGTTGTTTGGAGTGGCGGCGTTTCGGATTCGGCATTGCTGTTCCTTTCGAGTGGCCTGCCGCGCTGCGATGCTGCTTGCGGCGGCGACTGGAGGCCCAGTAGCATTAAAAATGTGGAGTTCCGTGCTAACGGGGTTTGATCGTAGTGGCCAGACCGGCTAGTGCATTCCACCCCGATGCGTTCGGTTCCACTGCAGGGGCGGCGATGCAGGAGCAGGGTGCGAGGTTGAGGTTCTGGCCACAGCGCGGGCAAAGTCCCTTGCAGTCTTCTTTGCAGAGCGTACGCGAGGGCAGGGAGAGGAGCACCTGTTCGCGCACGACATCTTCAAGCGAGAGACCGCTCTCCCCATAGTAACCGATTTCAGTCTCGTCCGGGGTGATGGAGCGCTCGCCGGGGCTGGCATCGGCGGACTGAGGACGGAAGATAAGGTCGAAGTCTCCGGCGAGCGGCGTGTGGACCGGCTCGACGCAACGTGCGCAGAGGACCTCGAAGTTTCCGCGGTAGGCGGCGTGCAGGCGGATGTCGGCGACCTGCTCGCGGTGGCCGCGGTTCTCAATGAGCAGCTCGGCGCGGCCGACTACGGGTAGAGCGCCAATCTGGGCCACGTCGGGGGCATAGTCGAGCGCGCCTGCGGGGATGGCTTCGTCGAATAGGAGAGGCTCGTGTTCGAGATGGAGCGGAGTGATGAGCACGTTATCAAGCGTAGGGCGATGCGCGGTCGAGGTCAACTGGCGGAGTTGTAGAGGGTCACAGGAAGAGCCGGATCGCGGCGACGCCAGCGGCCCCGGCGGCGATACACGCGGCGGTATTTTCCTTCGAGATGCCGCCGAGCGCGAGGACTGGGACAGGCGCGGCGGCCAGACAGGCGGCGCGGAGGAGATCGAGGCCGGCGCCTGCGGCGATTTTTTTATCGGCGATGGACTTTTGGTTGGGACGAGCTTCGGCGACGACTTTTTCGAAGACGGGGCCGAAGAGAATGTGGGTGGGGCGGTCGGCAGGATTGGCGGATGCGGCGCGGGTGATCTCATCGAGGGTGTGGCAGGAGACGCTGACGATGGGATCGGCAAGGCCGGCGGAGGCGTAGAGCGCGCGGACCTGCGCGGGTGTGAGCGCGCCGGGGGCGGAGGTGATGTGGACGCCGTCGGCGCGGGTGGCGACGGCGATGTCGGCGCGGGAGTTGATGAGCAGCCTGGGGCGAGTCAGTGGACCGTTTGTGGAATCGTTGCTCTCCGAGCGGAGGCCGGCAAGCAGGCGGCGTGTCAGGCCGGCAAGCGCGGTGGTCGAGAGGTCTTTCTCGCGGAGCTGGATGAAGTCGATTCCGTCGGCGGCGAGGCGGGCGACCTGGTCGAGCAGCGCGGACTGGCGGGCGGGCTCGGCCTGCTCCGAGGCTTCGGCGGCGAGGCGGATGCGGTCTGTGATGGCGTAGCGGAGCATGTGTACTAGTGTAGGCACGAACGGAATACTTACATCTGGCAGGAAGGACAGAAGTGGGTGCTGCGGCCGGCGATCTGGATGCGGCGGATCGGCGTTTTGCAGACGCGGCAGGGCTGGCCGGTGCGCCGGTAGACCTTGTGCTGGAGCTGGAAGAAGCCGCGCGCGCCGTCGGCATCGACGTAGTCGGAGACAGACGAGCCACCCAGTTCAATGGCGTGGCGAAGGACTTTAACCAGCGCGGTGCGCAGGCGGGCCAGTTCGGCGCGAGTGAGGCGCGCGGACTGGCGCGTGGGACGGATGGCGGCGCGGAAGAGGGACTCGTCTGCATAGATGTTGCCGATGCCGTGCAGCAGCGACTGATCGAGCAGCGCGGCCTTGATCGGCGTGCGGCGCGGGTGGAAGAGAGCGATGAAGTCGTCGAGGGTGATGGTGAGCGGCTCGCGGCCGGGGCCGGTGTAGGTTGTGGGCGGAGGCGCATGCAGGGACAGGCGTCCGAAGCGGCGTGGATCGACGAAGCGGAGTTCGCGGCCATCGCCGAGGGTGAGGACTGCGTGAGTGTGGGGCGCGAGCGGAATCTCCGGCGCGGAGACGAGCAGGCGGCCGGTCATGCCGAGATGGATGAGGAGTTCAACTGAACCCACCCTTTGCGATGAGGCCGCAAAGGATGGGGCACCCACTGTCATCACGATGGTCTTGCCGACGCGGCGGACGGAGGCGATGCGGGAGCCGGCGAGGGCGGCGGCGATCTCGGCCTCGGGCGTTTTGAATGTCTGTGGCGCGCCGCTGGTCCAGACGCGCGCGATGCGTTGGCCGTGGACGCGAGCGTGGACCCCTGCGGCGATGGTCTCGACCTCGGGAAGCTCTGGCATAGGCAATAGAGTACTGCGTTCGGGAAGGCAGGGAACAGGCGCTGTGCTGGGGACACGGTGTTGCAGGGCCGCGCAGCGATGCCAAAGGCAGCTTGCAGGTAGAATGATGCGGTTGCGGGATGCATCCTTGCAACCGAATCCAATTCTCTTCTTCAAAACCGGGGCTGAGCATTTATGCGAAGACTAGCTGTCGTTCTACTCTGTGGCCTGCTGTACAGTCTCCCTCTGTCCGCGACGGCGCAGCCGCCTGTCGCCGCGCCTGCTTCCGTTCAGGTTGCAGGAGCAGCGCAGGTTGGCGCATCGGAGCAGGTTGCGATCGGGGTCGATCTGGCCAGGTCGATGGGCGCGTATAAGCCCATTGGGGACTGGTTTGGCTACGACGAGTCGAATTACACGACGATGCAGTACGGGCGGCAGTTGCTGGGCGAGCTGCACGACCTGTCGCCGGTGCCGGTGTATATCCGCGCGCACCATCTGTTTACATCGGGCGATGGCGTTGCCAGCCTGAAGTGGTCGTCCACCAACGTCTTTACACTGGACGCGAGCGGCAAGCCGGTCTACGACTTCACGGTCCTCGACCAGATATTCGACGAGTACCGGCGTGCGGGCGTGCGTCCGATGGTGGAGCTGGGCTTTATGCCGCGGGACCTGGCCAGCGGCACGGGGCCGTACCAACTTGCGTATCCCAACACCATCAAGGGCTCGGTGCAGAGCCCGCCGAAGGACTATGCGATGTGGAGTGAGCTGGTGCGCCGCGTGACGGAGCACTTTGTCCAGCGATACGGCAGGGCCGAGGTGGCGACGTGGTACTTCGAGGTGTGGAACGAGCCGGACATCTCCTACTGGCAGGGCACGCCGGAGCAGTACTTCAAGCTGTACGACTACTCGGTGGCGGGCGTGAGAAAGGCGCTGCCCAACGCGATCGTCGGAGGGCCTGCGAGCACCGGTCCCGGCAGCGCGCGCGCCAGCACTTTTCTGCGGAACTTTCTCGACCACTGCGCCAACGACAAGAGCGCCGCGACGGGCGGGGCGATTCCGCTGGACTTTATCAGTTTTCATCCCAAGGGCAGCCCGAAGTTTATCGCGGGTGGCCCCGGCGAGGTCGGCCATGTGCGCATGGGGCTGGCCAACGAGCTGAATGCGGCAGCGAACGGCTTTCGCGTGGTTGCCGCGTCGGCGAAGTACCATGGCTTGCCGATCATCCTGTCTGAGGCCGATCCGGAGGGCTGCGCGGCCTGCTCGGAGAAGGAGAACCCGGCCAACGGCTATCGCAACGGCCCGCTGTATCCCGCGTATACGGCGGTGGCAATGAAGGCGCTGGCGGACCTTGCAGTGGAGTCGAAGGTCAACCTGATCGGCATGGTGAGCTGGTCGTTCGAGTTTGAAGGCAAGCCATACTTCGAGGGATTCCGAACACTATCCACCAATGGCATCGACAAGCCGGTGCTCAACGTCTTCCGCATGGCGGGGTTCTTCTCCGGGGAGCGCGTGGCAACGACCAGCTCGGCACAGGTGGCGGCCGACGAGATTGTGAAGTCCGGGGTGCGCGCGCAGCCCGATGTGGATGCGTTTGCGACCAGGGACGCGCATGAGGCTGCCGTGATGCTGTGGAACTATGCCGACGACGATGTGCCCGCGGCAGGCGCGCAGGTGAACGTCAGGGTCACTGGAATCCCGGCGCAGGTGCATCGGGTGTTGCTGGAGCACTTCCGCATCGACGAGACGTATTCCAATGCGTACAACGCATGGAAGGCGATGGGATCGCCGCAGACACCGACTCCGGAGCAGTATGCAAAATTGAAGGAGGCGGGACAGCTCGAACTGCTGACATCGCCGCAGTGGTTGGATGTTGCCGGTGGGAGCGTGACGATTGCGACCGAACTGCCGCGCGAGGCGATCTCGTTGCTCCATCTGCAATGGTAGTTCCAATCGGATGGGGCGGTTGCGGGAGCGCAAAGAGACAAGCGGGAATGCGGTAAGGTGGTGGAATGGGCGGAGGAACGGGGATGCGGCGGCAGTTGCCACCCTGGGCGATGGGCCTGGCGGTTGCGCCTCTGGGGTTCTACTACGGGTTTGTGTCGACGGCGCTGCCGATTCTGCTGGCGGCGCGGGGCGTTGCGGTGGGGAAGATTGCGTGGATCTCCGCGGTAGGCTTCTCGCCGACCTTCTGGGCTTTTTTGCTGTGCCCGATGCTGGATGTACGGTTCAGCAAACGAACGTATGCTTTTTTCTTTGCGGCAGTGGCGGCGGTGTGCCTGGGAATCTCGACGTTGCTGACCGGCAACCTTGCGGCGTTCACCGCGGTGGTGACGGTGGGCTGCGCGGCGACGGTCATCTTCGGCAATACCCACGGCGGATGGATGCCGGACGTGATTGAGGACAAGCACTACTCCGCGGTGGGTGGGACGAGCAATATCGCCAACCTTGGTGCGGCGGGACTGTTTGCGACGTTGGTGGTGGTGCTGGTGCGGACGCTGCCGGGGCCGGTAGCGGCGGGGCTGCTGGGACTGACGGTGATGGCCCCCACCGTATTGCTGTTCTTTATTCCGCTGCCGAAAAAGCCGACGCGCAGCGCGCGAGAGATGTTTGGCAGCTTCTTCGGCGATCTGTATCGCGTGTGCCGAAGGCGGGAGTGCATTTTAGGGCTGGCCTGTTTTCTCTCGCCGACGGCGTGCTTTGCGCTGACGAATCTTTTTTCCGGACTGGGCGCGGACTTCCATGCGTCGGAGAGCTGGGTGACGGCGCTGAACGGAGCGGGGGTCGCGGCGGTGTGCTCGGCAGGCTGCCTGGTGGGGATCTGGGTTTGCAGGCGGTACGCGCGGCGGACGGTGTATATCGTGACCGGGTTCGGCGGCGCGGCAGCGGCGTTGGGAATGATCTGGACTCCGCATACGATGGTGTATTTTGCCGCGGGCGTGCTGGCATACAACTTTTTTACCGGCATCAACTATACGGCGTTTACCGCGCTTTGCTATGAGATTGTGGGGCCGGAGAACCCGCTTGCATCGACCCAGATGGCGTTGCTGGCCGCGAGCGCAAACCTGCCGATCAGCTACATGACGGCGGTGGACGGACACTTTCATACGACGCACGGACTGGCGGGAATGCTGGGCGTGGATGCGGTGTCAAGCATTGTGGTGGGCGCGGTGCTGCTGACGATCTTCCATGCGGTGGGCGTGGGAAGGCGCGCAGAGGTTGCGATTGCCGCACAATAGTCGGCGCGTCGTGGAGACGACGGCTTAGCGGGCGGCGGGGGCCTTCTTTTCCGCTTCGGCGAGGTACCAGGCAACGGTCTTCCGCAGTCCTTCATGGAAGCGGGCCTTGGGTTGGTAGCCAAGCTCATCGGTTGCGCGACGGATGTCTGCCAGCGAATGCTTGATGTCGCCTGCGCGGGGCGGGCCGTAGATTGGTTCGGCGGTAAAGCCGAGTTGGCCGGCGATGGCTGCGTAGACTTCGTTGAGCGTGTGGCTCTCGCCGGTGCCGATGTTGAAGACGCGCCCGGTGGCGACGCTGCTGGGCGCGAGGCACGCGAGCAGGTTGGCGCTGACGGCGTTCTCGACGTAGTTGAAGTCGCGGCTGGTCAGTCCGTCGCCGAAGATTGTCGGGGTCTGGCCGGCCATCATCGTGGTGGTGAACTTGGCGATGACGCCGGAGTAGGGCGAGTCGGCGGCCTGGCGCGGGCCGAAGATATTGAAGTAGCGCAGGCAGATGCCCTCAAGACCGTAGGAGCGGTAGAAGGACTGGATGTAGTACTCGCAGGCGAGCTTCTGCACGGCATAGGGCGAGAGCGGGAGCGGGGACATCGCCTCCTGCTTGGGCTGGGTGGGCTGGTCTCCGTAAGCCGACGACGATGCGGCGTAGACGATGCGGCGGACCTTCGCGTCGCGTGCGGCGATGAGGAGGTTCAGCGTGCCGTTGACGTTGGACTCGTGCGAGGCAAGTGGGTCTTTTACAGAACGGGGAACGCTGGCGAGCGCTGCCTGGTGGAGAACGTAGTCGATGCCTTCGCAAGCGGAGCGCATTCCAGCGGCGTCCAGTAGATCCATCTGCTGGAAGTCGATGGAGGAGCGAATTTCGGCGAGGTTGTCGAGGGAGCCAGTGGAGAGGTTGTCGATGCCGCGCACCGCATGGCCCTGCTCAACCAGCGCGCGCGCGAGGGTCGATCCGATGAAGCCTGCGATTCCTGTAATCAGATACCGGGCCATAGTTCCCCATTTAAAATCTGTTTTGAGTTGTCGAGCAATTTTACCGTAAACTTTTCAACGCTTTGTTGCTGCCACTTCGACATGCCAAAGCTATAACAATCAAGCCGTAATGAGGTTGCATAAACCGTAGGGCGGGAGAAGGGTTGCAATGCGATAATCGTGAGCATGTTGAACGCCAGGAAAACTATGTTCAGTCATGCAAAGCCCGGTCGAGCGGAGTCCAACGAGGCGAATGCCGCTCAGGTTGTCCTGCCGCAGATTGCTCGGGAGCGTCTCGATCGTCTGAAGGCCCACACTGCCAGGATCGGGGTGATTGGGCTGGGGTACGTTGGGTTGCCGCTCTCGCTGCTGCTGGCGGAGGCGGGTTTTAAAGTTACAGGCTTCGACATCGACGCGAAGAAGGTGGAGGAGTTGGAGGCGGGGCGGTCGTACATCTTCCGCATCGCGGCGGAGGAGATTGAGCGCGCGCGGGCGAAGGGCTTTACGGCGACGACGGAGTTTGCGCGCCTGTCGGAGCAGGACGCGATTCTGCTGTGCGTTCCGACTCCGCTGAACGAGCACCGCGAGCCGGACCTGAGCTATGTGGAGAACACAGCAAAGTCCGCGGCACCGTGGATCCGCGAGGGGCAGTTGGTGGTGCTGGAGAGCACGACATATCCGGGGACGACCGAGGAATTGCTGATTCCCGCGCTGGAGGCGGGCAACAGGCAGGGGCTGCGGGCGCAGGCACAGGGTGCGGCGGCGGAGCACGGGGTCTTCTATGTGGCGTTCTCACCGGAGCGCGAGGATCCGGGCAATGTGACGGTGGCGCGGCGGGAGATTCCCAAGGTGGTGGGCGGGCACGAGGCGATTGCGACGGAGCTGGCGGCGACGCTGTATGAGGGGATATTTACGCGCGCCGTGCGCGTCTCCTCGACGCGCGTGGCGGAGATGACCAAGTTGCTGGAGAACATCTATCGCTGCGTGAACATTGCGCTGGTGAATGAGATGAAGGTACTGTCGCTGCGCATGGGGGTGGACATCTGGGAGGTGATCGACGCGGCGGCGACCAAGCCGTTCGGCTTCCAGCCGTTCTATCCGGGGCCTGGGCTGGGCGGGCACTGCATCCCGATCGACCCGTTCTACCTGAGCTGGAAGGCGAAGGAGTTCGACTTCAACACACGCTTCATCGAGCTGGCGGGAGAGGTGAATGAGGCGATGCCGGCGCATGTGGTGCAGTATGTCGCAAAGGGACTGAACGCGCAGCGGAAGGCGATGAACGGCGCGCGCGTCCTGATGTTGGGCATGGCGTACAAGAAGGACATCGACGACCTGCGCGAATCGCCATCGCTGACCGTGATCGAGTTGCTGCGGGCGGAGGGCGCGGAGGTGCTGTACAACGATCCCTACATCCCTACCGTTGGGCGCGGGCGGCACTACAACTTGAATATGACCTCGGCACCGCTCGACGATCTCGACCAGTTCGACTGCGTTCTGATAATGACGGACCACTCGGAGTACGACTACAAGGCGATTGTGCGGCAGGCGCGGCTGGTGGTGGACACGCGCAATGCGACCAAGGGGATCCGGTCGGAGAAGATCGTCCGCTGTTAGAGAGGGTTTGAATGCAGGATGTGAGGACGATCAACGACGCATTTCTGAAGGTGAGCGGGCGCGGCGAGAGGGTGGCGTGGCACTGGCTGAACGGGGATGGAGGCTGGAAGGCGATCTCGTCTGTGGAGGTATACGGGCGGGTGCGGGCGCTGGCAGCGCGGCTTGCGGAGTGGGGCGTGGGCAAGGGCGACCGCGTGGCCCTGGTGAGCGAGAACCGCTGGGAGTGGGCGGTAACGGACTTCGCGGCGCTGGCGCTGGGCGCGGTGGATGTTCCGCTGTATATGACGCTGACGGCGGAGCAGATTGGCTATATGCTGCGCGACTCAGGGGCGAAGGTCGCCGTGGTGTCAAGTTGGGAGATGGTTGAGAAGGTGAGGGCAGCGGGTGAGTTGCCGGCGCTGGAGCGCATCGTTGTGATGGACGAGATTCCCACCCATCGCGATAAAGCCGCGATGGATGGGGCACCCGGCGTGGAAAGTTTCGATGAGCTGATAAAAGATGCTGAGGCGATGCAGGCGCGGGATGCGGAGTTCGATGCGCGTGTGCGTGGGGTGCAGCCGGAGGACCTGGCGACGATCATCTACACCTCTGGGACGACCGGCGAGCCGAAGGGCGTGATGCTGACGCACGGCAATCTGGCGAGCAACTTTACCCTTTCGACGAAGCCGTTCGGATTTACCGATGCGGACAGTTGCATCTCATTTCTGCCGCTCTCGCATGTGACGGCGCGGCACCTGGACTACGCGCTGATGTTGCAGAATGTGATGCTGGCCTACTGCCCGAAGTTCGACCAGATTGCGCCGGCAATGAAGGCGGTGCAGCCGACGATCTTTGTGGCGGTGCCGCGGGTATACGAGAAGGTCCGCCAGAGCGTCGAGGGAAAGTCGCACGGAGTGAAGAAGCGGATCCTGAACTGGGCGCTGGGCGTGGGACAGCGGCATCGCGCGGAGACGCTGGCGGGCAGGCAGCCCGGCGGATTGGAGTGGAGGCTGGCGGAGAGGCTGGTGTTTGCCAAGATCCGCGCGGCGTTTGGCGGGCGCGTGAAGATCTTTGTCTCGGGCGGCGCGCCGCTGGGGATGGACACGGCGGGGTGGTTCGCGGATGTGGGGATACGGATTCTGGAGGGGTATGGGCTGACAGAGACATCGCCGGTGATTGCAATCGCTACGCCCGAACGGTATCGCATTGGGACGGTGGGGCCTGTGCTGGAGAATGTGCAGGTGCGCATTGCCGAGGACGGCGAACTGGAGGTGCATGGGCCGTCGGTCTTCCACGGCTACTGGAAGAAGGCGCAGGATACGGCGGGGGCGTTCACTGAGGATGGGTGGTTCCGCACCGGAGACATTGGGAGGATCGATGCGGACAGGTTCCTGTCGATCACGGACAGGAAGAAGGAGATGTTGAAGACGAGCGGGGGCAAGATGATCGCTCCGCAGCCGATCGAGAACAAGCTGAAGGCGCATGTTCTGGTGGGCAACGCAGCGCTGGTCGGCGACAGGCACAAGTTTGCGTGCGCACTGATCTCGCCGAACTTTGCGGTGTTGGAGAGCTGGGCGCGGGTGAAGGGTGTCTCGTTCAGCGACCGCAAGGCGCTGGTGCAGGATGCGCAGGTGGTGGCGCGGTATCGGCGGATCGTCGATGCGGTGAACGCGACGCTGGCGCCCTTCGAGACGATCAAGCGAGTCGCAATCGTCGCCGATGAGTGGACTGTCGAAGGCGATGAGCTAACCCCCAGTATGAAACTGAAGCGGCGCGTGGTGGAGCAGAGGTACGCGGCGGAGATAGCGGAGTTCTATAAAGACGAGGCAACGGCTGCGCGCTAGAGGCTCCGATGGTGCGGTTTTGCCCTGCATCGCTCGCGGTGTGTATAAAGAAACCAGCGGTTCGCGAGTCCTTTCGAGAAACGGCCTGCGGGAGGTTGGATGGGGGTAGGCATCGCAGCTTTTAGCCATCTTTCGGAGGATCGGATTGGCGCTGGATGGGCTAAAAGGGACTGGGGCGGAGTTCTGATCGGCGGAGTGTGCTTTGCAATTTTCATGGGCGTGTCCAGCTCGCTCGCGGCGCAGGTGGACGAGATGCAGCCAGCCGGGTCGGCGACTATCGTGCAACAGGCGAATGTACGGCAGGGAAGTGGAGAGCAGGCGACCGAAGTCGCGGCGAAGGAGGATGCGCTGGATTTGCCCGATGCACCGGCGCCGACGGCTGCGGCAGGCGCGGCATACGTCCGCGGCGTGTCTCAAACAGCCAGCAGCTCCTTGCAGCCGCCCGCGCAGAACCCGCCCGATGGGGGCCTTTCGCTGGGCGACCTGGGGCTGACGCCGGCGCAGACCGAGGGCAGCGCGGCGCGCCAGGCGCTCTTGGACCGGCGCACGCAGATGCTGAAGATCCATCAGCGGCTGGGGCTGATTACGGTGATCCCGGTTGCGGCTGCGTGCATCAGCTCGATCGGCGCACCGCCGAAGCACGGCAACTTCAGCAACGTAACCGACCGCGATGTCCACGTCGGGCTAGGTGCCGCGGCAGTTGTGATGTACGGGCTTACCGCGTCGTACGCCATCCGCGCGCCCAAGGTCTCCAACGAGCCTGCGCGCGGCGGCGTCAAGTGGCACAAGTACCTGATCTACATCCACGCGCCGGGAATGATTTTGACGCCCATCCTCGGCGCCATCGCCTTCAACCAGGTAAACAGCGGACAGAAGGTCCATGGCATCGCGGCTGCGCACGGCGCGGTGGCCACAGCCACGGCGATCAGCTATGGCGCGGCGATCGTTGCCGTCTCATGGCCGATCCATCTCAGGTTCTAGGCCATGGAAGCAATTGAACTGCCAGCCTGAACTCAGTGAAGAGTCCCCGTATCTTTTGTGGGGCGCGACGCACACGCCATGCGTGAAATTCTATCGGAGGAACCCACATGAAGAAGCTTTGTCTGCTCGCGGTCTTGTTGTTCACGCTGCCGACGCATGAGCCGGCCTACGCCCAGGCATCCAAACCCAAGCCAGGCCAGCCGCAGCCGGACCAGACGTGGGTGCTCGATCGATCCACGTTGACGTATCACATGTCGCACCCGATGCATGAGGTGGATGGCACCAGCCACGCCGCGCTGGGCAAGGGAGTCTGCCACGCGGGGCAGTGCGATTTTCTGGTTGCCGCGGCGGTCAAGTCCTTCGACTCCGGCGACAGCAACCGCGACCTGCATATGCTCCAGGTCACGCGCGGCGCGCTGTATCCCATTGTCAGCGTGCGCTTCCACTTGGCGCAGTCGAGCCTTGACGCGCCGACCCTGGACTGCGACCTTGAAGTCAACTTTGCAGGCAATACGGCGCACTACTCGCATGTTATTTTCCAGCAGACGATCGAGGGCGCGGAACACCACATCACGGGCGTAGTCCCGTCGACTGTGAGCGACTTCAAGATCGATCCGCCCACGTTCCTGACCATTCCCATCAAAAATGAGATTCCCGTCCGCGTGGAGATGTTCTGGCACCCGTCCTGAGAGGCAGAGGCGATTCATTCCAAAAGGTGTAAGGCGCGGGATGGAACAGGATCTGCCCGGCGGTGTGGCGAGGGCCGTACGCTTCAATTCCGACTGGGTACCTCTGGGTGCAAAAGAACAAGAGAGATTCGATTCGAGTCGGATACACTGTATTGGCAGTTGTCCGAGGCCCTCTTTCGACCTACTTCGTTCGGATCGGAGTTTTAGCCCGGAGAAAGTTATAGAACAGGAACCCATATTGTGGATTTGTTGAGCAATTTTCCATCCATGACAAAAATACGGCTGCGTCGACGGATGTTTTGGGTGCATTTTTTTTCACCCTCGATCTTGGCATTCATACTGGCTTGGACGATGCAGGGGCAGACCGCGCCGGATGCCTATACCCCTTCGTCGAACCTGCCAACAAGCGGTACAGTATCCCCGGATCCACCTACAACCTGGGCTACTGGGGGCGCGTCCGATACGCCTGCGGGGCTGGGCCAGGCAGGCAACGCGCAGCGTACTCAGGGGCGGGCGCAAGACCAGCTTGCGGGCCAAGCGCCAGGGGCAGTTGCGACGTCAAGCGCTGCGCCTGCCCTGTTGACCCAGTTTCAGCGGGTGGTGGACGTCAGCACCGGCAGCGTGTTGCCGATCTTTGGGGCCTCGATGTTCAGCGCGCCTCCATCGACCTTCGCTCCGGTGGACAACATTCCCGTAACGCCGGAGTATGTGATCGGGCCGGGCGATGAACTGCGGCTGCAGATATGGGGGTCGGTCAACCAGAGCGGTTCTTTTGTGGTAGACCGCACGGGATCCATCGCCATCCCCGAGGTGGGAGCGGTCCATGTGGCCGGACTGCAGTTCTCGCAACTGCGCGATTTTCTCAAGCCGCAGTTTGCGCGCGTCTACCGCAACTTCGACCTGAATGTGAACATGGGACAGTTGCGCTCGATCCAGGTCTTCGTTGTGGGGCAGGCGCGGCAACCGGGGAGCTATACGCTCAGCTCACTGAGCACGCTGTTGAATGCACTGTTTGCCTCGGGCGGGCCGCTTCCGCAGGGAAGCCTGCGAGACATCCAGGTAAAACGCGGTGGCGAAACGGTCACCCACTTCGACCTGTACGACCTGCTGCTGCATGGGGACAAGAGCAAAGACATACGGCTGGAGCCGGGCGATGTGATCTTCGTTCCAGACGTGGGCCCTCAGGTTGCCGTGATGGGCAGCGTCACCATCCCTGCGATCTACGAGCTGCGCGGAGCGACGAGCTTCAGCCAGGCGATTGCGCTGGCTGGCGGATTGACCAATGCGGCGTCCGACTCGCGGTTGCGCGTGGAGAGAATCTACAAGCACACCGAGCGCAGCGTGGTCGAGATCAGCCTTGCAAACGACGATTCCGCTTTCGTACAGGATGGTGACATCGTCAACGTCAGTTCCATCATCGACCGCTTCAAGGATGCGGTAACGTTGCGCGGCAATGTGGCAAACCCAGGCCGCTACGTCTGGCACCAGGGGATGCGGATCTCCGATCTGATTCCAGACCGGAATGCGTTGATTACGAGGAACTACTATTTGAGGCAGGATCAACTGGGGCAGGCCCGCACCGGCTATGTCGGGACGTTGCCCAATGCAAATTTGAACGGTCTCTCGACCAGTTCAATCCCCAACGGATCGCTTCCCAGCCAAGTCCCCACAGCCGGCTTGCTCAACCCAAGCCTCAACGGTGGGTCAACCGGTTTGGAGCAAGGCGCAACAGGTTCGGTGGGGGCGGCGGGCGGCCAGACGGACGGAGCAGCGGCAGCACGCCAGGGAAACACCTCCGGCGTTAGCGGGAACTCCTCTGAGGGCAACGCGCTGACGACCGGCAACAACAACTTCAGCGCAAGTACGGATGTGGTGCTGAGCGCGCCCGATATCGACTGGGACTACGCAGTTGTCGAACGGCAGGGTGCGACCGATTTGACCACCTCTCTGCTTCCGTTCAATCTGGGCAAGGCGGTGATCGACAAAGACCCATCGCAGGACATCGAATTGCTCCCCGGCGATGTAGTTACCGTCTTCTCGCAGGCCGATATCCGCGGGCCAAACTCGCAGCAGACCAAGTTCGTGAAGTTGGAGGGCGAGTTTGTGGGGGCGGGCGTGTACAGCGTCCTGCCGGGCGAGACGCTGCGCCACCTTGTGGCCCGCGCCGGAGGACTTACCCCGGACGCCGACCTCTTTGCCTCCGAATTTACCCGCGAGAGCGTGCGCCGCTCGCAACAACAGCGGCTCCAGGAATATGCCGACGAACTGGAGACGCAGATCACGGCCACCGCTTCGGCGGAGACTACGGCCGCAGTGACCGATCGCGACGCTGCTGCGGCCACCGCGTCAGCCTCTAATTCGCGGGCCATGTTGGCGCGCCTGCGCCAGGCCCAGCCCTCCGGACGGATTGTGCTGCAGCTCAAGCCGAACAGCAAAGGCATTGACGCGCTTCCCGACATCCAACTACAGGATGGGGACCGCTTCATTGTCCCGCGTGTGCCGGCAACTGTATCGGTCGCGGGCCAGGTATACAACGCAAATGCGTTTATCTATGAGCCAGGCAAGCGAGTGAAGGACTATCTGCACCTGGCCGGCGGCCCGGACCGGATTGGCGACCGCACGCGGGAGTTTATCCTGCGCGCCGATGGCTCTGTAGTAAGTCGCCAGTACAACAG
>JAJZDL010000038.1 GCA_021851465.1 Acidobacteriota bacterium
TTCTCCCCTTCCTGGTCATCCTCCCCGGCTTGATCGCGGTCTCCATGCTCAACGTGGGCGGCAAAGTCGCCGGTGCGGTCAACCCCGCCGCGTCGGCCAATCCAGCCGCCTACGTCAACGCGCAGGGCAAGCCGCTCCCCCTCGACGAGGCCCACCCGCACGGCATCATCCCCATCAAGACAGACCCCATCACAGGAAAGCCCGTCTTCGACTCCAACGGCGTCCCCGTCTACGACTACAACGAGACCGTCCCCGTCATGCTCCTCCACTTCTTCCCCACCGGGGTCCTCGGCCTCGGCCTCACCGCCCTGCTGGCCAGCTTCATGTCCGGCATGGCCGGCAACGTCACCGCATTCAATACCGTCTGGACATACGACATCTACCAGGCTTACATCAACCCCAAAGCCTCCGACGCTCACTACCTCTGGATGGGCCGCATGTCCACCATCGGAGGGGTCATCCTCTCCATCGCCGCGGCCTACGCCGTCACCAGCTTCAACAACATCATGGACGCCCTGCAACTGGTCTTCGCCCTGGTCAACGCGCCGCTCTTCGCCACCTTCCTGCTGGGAATGTTCTCCAAGCGCACCACAGGCCACGGCGCATTCACCGGCCTGCTCGCAGGCACCGCCGGAGCGCTCGTCCACCACGG
Source organism: Acidobacteriota bacterium (assembly GCA_021851465.1). Classification (GTDB taxonomy): domain Bacteria; phylum Acidobacteriota; class Terriglobia; order Terriglobales; family Acidobacteriaceae; genus Edaphobacter. The sequence continues at coordinate 653 of JAJZDL010000038.1, forward strand.
CCTCACCCTGCCCATGGGAGACGCGCCCGGCATCCATGGCGGCTGGATCGCCATCCTCCACCGCTACCCCAGCGACATGGCGCAAAACTTCTGGACTGCCATCTTCGCCTTCACCATCAACCTGGTCGTCACCGTCGCCGTCTCGCGGCTCTCGGCCCCGCGCCCCGAGCCGGAGCTGGTCGGCCTCGTCTATTCGCTCACCCCCAAGCCCCTCGAAGCCGACGAAGAGTGGTACCGCAAACCAGCCGTTTGGGCCGTCGCCGTGCTCGCCATGGCCGTCGTCCTCAACATCATCTTCGCCTGAGAACCGTGGGTCGTCGCTCGTCGAGAACAGCCGCGCACGAACCACGACCGACTGCATCGAACCACTGGAGTCTTTATGGGTCTCGACATCCGCATTCCCCTCGGCCTCGTCTTCCTCATCATCGGCGGCATCATGGCCCTCTTCGGCCTCTACACGCATGGCGATGCCGCGCTCTACCAGAGGTCCCTCGGCATCGACATCAACCTCGTCTGGGGAGGCCTCATGTTCGCCTTCGGTGCCATCATGTTCTTCCTCGGCAAACGCCACAAAGCTCCGGAAGACGCCCCCGACACGCACAACTCCGCCCCATCGGCCCGTCCGCGCCACTGATCTGCATCTCCCGCCGTGCGGCACCTGCCGAATACCGCCCGCGCCGCCTTCTATAATGGCGACAGGCGCGGCGTAAAGTCGTGCCCCATGGAGAGGAAGAACGATGTTCAAGCTGGTGTTGGTGCGTCACGGAGAAAGCGAGTGGAACAAAGAGAACCGGTTTACCGGGTGGACCGACGTGGACCTCTCCGAGAAGGGCCGCGCCGAGGCGCTCGAAGGCGGGCGCATCCTGAAGCGTGAGGGCTACACCTTCGATGTCGCCTACACCTCGCTGCTCAAGCGCGCCATCCGCACTCTCTGGGCCATCCTCGACGAGATGGACCTGATGTGGGTTCCCGTGCACCGCGACTGGCGCCTCAACGAACGCCACTACGGCGCGCTGCAAGGCCTCAACAAGTCCGAGACCGCCGACAAGTTTGGCGAGGAGCAGGTCAAAATCTGGCGCCGCAGCTACAACATTCCGCCGCCGCCTCTCGACAGATCCGACCCGCGCTGGCCCGGCCACGACCGGCGCTACGCAGGACTCTCCGAGGCCGAGCTTCCGCTGACCGAATGCCTCGAAGACACCGTCGCGCGCTTCCTCCCGCTCTGGCACCAGGCCATCGCGCCCATGGTGCAATCCGGCAAGCGGGTCGTCGTCACCGCTCATGGCAACAGCCTGCGCGCGCTGGTCAAGTACCTCGACAACATCTCGGACGATGAGATCGTCGGCCTCAACATCCCCACCGGCGTCCCCCTGGTCTACGAGTTGGACGAGTCCCTCAAGCCGATTAAGCACTACTATCTGGGCGACGCGGAGAAGATCGAAGCCGCCATGCAGGCCGTCGCAGCCCAGGGAAAAAAGAAGTAGCCGCCAGATAAATCTTCCTGCCCGCCTTCCTCGACGCCATCGCCAGTTTGGCGGCTCTACCAAACCTGCGTTGCCGCCGGATGAGTTGCGCGCGCGCAAATAGCAGTCCGTGCATACCGCTCTGTTGATAACATCGCTGCGGCGTACACCCTCAACCTTGCAATAATGGAAGCATGAAACGCCGTACAATCGGCCACTACGAGATCCAGCGCAAGATCGGCGCGGGCGGTTCGGGCGTGGTCTATCTCGCCACCGACACGCTCCTCCAGCGCCCGGTCGTCCTCAAGCTGCTCAAGCGCGGCGCGCTCTCCATCGAGCAGGTCCGCGCCACCCAGCTCCGCGAGGCCCGCCTCGCCTCCGCCATCGACCACCCCAACGTCTGCGCCATCTACGATGTCGGCGAGGCCCCCTCCGAGTCTGGCGATGAGGTCGAGGCCTACATCGTCATGCAGTACATCCCCGGCAAGTCGCTCGACAAAATCATCGCCGAAGGCCCCGCCAGCCTGCAGCTTGTCCTCTCCGCCGGCATCCAGATCGCCGATGGCCTCTCCGCCGCGCACCGCCTCGGCATCTTTCACCGCGACCTCAAGCCGGCCAACGTCATGCTCACCGACGGCGGCCTCATCAAGATCCTCGACTTCGGCCTCGCCCGCCGCCTCAATCGCGACGAGACCGACTTCGACCCAGCCAGTGCAGGCCGTCGCCAGCCCTCCGCCCCCCAGTCCACCTATACTGCGCGGGGCGGCACCATCGCCTACATGGCGCCCGAACAGTTCGTCACCGGACGCACCAGCGTGCAGTCGGACGTCTTCGCGCTAGGCCTCATCCTTTATGAGCTGATCGGCGGGCAACACCCCTTCCGCCGCGCCGACGCGCCAGACTTCCAGACCATCCGCGCAACCCAGTTCGCCGACCCGCCCAGCCTGAGAGAGATCGTTCCCGAGCTGCCCATCGAGCTGGAGTCCCTCGTCCTGCGCTGCCTGGAAAAACAGCCCTCCGCCCGCTTCGCCTCCGCCGCCGATCTGCGCGAGGCGCTGCGCACCGCCATGCAAACCCTCCAACTCGATTCGCTCCCCATGCCGGGCGACTCCATCGCGCAGTTGCCCGTTCAGGGCCACCTCGATCTCGAACCCTCCGGCGATGAAAAGCGAGCCACCGGTCTTCTCTCCATGCTTGCCGAGCGGTTCCGTGAGTCCGGGGCCACCGCTACCTCCAAGCAGAACGCCATCGTCGTCCTGCCCTTCGTCAACTTTGGCAATACGGCCAACTTCGGCAGTTCGGCCAACTCCGGCAACGCGCCTTTCCCAATGCACGAGGCCCTCCCCGCGCCCCTCTACGGCTACGCGCTGGCAGACGCCATCGCCGCGCGCCTCGCTCGCATGACCTCGCTCGTCGTCCGTCCATCCAGCTCCCTGATGGGCATCCCCGCGTACCAGCTCGATCCCCTGGCCATCGGCAAAAAACTGCTGGTGCGCTTCGTGCTGGCCGGTAACTTTCTGCGCTCCGACTCCGGCTTCGACCTCAACTGGCAACTGCTCGATATTCCCACCCAATCGGTGCGCGCCGGCGGCTCCATCAACGTCGCCTCCTTCGACCTCATCGGCGTCCAAACCGAGATATGCAACGAGGTCTTCTCCACCCTGCAGGGCTTCGGCGACCTGGAAAACTTCTCCGCCACAATCGACGCCACCCGCGACACCTCGCTCTCGCTCTCGCAGGATCTCTCCGAGGAGTACCTCCAGGCGCGAGCCGTCCTCTCGTCCTTCATCTCACGCACAGGCTCCCTCGACGACCTCAACCGGGCCTGTGAGATGTTTGCCGGCGTCGTCCGACAGGACCCCGACTACGCGCCCGCTTGGTCCGGCCTGGGCATCGCTCACCTCCAGTACGCGCGCCACGGACTCGGCGGCCAGATGCATGTGCTGGAGGCCCGCCGCGCCTTCGACCGCGCCCTCCAACTCGACCCCGGATCGGTCGAGGCCAACCTCTACCGCGTCTACATGCTGCTCTCCCGCGGCGAAAAGGAGTCCGCCCGCCACGGCATCGAACACCTCCTCCAGTCCGCAGCCAACGATTGGAACGTCCACCTCGTCGCCGGAATGACCCTGCGCATCGACGGCCTCTACGAGGAGGCGCTCGAGCAGTTCAACACCTCCCTGCGCCTCAACCCCGCCAACGCCGCAATCATCTACAACCACCGCGCCCGCGTCTATCAATACCAGAACCAGCTCGAACTCGCTGGCGAAGAGATCGAGAAAGGCCTCACCCTCGAACCGCGACAGCCACTCCTGCGCATCTCCCTCGGCTACCAGCAGATGCGCCTCGGAGACCTCGCGCGCGCAGTGCAGACGCTGGAGCGGGTCGTCGCGGACGAGCACAGCCTGCGCATCGTCTTCCCCACCATCGCCATGTGTTATGTCCAACTCGGCGACCGCGCCACCGCCGCCAGCTTCATCCTCGAAGAGACCCTCGCCGCCGCCGAGGCCGACAGCGAGATGGCCTACCGCCTCGCCACTTATTTTGCGGTCGATGGAGACGAGTCCGAGGCCCTCCACTGGCTCCGCCGCGCCATCTACCTCGGCAATGAGAACTACCCCTGGTTCTCCAAAAACCCCGCATGGCGCAAGCTCAACGGCCACTCCGACTTCGAGCGCATCCTCGAAGACCTGAAAAAATCCTACCGCCGCAACCGCACCAACTGGAAGCGTCTCCTCGCACAACTCGTCCAGGGCTGATTCGATGAGTTGGGGCCGGCTCGCGCAGGCCAGCCGCATCGGCACGGCCAGCCCCGATCGAGCGGCACGCAGTGAATCCCTTCGCCGGGAACACGCCCCTCCCCAGCAATCGCTCGTTGGATGCTCTTGGCGGTTGCGGAACCGCGCGCAAAGCCCACTGGCTGCGCAAAGTGCGATTCGCAGCGCAGGCCGCGAAGAACATCAGTCGCGGTCGAGCGTGGCCGTTACCCGATACAGCATCGAGAGGCGCTTGCAGCGCAACGCGGCAGAGATTGCCCCCTGCTCGCTGTCGAAGGAGCCGTGGTCCTGGCCCGCCCAGCGAAAGCGCCAGCTATCGCCCAACTGGTAGACCTCCGGCTCTTCCGTGCGCGCGCTGCTCCAGCGCCTCCATCAGTTCGGTCATCGTGCCCCTTTCCTGTTCTTCGTTCCGTAAATCGGCTCATATATGGATTGACAAATATGTAGACCGCTTCCTATGCGGCTTGACGAATATATAGGCCGCTCCATCTACGCCACAGCCGCCGCGCGTACGCCCCGCTCCCGCGATGGATCTGCGGAAGCGGGGCGGGGCCGCGAAGCTCGTCTCGCACTGTGCGTCGCCGTTGGCACGGGACGGCACGGCTAGCTGCACCCGCTGGTGTTGCCGCAGCTCATGCAGCGGTAGCAGGAGCCGGAGCGCGTCATGATGGCGCCGCAGGTCGAGCAGCTCGGCGCGTCGCCCATGTCGTACAGGCTCTTCATGGCGTCGGCCGCGTGGTAGATGCCCCGGTCGGCCAAGCTGTTCGTGCTGCGTTGTCCGCTGTTGGAGTGGGCGGTGGGGTCGGGGCCAATTCCGTTCCGCGGCGGGGTCCTGTCTTCCCCATATTGGCTGGGTGTGCCATTCTCGTTCTGTGCCTGGCGTTGCCCACCGTTGCTGAAGATCTCTTCGTCGGAGAGAACGCGCTGGCCCATCCCAGGCGCTCCGGCGGAGTGGACGCGCGCCTCGCGTTCGAGGATGGCCTGGGGGCTGGCATCGACACCGGCGGAGAGCGTGTCGAGAGCGGCATGAGGCGTGGCCTGGCGTGGCCCGCCAATCCCGGCAGGCAGGCCCGTGCGCGCCGCCCCCGCCTCGCCTACGATGACCGGTTCCTTCGTCTCGCCTGCACCCAAGGGCGCGGTGTCGGCCGCAGATTCAGCATTGGCCGCAGAACCTTCCATGTTGGCAACAACACCCTCCGAGGCGCTCGGCGCGGAGTTTTGGCCCCCGCTGTCGGCGGGCCTCATGCTCGTGAAGAGGTCGAGTTGGTGGCCGGAGAGGAAGCGAATCTGGATCCAGCGGAAGATGTAGTCCATGATCGACTTGGCGTAGCCGATCTCCGCGTTGCCGGTCCAGCCCGAGGGCTCGAAGCGAGTGTGCGCGAACTTCTCGCACAATACGCGCAGCGGAACGCCATGCTGCAGCGAGATCGAAATCGCCGTCGCAAAGCTGTCCATCAGCCCGGAGACGGTCGAGCCTTCCTTCGCCATGCGGATGAAGATCTCACCCGGCGCGCCGTTGGGGTACAGGCCGACTGTGATGTATCCTTCGTGCCCGGCGATGGAGAACTTGTGCGTCACAGAGGCGCGCTCCCCCGGCAGGCGATGGCGCACCGCGCGCGGCGGGGCCTGCGCATCGGCGGAGTCGGCGTTCTGCGTGGAGGCAGCCAGCATCTCGGTCAGCTCGCGGGCAAGGGCAGCGTTGGTCGCCTCCAGGATGGAGAGCTTGGCGGTGGCCGCAGCGAGGGCCTGCGCAGCCTCGGGCGAGGTGCGAGGGTTCTGCGCCTCGCTCAGCAGCGAAGCATCTTCATTGACTGCGCCAGCCGCAACTGTAGCGGCGACGGCACGCGTCCCCTTCTTGTCGTCGGTCTGCGCGCTCACGTTCAGCGGCTGCGTCCCCTTCGAGTTGTCCCGGTAGATGGCAACCGCCTTGATGCCCTGCCGCCATGCCTCCATATACGCCTCGGCGATCTCGTCGACCGAGCAGTCCTGCGGCAGGTTGACCGTCTTCGAGATCGCGCCCGACAGGAACGGCTGCGTCGCCGCCATCATCTTGACGTGGCCCATGTAGTGGATGCTGCGTGTGCCCTTGGCCGGCCTGAAGCTGCAATCGAACACCGCAAGGTGCTCCGGATTGATGCCCGGCGCGCCTTCGATGGTGCCCGTGGCGTCGATGTAACTCACGATCGCGTTGATCTGGTCCTCCGAGTAGCCCAGCTTGATCAACGCGGAGGGAACGGTCGAGTTGACGATCTTGATCATCCCCCCGCCCACCAGCTTCTTGTACTTCACCAGCGCCAGATCCGGCTCCACCCCGGTCGTGTCGCAGTCCATCATGAAGCCGATCGTCCCAGTCGGTGCAAGAACCGTCACCTGCGAGTTGCGAAATCCGTGGCGTTCGCCGTGCGCCAGCGCGCCGTCCCATGCGTGGCGGCTGGCCGCGATGAGCTGGTCGAGCTGCGGAACGTGGAATGGCTCAGCCACCACGCGCGGGCTGGCTGCGGTCGGCTTGCCGATGTTGTTCACCTCCGCGCGGTGCATCCGGATGACGTCCAGGAACGGCTCGCGGTTGACGTAGAAGCCGGGGCACGCGCCGCCGCCGCTCTCGCTCTGCTGCGTGAGCGCCGTTGCCGCGCCCAGCGGGGCGCACGTCTCCGCAATGCGCGCCGACTGCCAGTACGCGTCGCCGCACAGGATCGAGGTCAGTGTCGCCGCAAAGTCGCGCCCCGCGTCCGAGTCGTAGGGCAGGCCGAAGGCCATCAGCAGCGCCCCCAGGTTGGCGTACCCCAGCCCCAGCGGGCGGTAGTCGTGCGAGTTGCGCGCAATCATCTCCGTCGGGTAGCCCGCCGAGTCCACGATGATCTCCATCGCCGTGGTCACCGTGGCGATCGCATGGCGGTACGCCGTAATGTCGAACTGGCCGCCGGGGGTCAGGAACTTCAACAGGTTGAAGCTCGCCAGGTTGCACGCCGAATCGTCCAGAAACATGTACTCGCTGCACGGGTTCGACGCATTGATCCGCGCCGTGTTCTTCGACGTGTGCCAGCGGTTGATGGTGTCGTCGAACTGCATCCCCGGATCGCCGCAGAGCCAGGTGGCCTTGGCGATCTTGTGCATCAGGTCGCGCGCGCGGTACTCCTGCACTGGCTCGCGCCCCTTCACCGTGCGCGTGCTGAAGCTGCCATCCGCCTCCACCGCCTGCATGAACTCGTCGGTCACGCGCACGCTGTTGTTGGCGTTCTGGAAGAAGATCGAGCTGTATGCCTCGCTGTCCGGCCCAGACCCGTCATAGCCCGCCTGCACCAGGTGCCACGCCTTGGCCTCCTCCTTCACCTTGCACTCAATGAACTCCTCGATGTCTGGATGGTCGATGTTCAGGATCACCATCTTGGCCGCGCGCCGCGTCTTGCCGCCACTCTTGATGACTCCGGCAAACGCATCGAACCCGCGCATGAAGGAGAGCGGCCCGCTGGCCGTCCCGCCGCCCGACAGCGTCTCCATCGAGCCGCGGATCGAACTCAGGTTCGAACCCGCGCCGCTGCCCCACTTGAAGAGCATTCCCTCCGTCTTCGCCAGCGTCAGGATCGAATCCAGAGAGTCGTTCACCGAGTTGATGAAGCACGCCGAGCACTGCGGCTTGCTGTAGCCCGTCACCGAGAACTCAACCTGTCCCGTCGCCCGGTTCCAGTGCCAGTTCTGCGCGTCCGAGTGCGGCTCCAGGCGGTCGCAGCCCACGTTGAACCACACCGGCGAGTTGAACGCCACCTTCTGGTTCAGAAGCAGGTGGCTCAGCTCCGCAAAGAACGTCGCCGCGTCGGCCGGCGTGGCGAAGTAGCCGTCGCGCATCCCCCAGTCGCGGATGCTCTCGGCCACGCGCGTAATCAGCGCGCGGACCCCACTCTCGCGCTCCGGCGTGCCCACCTGCCCGTGCAGGTACTTCGACGCCACAATGTTGGTCGCCGTCATCGACCAATCGGCGGGGACCTCCACGTTCTTCTGCTCGAAGATCACCCGCCCCTTGTAGTCCTGGATCACCGCGTCGCGCAGCTCCCAGGTCACCTCGTCGAACGGCGAGATGCCGGGCCGCGTGAAGTGGCGCGAGAAGGAGAGGCCGCGTGTGCGCGCAGCGGCGGGCCGTGCGCCCTCGGCGGTGGGGCCGTTCTGCATCGCCGGGTTCTGGGTCGCCGAGCGGTTGATCGCATCGGTATGGGTCTGGATCGTGTTCATCGAGATGGTTCTCCTTCGATTGCTGAATGCTGCGGCGTCGCTGACGGTGCCGGTCTCGTGTGCTGCAAACGGGCCAGCGTCTCCAAACGGGCCCGGCTTCGCTGCAATAACTCTGAACTTTCGTGTCCTGAATCTGGCCCCGAATCTGCTCCTGGATCGGGGAACGAAAGCGTACCGGCCTGTGCTGCCTAGGCAGGTACGATGCGTCCCATAGACTGCTGCGTGCGAAGGCCCTGCCTGGCCCTCTGGCACTGCGGAAAACGCTATGGCGCAACCGCGGTACGTTGGAGGGGGAGTCCGGGCCTGTCCTGCCGGGTGCTGCTGAGCTCGTTAGCTCGACACTTCATCGTGCGCAGTCGTGAAAGTACCGCCCCCCATAGGGTGTGTCAAGTATAAAGCACAAGATGTAGTGTTACCTTCGCAAATACTCCTGTTTTCGCCTTGCTTGCAAAGCCATCGATAATATTTGCCCGACAACTGCTGTGGAATTCCTCAAATGGCCGCAACCGAAGCGGGCCTGCTCGGCCCTCATAGAGCCCGCTCCCGCCTTGGCCGCTCCACTTCGTCCATCCGGCTGGAGGCACTCAACGAGAGTAGGTCTGCGTCGCAGGCCGGTCAAGGCGCAGCAGCGGTGCAGCGATTGTGGAGAGGCGTGGGAAAGTGGAAAAGCCGCCGCCCCGCACCTGCCTCACAGCAGCAACATGCAGTCGCCGTAGGAGTAGAAGCGGTATCGCTCGCGGACCGCGTGGGCGTATGCGTCGAGGGCCTTCTGCCGTCCCCGGCTGGCGGCGTTCTCCATCCATCCCGCCCCCGCCGTCTCCGCGCCCGCCGCGAAGGCCGCAACCAGCATCAGCAAAGTCGATTCCGGCAGATGAAAGTTCGTCAGCAGGCCGCTGACGATCCGAAACCGGTGCCCCGGCGCAATGAAGATGCTGGTCGAACCCGAGTGCGGCTCGAGCCGCGGCGCGCCGGCTGCGGCCCGCGCGCCGCCGTGGGCCTGCGCCGCAATGTGCTCCAGCGCGCGCGTCGTGGTGGTCCCTGCGGCCACGATCCTGCGCCCTTCCCCAAGCGCGCGGTTCAGCGCCTCCGCCGTGGCCGCCGGCAGCGTGTAGCGTTCTGCATGCAGGCGAATCTCGTCCAGCCGCTCCACCCGCACCGGCTGGAACGTCCCCAATCCGACGTGCAGCGTAAGCGTCTGCACCTCCACCCCCCGCGCGCGCAGCGCAGCCAGGACCTCCGGCGTAAAGTGCAGCCCGGCGGTAGGCGCGGCCGCCGATCCGGGCTGCCGACTGTAGACCGTCTGGTAGCGTTCGCGGTCCTCTGCCGTGTCCGGCTGCCGCGCCTGCTCGCGATGGATGTACGGCGGCAGGGGCATGTGCCCGATGCGCTCCAGCGCGCCGTGGAAGTCCTCCACCGGCGCAAAGCGCAGCGTGCGCTCGCCAAACTCTCCCGCGGCCACAACCTCCGCCGTCAGCAAAGGTTCCCCACAGCGACCCTGCCGCCCCGCCGCGACGCCACTCTCAGCCTGCCGCTCTGCCTCCGGTCTGTTCTCGAAAAACAGCAGCCGCTCCCCGATCCGCACCTTGCGCGCGGGCCGCACCAGCGCCCGCCACAGATTTTCGCGGGCGCGCGCGGCGCTGAGCGCCCGCTCTTCAAGGCGCGCTTCCATCGAATCTTCCACCGGCTCGGTCAACAGCACCTCGATCGCGCCGGAGGGCTGCGGCGAACTGCCCAGCCTGCGCGCGCCGCTGCGTGTCGCGTAGAGGCGCGCGGGCAGTACACGCGAGTCGTTCAGGACCAGCAGGTCGCCCGGCCGAAGGATCTGCGGAAAGTTGGCAAACATCTCGTCGCGCAGCGCACCCGGATGGCCCCGGTCGAGCGCCCGCTCCAGCACCAGCATCCGACTGCTGCCGCGCTGCGCGGGCGGGTGCTGCGCAATCAGTTCTTCCGGCAGGTCGAAGTAAAAATCCGACACCGGCATCGCCGACCCGTCGCCTCTCGGCATCGCATCGGATGCATTGGATACGGCGGAAGTATTGGAATTGCACACGCGCATCGGTCCTCAGTCTAGCTGCGTTCCCCGGCCATCGCGACCGCGCGATCCAGCGCCGCCTGCACTCTGTCCGTCGTCACCTCGCCCGCGGCAACGTGCGCGGGCCAGGTCAGCACCACGCGAGAGAACGGTTTGGGAACCATAAAACGGTCCCATGAACGAAGCTCCCACGCGCGCTCCGGCAGCGCGTAGAAGCAGCCCACCCAGGTCCCGGCGGGCCTTCCGTCGACCGACCGCGCGCCAACCGAGTTTGCCAGCAGCGCGGTACCGGGTTTGGCGACGAAGACTGGCCCGCGCGGACCGTCGGCGGTGATGGCGCAGCGATGACCGTCGGCGTACGCCTGCTGCATCCCGCGCAGCCCCACCGCCCCGCCACGCGAGCTGGAGCCGCGCACCACACGGAAGCCGAGCAGCTCCGTGGTGCGCGCGATCAGCTCTCCGTCGAAGCTGGGGCTTATCAGGATCGAGATTCCCATCCCCCGAAAGCGGTGCGCGCACACCAGAAGGCTGCGGTGCCAAAACGCGAAGACCACCGGGCCGGGAATGAGGTAGCCGGGCGTCGCGCCCGGATCGACCCGGTCCTCGTAGCGCAGCGTCAACCCCAGCAGCCGCACCAGAAGCGCCACCAGCGGTGGCACAACCGCCAGGGCCAGGCGCTGGCCCAGCCGCAGCTTCGGCGTTGCGGGTCGCGGCTTCGGCGCGTCGGGTCGCAGCTTCTCCGGGGTGGGATCGGGCACAGAGATAGTGTAGTGCGAAGGGGACCTCTCCGCGTCGCCCCGGTTGCGAAAACCTGCTGTAAGCCGCGTCGAGGTGTGCGACAATACTATGTGCAGTCCGGCGTCGTGCGCACGCCCAGTCCTGCAAGGAGAGTTTCTATGGGCGACCTGCTTCAACCAATGCATCTTCTCGTGATCGGTCTCATCGTGATCGTGCTCTTCGGCGGCAAAAAGCTGCCCGAACTCGGCAAGGGCCTGGGCGAAGGGCTGCGTGGCTTTAAATCGGGGCTGAAAGGCATCGGCGACGACGAGGCCGAGGCCGACCTGGAGAAGAAGAAGCGCGAAGATCTGGAGGCCAAGGCCTATCAGGAGGCAAAACTCGCTGCTGAAGCAAAGCTCGCCGCCGAAGCCCGCGTCGCAGCCGATCTGAAGACAGAGCGCGAGGCCCGCGAGGCGCTCACAAAGTAGTACGGCACCCCCAATCCTTCCTTCCCTGCGCAGAAGCGGCACACCGGCCCACTGCCAAATGCGCCATCCACCCGAAGTCGGTCGCCGCGCTGGCGATACAGGGCCGACATGGGCCTGGAAGCCAGTGTCCCGCTCGACTGCTTCCATCCATACGATGAAGTCGAGCCGGCCAAACTTGATCGCAGTCTCGCACGATTCTACAATCAATCGAACCCGGCTCAAGTCCTCATCCCTCGCAGCCGCGGGCCAGAACGGAAGATATGATTCCCTCCCCGATCCCCGAAGCGCTCACCTTCGACGATGTGCTGCTCGTCCCTGCCTACAGCGAGGTCGTCCCCAACCAGGTCAGTACGCAGACACAGCTCACCCGCAACATCGCGCTCAACACGCCGCTCATCTCCGCGGCCATGGACACCGTCACCGAGTCGCGCCTGGCCATCGCCATGGCCCAGCAGGGCGGCATCGGCGTCGTCCACCGCAACCTCACCATCGAGCAGCAGGCCGGCGAGATCGACAAGGTCAAGCGTTCCGAGTCCGGCATGATCGTCGATCCCGTCACCATCGCGCCCGAACAGCCCATCTCCGATGCGCTCGACCTGATGCGCCGCTTCAAGATTTCCGGGGTCCCCGTCACTCGCAAGGGAAAGCTGGTCGGGATCCTCACCAACCGCGACCTGCGCTTCGTCTCCCGCACAGACATCCCCATCGACGGCGTGATGACCAAGGCCAACCTCATCACCGTCCCCGTCGGCACCACCCTCGAACAGGCCGAAGAGATCCTCCACCAGCACCGTGTCGAGAAGTTGCTCGTCGTCAACGACGACTACGAACTCAAGGGCCTCATCACCGTCAAGGACATCCAGAAGAAGCTCAAGTACCCCAACGCATCCAAGGACAGCAAGGGCCGCCTCCGCGTCGCAGGTGCCATCGGCGCCACCGGAGACTTCCTCGAACGCGCCGCCGCCCTCATCGAGATGCGCGTCGACGCGCTCGCCATCGACAGCGCCCACGGCCACTCCTCGCGAGTCCTCGCCGCCATCGCAGCAGTCAAAAAGCAGTTTCCCGACACCGACCTCCTCGCCGGAAACGTCGCCACTTACGACGGAGCTATGGCGCTCATCGACTCCGGTGCAGACGCCGTCAAGGTCGGCATCGGCCCCGGATCCATCTGCACCACGCGCATGGTCACCGGTGCCGGAATGCCCCAGATCACCGCCATCGCGGAGGCCGCCCGCGCCGCCGAAAAGCGCGGAGTTCCCATCGTCGCCGATGGCGGCATCAAGTACTCCGGCGACCTCACAAAGGCCATCGCCGCCGGTGCAAACGTCGTCATGATCGGCTCCCTCTTCGCCGGTGTGGACGAGTCGCCCGGCGAGACCATCCTCTACCAGGGCCGCTCCTTCAAAGCCTATCGCGGCATGGGTTCGCTCTCCGCCATGGCGCAAGGCTCCGGCGAACGCTACTTCCAGAGTGCGGAAGACAGATCCGAGCCCGCAGACGGCGACCGCACCTCGTTCACCGCCCGCGAGAGCAACGGTGGCAACCGCCTCGCCAAGTTCGTCCCCGAAGGCATTGAAGGCCGCGTCCCACACCGTGGACCACTCGAGGCCATGGTCTACCAGCTCGTCGGAGGCCTCCGCTCCGGCATGGGATACCTCGGCTGCGCAACCATCGCAGACCTCCACGCCAACGCCCGCTTCATCCGCATCTCCAACGCAGGCCTGCGCGAGAGCCACGTCCACGACGTCATCATCACCCGCGAAGCCCCCAACTACCACGCGGAATAAAGCACAGCGCCTCCAATCTGTGCCTGCTTCGCCCCATCCTCCCGGTCTCTCCGCGCGAGGACGGCGACGCCGGCCCGCCGCGGCCTGTTGCCGAAATGGGTACCGGACAACACAATCCCGCCACTTCGGCATCCAACTGAGTCGAGTCGTTCGTTGACCTGCCCGGTTCGATCACACCACAATTTGGAGACACAGAGAATGTCGGCTTCCCCTTTTTTGAACCCCCTAAATCTTAAATCGCGCCGCCGTGTGCGAAGCATGAAGGGCGCATGGTTGCCCGTGCTCTTTAGTCTGGTCTTCGTCCGTTGCACATCCACCAGCCTGATGAGCGGCTCGCATACCCAGGTATTGGTCAATGCCGCATGGCTCTCCGTTCTGGGCAGGTGGCACTTCGAGCTGACCGGTTTCTTCAACGTGCTCGCCCGCAAGATCGGCCACTTCTTCGGCTACGGAACGATCGGCCTCCTCTTTCACAGAGCCTGGTACTGTTCCGCCCGGCCAATCGCCTGGGTCAGAAGAACTTGGTTGATGCCGTTTGCTACCTCACTCTCCGTTGCCTCCACCTTCTTCGTGGCCAGCCTCGACGAGTGGCACCAGAGGTTCCTTCCCGGTCGCGTCGGCTGCCTGCGCGATGTCCTGATCGACACCACAGGAGCGCTCTTTCTCACCACCCTGTTTCTGGCAGTCCGCACCCTCTACTACAGAGACTTGTTGTACCGGCGTCAACTGTACTACGAGGCCTACGCCGCGGGCCCGTTGGCCAGCTTCCCCGCAAGACCGTCTTGGTGCCGTTGGCTGATACCTTAGGGAGATGCATCCAGTCTTCTTCTACCGGCCAGGCCCAACCGCGTCCCCTGTCCATGGCGGCTGGCGTTGGTGGCTGAACGTATGGACTCCCGCCGCCATCGCCGTCGCGATCATCTGTAGCGAGTCCACCGACACCTTCTCCGCCAACAACACCAGCAGTTGGCTCAGGCCCATCGTGCAGCACCTGTTCGGCCCCATGCAGGACAACTCCTGGGCACTCTTCCACCACTACCTGCGCAAGACCGGGCACTTCATCGGCTACGGCGCGGTGGCCTTCACCTTCCTGCGCGCATGGCTCTACACACTCGAGACGCACCCACGGATGTCGCTCTTCGCATGGCGTCGCAACTCCACCCTGCTCGCCATCGCCTCAACCGCACTGGTCGCCAGTTGCGACGAGTACCACCAGACCTTCATCCCCAGCCGCACCGGAACGCTCATCGACGTGTTTCTCGATACCGCCGGGGCCTGTGTTCTCTGTCTCCTGGTCTGGCTTCTGTGCTGGAACAGGCTGCCTTCAGAAGACATCTGCCAGGGCATTCCGTCGCAACCGGTATAAGGCGGAGGCAGGCCCAGGGCTTGCCCTCTCTGGACATCGACAAAATCGGTCCGCCCTCCTGGGCTGCAAGCATGGGCCGGTTCCGCGCCGCCACCTGCCCCACTCTCGCGGACAGGCACCCAGCATCGAACGCATCAATTCCAATTGGTGTCCCCAACGGGATTCGAACCTGTGTCGCCGCCGAGAACGGGCGGTGTCCTGGGCCACTAGACGATAGGGACAGATGAATGTGCAACGGTCCAAGCGGGCTTGCAATCCCTCACTCAACTGGATCCAAACCCATCCTACACCACCTGCCCCCGCCGTCATCCCGAGCCGCGCCCTCCACCCTCCACCGCCACCGTCATCCCACGCTCCCACACCCTAAACCGCCGTCATCCCGACCGCAGCCTTCTTTATGAATTGTCATTCTGACCGCAGCGAAGAATCCCCGCATTTTGCTTTTGCCTTTGCCCACGCTGCCC
>JAJZDL010000255.1 GCA_021851465.1 Acidobacteriota bacterium
GGGAAACCGCCTGACGCGCCCACCGCGCGGCTTCTCCGCCGATTCGCCGGCGCTGGATCTCCTGCTGTGCAGGCAGTGGGGCGTCTCGGCCACGCTCCCTGCGGAACTCGCTACCCGGCCCGAGTTGCTTCGCGAGATCGCGTCGCGCTTTGCGCTCGCGGCGCCGATCGTCCACCTCCTGAACCGCGCGATTGCGTCGGCCCGGCCCGATCGAGTCGCATAAATCGCTGCAAAATCTCCAACAATTGCCGAAGATGTGCTAAAAATAGGACAAAACCGGGAAAAATCGGCAAAATACCTGTGGAAACCGGATAAAACCCATTGACAACGGCTCTGGAAAGGCTGAAGGTGAAATGCGGTACGTTTGCCGGCGCCCGCATAAACACGGGCGATTTGCAGCACGGTGAGGCTTGGCAACCGGCTTGTCGCAGGGCGCCTCGGCAAACTTGCCGGCACCAGAATGCAATCGCAACACGATTTTGAACCACAAACTTGGAACCAAGGAGCAACATAATGGCAAAAGGCATGACCAAAACAGCGCTCGTACGCGCAATGGCAGAGAAGCTGGAGATCACCAACAAGCAAGCGGCCGCCGGGCTGGAGCTGCTGGCGGAGATGGCCGTCAAGGAGACCAAGAAGAACGGCGAGTTCACCATTCCCGGGATCGGCAAGCTGGTCAAGGCCGAGCGCAAGGCCCGCATGGGACGCAACCCGCAGACCGGCGAGCCGATCAAGATCAAGGCCAAGACCGTAGTCAAGTTCCGCGTCGCGAAGGTCGCCAAGGACAGCATCGCGCCGCCAAAGAAGTAACGCCTCGACTCGGCCCGACTCGTGATGCAGACGGGAGCAGTCCTGCCCGCCGCCCCGCTGAATATGCTGGGACGCGAGTGGCCTCACTGTCAGTCGCGGAGGCAATACAAAGAACGCGAAACGGCCTCCTGCAAAGAGGCCGTTTCGCGCAGGTTTATGATGCTACAGGAGCGGTCAGGCCGCTCTGGTGGCCGGACGCTCCTACATTTGAAACGCCCGCGCCACAAGAAACAGCCCAAACGACACCAGAATGCTCTGGATGAGAAGGTGCGCGTTATACCGCCAGCCAAGCACGGCGAACGATGCGGCCACTCCCCACATGAAGATCTCTGCCATCACTGCCTGGGGCCAGCGCGGGCGCGTCTGCGACGCTGCTACGCGTGGGCGCAGAGACGGCAGGAACCGCGGCACCTGCGCACAGTATGCTACGTATTCACCGCCCAGCTTTGCCGTCAGGAAAGACTCCTCCGCCAGCACCAGTCGCATGTGTAACCAGACGACCAGCACAATCGTGAAGACCGCTCCGCTGGCCGGCATCAACAGCATGAGCGCCAAGGCGTTCAGGAAATCCCCTAGATAGAGCGGGTTGCGCAGATAACGGTATGGGCCATCGGCGACCACTGAGCTTCCGCGCAGGTTGGCGTCTCGCATGGCATCCGAGCCCAGATAGGCCACGCCCCAGGTGCGCAGCGATGCGCCAGCCAGCGCACACGCGATGCCTACTGCCAATACAAGATTGAAGGCGGCAGCGATGCCCATGGCACCGCTCTTCGACAGCAACACGGCCAGCAGCCCCCATACATGCGCATTCGGCCCCGAGCCATCCAGATGCATCACGGCATCCCACGGCGCAGTAAACCCGAGGCCGTAGAGGGCCACCATAATCCAGAGGCGCAGGCGGAACTCAAGAGGTGTGGCTGTCATGGGCGGCACGGGCAGCGATCCTTTCGCGTGGTAGAGGTTGATTCTAGAGGCGGCACTGAGCCATATTCAGTTGAAAATAATTGACTTCTCCATCCGCCTAGCTCTCTCCCAACGCAGCCAGAATCGCATCGAAGTCCTCGATGCCCGCATACTCGATGACGACCCGGCCCTTGCCGCGCTTGTCCTCGATGCGCACCTTCAGTCCCAGCCGCCGCTGCAGGCGCTCCTCCGCCTCGTGAACGTTGGGATCCTGTGCCTCGATTGACGCCTGCTTCGCCTTCGGCTTCGACTCTGGATTGATCAGGCCCTGCACATAGGACTCGGTCTGCCGCACAGACATGGCAAGGGCCGTTACCTTGCCCGCCGCACTTGCAATCCGCTCCTGCGAATCGAGTGCGAGCAGCGCCCGCGCATGGCCAAAGCTGAGCTGGCCGGACTCCACAAGGGCCTGCGTGGAAGCTGGCAACTTCAATAAACGCAGGAAGTTGCCGACGCTGGAGCGGTCTTTTCCAGTGCGAACCGCCATCTGCTCCTGCGTCATCTTGAACTCGCGGCTGAGTCGCTCGAAGGCGCGCGCCTGCTCCATCGGATTCAGGTCCGCGCGCTGTAGGTTCTCGACGATGGTCATCTCCATCGCCTGCTCGTCGGAGACCTGGCGCACGATGGCCGGGATCGTGGCCTTGCCCGCCGCCTGGGAGGCCCGCCAGCGTCGCTCGCCCATTATCAGTTGATAGCGTCCGCCGGGCATCTCTCGCACCACCACCGGCTGCACCACGCCGGTGGCGGCGATGGAGTGCGCCAGCTCATCGAGCTGAACCTGGTCGAAGCTGCTGCGTGTCTGGTTGGGATTGCGGTCGATCCGGTCGAGCGAAATCTCCAGCGGCTTGCCCGAGACTTCGGGTGCGGGCGCCATCTGCGGCC